>CALECM010000047.1 GCA_937949745.1 uncultured Bacteroidales bacterium | reverse complement strand
TCATTATTTTTCACAAAAGGAATGGTAGTTTTCGTGGAATGTTCGGCGGGACTGTCGCTAAAAACGGTTTTAGTCTTATTGGCATTATCGAAGGAAAACATTTGTTCTGTATTCACATAATCCGGCGTGGGTTCGAATTTTTCCTTGATCACGACATCAGGATGGAAATACATGACCAATCCGATCACTAATCCGAGCAGAATCTGGCCCAGGAGTTTTTTTCTTCCGGAAAGCCCTTCTTTGTTCTTTTTGAAAACTTTAATATAATCATCCAGAAATCCCAGAAGACCCAGCCAGATAGTGGTAAACAGCATCAATATGATATAGACATTGTGCAATTTGGTAAGGAGCAACACCGGTATCAGGATAGAGGCGATGATGATCAATCCGCCCATGGTGGGAGTCCCGCTCTTCTCTGTCTGTCCGGAAAGTCCCAGATCCCTCACGGTCTCGCCTATCTGCTTTTTCTTCAGGAAATTGATCACACTTTTCCCTATTACGATGGAAATAAAGAGTGACAGGATCACGGCCAGGGCCGCCCTGAAAGAAATATAATGGAACAGTCGTGCTCCGGGAAAATCCAGTGTTTCAAGCCAGTCGAACAAATAGTATAACATAGTATCTAATATTTACGGATGTATTATTAAAAATATTTCTCCAGTATTTCCATATCATCGAAATGATATTTTACTCCCTTGATTTCCTGATAATTTTCATGCCCCTTACCCGCTACAAGTAGTACACCATGATCTTTAAGGATCATACAGGCGGTTTTGATAGCTTCTTCCCGGTTTTCAATAAGCAGTACATTCTTTTTAAAAGCTACCGGCACACCTGCTTCCATATCTTTCAATATAGAATATGGATCTTCCGAACGGGGATTATCCGAAGTAAGGATCACTTTGTCGCTCAATTTACAGGCTGTAGAAGCCATAACCGGACGTTTAAGGGCATCCCGGTCTCCGCCTGTACCCACCACGGTAATGATCTCCGCACTTTGATTTACAATCTCTTTAATGGTGGAAAGCACATTTTGTAAAGCGTCGGGTGTGTGGGCATAATCAACAATAGCTTTACATCCACGGTCATTTTTCAATACCTGGAAACGGCCGGCCGCGCTTTCCAGCGCGCTCATCTTGATCAGGACCTCTTCTTTGGGTAATCCCAGTAATACGGCTGTTCCATAAATAGCCAGCAGATTGGAAGCATTAAATTTCCCGGTAAGCCTGAAATAAACTTCTTCATGATCCATCATCATATGAAGTCCTTCAAAACTGTTGTCCAGGATCTTTCCCTTGAAATCCGCTGCAGTCGATAAACTGTAGGTTTTTATATCAGCTTTACTGTTCTGGACCATGACCAGCCCGTTTTTATCGTCTTTATTGACAAGAGCGAAAGCTTTTTTCGGCAACCGGTCGAAAAAAGCCTTTTTGGCTTTAATATATTCGACAAAAGTCTTATGATAATCAAGATGATCATGTGTGATATTGGTAAATACTCCGCCGGCAAATTCAAGCCCTGCTATCCTTTGCTGGTGAACGGCGTGGGAACTCACTTCCATAAAACAATACTGGCAGCCTTTATCCACCATTGTACGGAGCAACCGGTTTAGAGTCACCGCATCCGGTGTGGTATGGGTGGAAGGTATCGTTTCCCCGTCCATAATATTCTCGATCGTAGAGATCAGTCCTGCCGGAAAACCAAAATCCCTGAAAAGCCTGTATAATAAAGTCGCGATAGTGGTTTTTCCGTTAGTTCCTGTAATCCCGATAAGTTGTAATTTTTTGCTGGGTTCATCATAAAAGGCGGAAGCCATACGTCCCAGTACCAGAGTTGAATCCGGTACTTTTACATAGGTGATTTCCGGCGCGATATGCTCCGGCCACTCTTCGACCACCACCACTTTTGCCCCGTTTGTGACGGCCTGTCCGATAAATAAATGGCCGTCGGCATGTGTTCCCCGTTGAGCTACATATAATGGGGATCCGGTATTTCCTATTTTTCGTGAATCGAATGTAATATCGGTAACGGGTACCTCGACAGTACCTTTGATCTCGAAAGATCCGGCATTTTTCAGAAGGGCATCTAATCTTTTCACGAACAATATATTAATAGGTTATGGTTAAAGTGTACAACAAAGTATAGATCATTACGGACTTAAAGTCAGCATCACCGTACCGGATCCGGAATGGTATTCCTGTTCCCTGACGACTCCCTTCCCTTTAATGACCACTTTATAGCCGGCTTTGGATAGTTCATATACCGCATCCGAAGAAGACATATTCTTTACGTTCGGCATATTATCTTTAAGATTTTGCAAGGTATAAGGCTTTAATTCACCCGCGCTGCGATAGATGTAAGGTGCCTGAAAGTCTGACTCCCCGTCTTTGTAGTAACCCATGGAAGCAAGTACGGTCTGCAGGTTCCCGGAAGAAGCTATCTTCACCGGCGGTAATTTCCGTTCTTTGGTGACATCGATAGTCTGAAGGGCATCGAACGTAGTAAGATTTAAGATATTCCTAGCCATTTTGGTAAAAGCTTCCACCGCGATGGAACTTTTTTTAGGAACGTCATAAATATATATGACACAGGTATATTTAGGATCTTCAGCCGGAAAATAGCCACAGAACGACACACAGTTATGCCGGCGGTCATAGCCTCCGATCTTTTCATCCCATATATCACGGGTTCCCGTTTTACCTGCAAAAGTAAAATTTGGATCGCGGTAACGCCTTGCCGTCCCGAATTGACCCATTACCACTGATTCAAGATATTCTTTCGCACGCCGGATGGTCTCGGGTTTGCATATCTGGTCCGCGATGACTTCAGCCTGATATTTGGCCAATGTATCCTTATTACGGGAAATACTTTTCACGAATAAGGGAACGATCATTTTTCCGTCATTGGCCACGGCATTATAATAGATCAGTGTCTGGATCGGGGTCATGGTGAATCCCGTCCCGAAGCAAGCATTATAGTAGGAGTGGAAATCTTTGGCATTACGCTTGATATTAGGAGGTTTTACATTCCCTAATTGTGTGGAAAAGGACGTCGTAATATATAAAGAATCGATTTTACTAAGGTAATCGTGGTATCCCGAAAATTTATCGAAAACCATGGAAGCGATACCCACATTGGATGATCTTTGGAACGCTTCTATTGGATATGCCGAGGCTTCTGTTTTGTCGGGATCATCTTTTTTAATATACTTAAACTCCCTTCCGGCGCTATTTCTGTTTACGAAAGTATGGGCAAGGATAGGATACTTCCTGGCGCTGTCATCAGGTGTCCGGTCCAGATAACCCAGCAAAGAGGCAAGCTTAAAAGTGGAGCCCGGTTCCAGCATATAATTGATGACATAGTTTTTCTGTTCGGAGTAGTGTCTCCTGCCGCTATCGATACGGGTCAGGTTGGAAATGGCTTTTACTTCTCCCGTTCTGGTTTCCATGACCACCGCGCACCCCCACTCGGCTTTGTAATCCTTCAGGACCTTCAATAACTCGTTATGGACAATATTCTGTATTTCCAGATTAATAGTCGTATGTATATTATTCCCGTCCACAGGGTCTATATTATCATTCAAAGGAATATTAACCCCGTTTACCCTCACGATTTTATTAGATCCGTTATTCCCGTGCAGTGCTTCGTTAAACTCGTATTCCAGTCCGTCCCATCGGCCGTCCACCAGTCTCCCTACTGATCTTTTGCCCATTTCACCGTAAGGATTCATCCTTACAATATGCCTGGTAAGGTTAAGGCCGGTGATATTGGTCGCTCCTTTCAGGAAAGGAATACTCCTCACCTTAACAATATCTTCCACCGTGATCCATCTTTTCTCATTTAATAAATTGGACCGGAGAATCAGTACGTTGGACTTTTCCTTAAAACTTTTCGCGATCTTCTGCTTATAATATCCGAGATTATAATTGGGGAACTTGTACCTGAATATTCCATAAAATTCCGCGGACAAAGCATCCACAAGCGAATCGAGCTTCGACGGATTCTCCAGGTATGATTTGTTCCTTTTAGCCCGGGCAAACGTATTGCCGTCAAGCGTAATATCGTAAACCGTAACGTCACTGGCAAGTATCCTGCCCTGGTCGTCGAAAATATCTCCGCGGCGGGGACGTTTGTTGTTTAAAAGGACAAAACAATTACAGGTAGAATCCTGTGCCAAAGGATCATCTTCCCAATTCTCCCTGGTTTTATCCAGACAACGTTCGCTGGTACCCGTATAAAGTCCTCTGTCCTTAATTCCCAGTGACAATATTTTAATCAGGCATACCACCCCAAAAATAAGTAAGAGGGTATAGACAACAAAAATTCGTCCGTTAGATTTTCTGGCAGGATTTTCGGTAGACATTTTCTATTATTTATCGGGACTGGCTGTCACGGGAATTTTATATACGGTTTTATCATTTTTTTCAAATCCCCGGTCTTCCAGGATCTTTATCAGTTTCAAAGTGGAATCATAAGGGATAAACTGATTGTTTTCCCTTAATTCCGTAATGGAATTTTTGTATTCCTTATCCAGCTCGTCAATTCTGTTATTCTTTTCAGTAATAGACTTTTCATTATAAATGATGATAGCGGCCAGAACGAAAAGGAATAAAATATAGGGATACCATTTTACCACCGAACGATGAAGCAGGAATTCTCCACCCATAAATTCCCAGAAAGAACTTTTTTTCTTTTCGGGTTTACGGTTTTGTTCGTTTTTCCTGTAAGTGGTTTTCATCGGTTATCTCTTTTCTGCAATTCTTAGTTTAGCGCTACGCGCACGTGAGTTTTCCCTGATCTCCTCTTCTCCCGATAAAAGTGCCTTCCGGGAGATCAACTGGAAAGGAGTAATCGGATTACCAAAAAAATCTTTCTCGACCTCTCCCGTAAAGTTCCCCGACCGTAAAAAATTCTTTACCAACCGGTCTTCAAGGGAGTGATATGAAATAATAACCAGTCTACCCTGTGGCGCCAAAGCTTCGGGTGTTTGTAAAAGAAACTCTTTCAATACTTCCAATTCACCGTTCACCTCTATACGGATCGCCTGAAATAACTGTGACAAGGATTTATTCACTTTATTAGCGGGAAAAAGAGGCGTCACCACATCCACCAATTCAAAAGTCGTGGCAATTTGCTTTTCCTGACGAAACTCGATAATTTTCCGGGCCACACGCCTTGCCTGGGACAATTCCCCGTAACTATAAAAGATCTCGGTCAATTTGTTTTCCGTATATTGGTTGACGACATCAAAAGCGGTAATACCCTTTCCCGGATTCATGCGCATATCCAGTGAACCGTCGTAACGATAGGAAAAACCCCGCCCGGGAGTATCCAGCTGATAAGAAGACACACCCAGATCCGCTAAAATTCCGTTGACAGGCCATGCTTTATAATACTGTAAGAACTTCTTCAAATTCCGGAAATTGGAAGGAATAAACTGAAAACGTTCATCTTGTATTTTATCCTTCAGGCAATCCGGATCCTGGTCGAAAGCCAGCAATCTTCCGTCGGGCCCCAGCCGGTTCAATATTTCCGATGAGTGTCCTCCTCCTCCGAAAGTAACATCCACGTAGGTACCGTCTTCCCGGATTTCCAGAGCGTCGACTGAATCATGTAAAAGGACCGGATTATGATATTGGCTCATTGCTTTTCTCAATAACAGGGTTATATTTTCCAAGATGTATTGCTTCATTAAGTGTATTAAATACATCAGGATCCATGTCAAATTCCTGATGATACAATTCACTATTCCATATCTCTATCCTTCCGTTATCCAGCAATAAAACCACTTCTTTTTCAATTTTATATTGTTCGAGCAGCGGTTTTGGAATTACAAATCTGTCCTGTGCATCACACTCAACGTTGGCAGTGTTTCTTAAAAAAGCATTTCTGTATTTTTTAACTTCGATTACATTTCTATCCAATGAATTTAAATATTCCATCTGCTCACGGTAGGCGTTAGCCGTCCAAAGCATGATATGCCGGCCGAAACCATGGGTTACCCAAAAACTTTTACGTTCGTCTTCAGGCAAAGATTTCAATAAAGCAGCGGGCAATTTGATGCGACCCTGCTTTTCAATAGAAACCTCCCAATAACCGTAATCAAGATTTGACATTATGGACTATTTTATCCTGACAAAAATACACATAAATTTTCAGATCACTCCATAATTTATAATAAAATAGATTTTAAAGTAATTTTTATCCTTTAATTTATTGATTTACAATAAGGAAAAAAAAGGAAATTAATTTTAATAATTAAGGTTATTGACATTAAAATATTGATAAGAGGCGATTTATATTAACAATCTTATTTATAGATTATTTTATTGATATATAATCATTTATATATAAAGAAGAAATTATTCGGTCAAAAATAGATTAATACATTGGAATAAAATGGAAAATAATGGAATAATGTGGATTTTGGAATAAAATGGAATAGCAAAAACCAAAAATCCGATACCTCCGCGGATTTTTTTTAAACACGGAACCGTTAATAAGGACCCAAAATTTAAAATGACAATCCTTCTACTTAAAATTTAGGAAATTTATACGTTCCTGCCGGAAATGAGAAGATAATTCTCATAGTTTCCCACATCCATCCAGGTATCTTCCTGATGCTGATATCCCACTATTTTTTCCGCCGGTACCAGATCCAGATAAAGCGGGACCAATGATATTTTTTCCGCAGCCGGGATTTTGTCGATAAGGTCCTTTCTGATCACATGGATGCCGCTGAAAGCTAATTCAACCGGATATTCCGTCTCTTTTCTGATAATGGTTTCACCTGTTTTCTTATTCAGCCATCCGCAAAGTTCCATCGACCGGGAATCAAATATGAGATACCGTGCCGTATCACGCCGACGTACCGCCACAGTCGAGATCGCATCTTGTGATAAATGGAAACTCACCATCTTTTTAAGGTCAATCGAAGAGAGGATATCGACATTATAAAGTAAAATATGTTGTGAATCCGGAAAATGCGATGAAGCGAATTTCAAACCCCCAGCCGTATCCAGAAGAATATCCCGTTCGTGAGATATGGTAATCTGCGCATCGAAATGACGGGTATTCAGGAATTCAATCATCTGGTCGGCGTAATGATGAACATTCACGACAATATGATGTATACCCGAGCCGGTAATTTTACGTATGGCATGTTCCAGGAGAGTAATCCCGTTGACCTCGACCAAAGCTTTCGGTTTGTCGGCGGTGAGGGGATACAACCGGGTTCCCAAACCGGCGGCGAATATCATGGCTGATAAATCCTTCATACATTTTTGGAAGCAAAAAAGCCTCACAAATGCAATTTGTAAGGCTTTCGTTTTGGTAGCGGGGGCAGGACTCGAACCTACGACCTCCGGGTTATGAGCCCGACGAGCTACCACTGCTCTACCCCGCACTGTAACTGGGTGCAAAGATACAACAATTTTTTACAATAAAAAGTTTATCACCATTTTTTTCTTTAAAATCATCTATTACAAAATATTAAAATATTCGAACCTAATAAATAAGAAATAGGTTCGTCCGGAATATATTCTCATGCAAATTGATCTAAAGACTTTTGAATCAATCATTTTTTTTGTATCTTTGCCGGCTGGTTTTACAAGCACAAAACCAGGATTTAACAGAGACATTTAATGGAAGATTCCCCTAAAAAACGTAGTTTTAAGCAAACAATAAAGAATACCCGTACGGATAATTCATCCGGAAATGGGCGGTCCCGCGGCTCCGGAAGCAGCCGGGGAAACGGTTCTCCTTCATCCGGATCAAGATTCCGGAAGGACGACAGACCGGCAAGAACCAGGAAATATACCGATAGCGACGATAACGGCAATTCAGTTAAAAGATCTTATACATCCCGTGGAAGTAATTCTTCATCCGGATCAGGATTCCGCAGGGATGACAGACCGGAAAGAAGCCGTTACACAAACCGTGGCGATGATAGAAATTCAGAAAGAAGACCTTACTCGTCCCGTGGAGACAATTCTTCATCCGGATCAGGATTCCGCAGGGATGAGAGACCGGAAAGAAGCCGTTATGCAGACCGTGGCGATGATAGAAATTCGGAAAGAAGACCTTATTCTTCCCGCAGGGATGATGCATCAGGAAGCGGAGACCGGAAGACAGGAAGACCCGCCGGAGGCAGGAAATACGGGAATGACCGTGATGGAAAACCGTTTAAGAAAGGACCTTACACTTCCAGAAATACACGACAGGATGACAGGCGTGACGACAGGTTTCGCGATCGTGATAACCGCAAACATTATGATTCTTCGGAGGAAAGACCGAGGCGTTCCTTTTCCGGAAGTTCGGACAAACCCGCTTATAAGAATGACAGATATAAAGACGATGCTCCCAGAAAAAGAAAAAGGGACGTAACGGCCGAATCCGCTATTTTAACCGAAATTGTGGAGAGACGTCATCGTGAAGGACGGAAAGCGCCACAGAAACAAAAAATACTTTCTCTCGAATATGAAGAGCAGTACGGGCCGATCCGTCTAAATAAATATATTTCCAATGCGGGCATTTGTTCGCGCAGGGATGCCGACACCCTGATCGAATCCGGCGCTATTACCGTGAACGGTAAAGTGGTGACCGAACTGGGTACCAAAGTAATGCCCACGGACGAAGTACGGTTCGGCGATAAAGTATTGCAAAGGGAAAAACCTGTCTACCTTTTATTGAATAAACCCAAAGATTATATCACCACCATGTATGATGACCGTGACAGGAAAGACGTGATGGAACTGGTAAGGGGAGCATGTAAGGAACGTGTATATCCGGTCGGAAGATTAGACAAAAATACCACGGGACTACTGCTTTTTACCAATGATGGTGAAATGGCTAAAAAACTGACGCATCCCAAACACAATATCCGGAAAATATATTATCTCGAGTTGAATAAAAACCTGTCGGGATCCGATTTTGAGGCTATTCTGAACGGAATTGAGCTGGAGGACGGTTTTATTAAACCGGATGATCTGGCTTATGTCAATGATTCCAAAAGGGAAATCGGAATCACCATACATTCCGGAAGGAACCGGATCGTACGCCGTATATTCGAAAAACTCGACTATAATGTGATTAAACTGGATCGTGTAGCTTTCGCAGGACTAACCAAAAAGAACCTCCCAAGGGGTAAATGGCGTTTCCTTACGGATGCTGAGATCAATATTTTGAAAATGATCTAGGGTTATAAGATCTTATATTTTTCATTACTACGTTACTTCTCCGGCGGATATTACATCCGGATCTGTTTAGCCATATCGTAATATTCTTTCGCTTCTTTCTTTTTCCCGCGCTTTTCCAGACTCTTGGCAATAACCCTGTATAATTTCTTATACCCTGCAGCTTCATTCAAACCCTGCGCCCTGTATATCTCGATCAGTTGCCTGATAGCCTGATCATCCAACTGATCGATATCGATTAGCTTGACCAGTTCTTTTTCGGCCGAACGGAGATCATTACGGCGAAGATATATGTTACAGGCCAAATGATAAGCAGCACGGAATTTGTAATTATCATCCATGATCTGATAGCAGATCTTAAGCGCTTCATCATCCTGATTTTTAGCCAGGTAATAATGGGCTAGGAAGAAATTGGAAGTTTCATATTTAGGTATAAACTCGCGGGCCCTGTCAATATACGGTTTGGCATTATCCGGTTGTCCCGTTTGCATATAGATCTCGATCAGGTTCATCATCGCAGGTTCATTGTAAGGATCTTTTTCCAAAGCTTCCTGCAAATAATAAACGGCAGTATCCATAATGCCTTTTGATTTGTACTGGAATCCTTTTAGATCAGATTTATCATCACGTTTCAGTATAATACAGATCGGTTCACCGTCCACCTTAATCTCATGTACCGTATTGGCAGGCGGGAAATGGTCGCTTTTAAGCTGTTCCGGCATCATACCTGTAATGACGAAAATACCGTAATCCCAATCATTATTACTACGTTCGTACCAACGGGAAAAAGTATTTTGGAAATTTGCCGTATCATTTCGCAGGTAATAACCTACGGAAGCAGTATGCCAGGAAGCCACCCGGATTTTTCTGCCTGTTTCCAGACCGCTTTTTTGGGCATTAGTCAAAACCCACTCCGTCGCTTCTCTCGTAGAATGATAATAATAATCCATTTCATAATTGCCGTAAGCATTTTTCATACCACCGCCCAACACATTGAAATAGACGTATTCGTACGGATGATTTTTTACAATATGGATGAAAGGCAGAATTAATAAAACAAACGGAAGAGCCGTCGCCGCTATTTTCCCATATTTGTTTTTAATGAAGTCTATCAGGGCATTGAAACCTAAACCGGCCGCCACAACCATCGGGGGATAAGCGAACATGGCATGTCTCCATCCGCCGTATACGTTAGCATTTGTAATAACGATCCAGAATACCGGGAAAATGAAGGCAAAGTAAACGATAAACGTAGTAAACCGGCTTTCTTTCTTCCATCCGCCGATAAAAGGATATAGCAAACAGCCGATGATCACCGCTACCGGAATGGAAATTAAAATATATTTGGGTGTATAATACCAGGGAAGTGCGTCCGACCATTGCAAAGAACCTTCGAAAAGCTGGCGGATAACCGTCGAGAAATGCGACATCAACTGAAAAGCTTCCAAAGGATTTTTGATCGGCGACAGAAGGGCATAAGGCCATAAGATCAGTCCCAGGAAATAACCCGCTACACAAATTATGATTCCGTATACGAAAAGACGGCCGATCTCTTTCCCTGAAACATAATCAGAAATTTTAAGTTTGGATGATTTTTTCGAACCTGTAGCCTGCAGTTTTTTTCTTTTCTCCAAACTCCTCTGGATAATAAATACCAACGCAAACAACCCAAAAAAACCAAACAGGATCAATCCCCCGATACGAATACTGATAGAGAGCGCTATCGATAAGATAAACAAAATAATAGTGGAGACCCTGACCTTGGGAAATTGTTCGAAAAAAAGGATCATGAAATAAAGAGCCATGATCACCGAGGCCGCAAAAGGTATATCTTTCGGATTATTAAAAGAATGGCCCAGGAAACGCGGGGAAAGAAAGAGCAATACCATGGTGATTACTCCTGCCCTCCATCCACCGGCTTTATAGGCAATTAACGAGGCAAACAGAATTGCAAGCCAGCCGAAAAAAGAATTGAAAATATGACGGGTGGTATTGATATTATCCACATCAAAGGTCCTATTAAAAAAGGCCATGATCACATCGAAAGAAGAACCGTAATACTTTAAATCTTTGAAATTTAAAGCCGTAGTATCTTTCCCTCCGGTCTTAAACCAATCCAATACATATTCGCCCTGCGGAATCTGATAAGTATCTTCATCTCCGGTATTTCCCGCATCCAGGCTCAGGATCGGCATTAGGAAAAACAATACCAAAAGAATTCCGAAAAATAGCCAGAACCATATATTATTTTTGTTTGCCTGAAAAAGTTTTTTCATATTTAACAGTATTAATTTTTTTTCCTTAAATACTTCATCTTTATTTTATAGAGCTCATAAGGCGCTTTCATAAAATCTTTGAGTTTCAAACGTGAACCTCCTATATCCTCCCATTGATAAACCGGATATTCATAAATTTTTTCCTCAGCGTTATCTTTTCCGTAAATCCGGATATAACGGGCTAATAATTCTACATCAAAAAGCCAGCGGGTCAGGAAAGGAGTTTCAAAAAGGCCTCCTACAATCTCCTTTCTATACAATTTAGCTCCGCACTGCGTATCGAAAACCGGCAATCCCAATACGGCGGAAGCTACGGTGGCGAATATTCTTCCCAAATAATGACGACTGGTTTTCCTTTTGACTTTTGCACCTAACCGTTTTAGCCGCAGTCCTGTAACCATTTCAAAATTCCTGGTTTCAGCCTCCGAAATAAATTGCGGAATTTCTTCCAGTGGAGTAGCCAGATCCGCGTCCCAAAAACCAATGTAATCAGCGGAAAAATTCTCATATGCCCAGATCATTCCCGCCCTCACGGCTTCCGCTTTACCTCCGTTATGTTCCAGATCAAGATATAAACACCGTGGACTTTCTTCACTCATTTGCCGAATCACCTCCAATGTATTATCCTTGCTGCCGTCATTGACAAAGAGGAAAAAAATCTTATCATTTTTCTCAATAAAATGGAAGAATGTTTCTACCGGCAACCGGTTTGCCTCATTATAGCAGGGAACTATGAAGACTTTTTGCATAGGATATAGGTTGAAAGCCCGGGAACACGAATTCCCATGTGATTAAATATCTTAAAAAAAGAATAATCCATTAAAAGCATTTTTTCATAAATAAAGGAAGTAAATCTTCCTCCTTCCCAATTTCCAATCCCTTTGACTTCCGAGATTTTTCTTTTCCGGACCAATTCAAAAGAATTCTGCACAAAACGCGACACCAATAACGAGGTAAAAAAATATCCTCCTTTCAGGGGTGTCAATCCTGCCGTTTTTACACACGAATTCAATTCTTTTTGTGAATATCTCCGATAATGCCCAAGCCATTCGTCATGGGTGCTGAATAAAGAATTATAGGCCGGTACCGAAATGACAAAAAGCGTTTCACGGTCAACATTAGGGTGGGCTGATAACTCTTTCAGAAAATCAATATCTTTTTCAATATGTTCCAGTACATCCAAAAGAAAAACGGCCTTTACTTTTTCTTCTTTATCATTGATCTCGGAAATATTTTTAAAAAAATCTATGGGAAACGAGGTATATTTTTCACGTAAATCAGATATCAGGGCGTCATCATAAGCCGTATCGACCGCTACCAGTTCAAAACCGGAAAAGTTTTTTGAAAATTGGGTAATGAAAAAACCGTCTCCCGAACCAATGTCAAAAACCATTTTCCTTTCCTCATTATCGGAAATAAAATTTTTCAAAATATTACAAATCACTTTGCAACGAGCATACTCCCATGGATGATTTTTTTTCCCCGCGTTGGTCTTCAATTCTTTAATATCCATAATATTCTATCCGATTTCTTTCTTTATAATGATTGTATATGGTTAAGTAAATTCCGGGCTTCCGTAAAATTGGGATTTCTATCCACAATTTGTTGCAAAAATCTCTTCGCCGAATTATAATCTTTCTTTTCGTACAAACAAACACCCATCATATAAGCCACATTAAGATCAGAGGGTTCCATCGCGTAATATTTATTAAATGCGTTAAAAGCATTATCATATTGTTTCTCGCCATAATAGGAATAACCCAGAAGACGTTGCGTATCTTTATCATTGGGATAAAAGCGGTTGTACTTGTTTAACATTTCTATGGATTTGACATAATTGCCGGTTCCGTAATAACCGTAGCCCATCCAGAAATAAAGCGGGAAATTTTTCGGATTGTATGCGTATGCCTTTTCCAGAAATTCCATGCCTTCCTCCATTTTATTCTGCTGTAAAAGTTTAATTCCCCTGTAATCCGCATCTTCCCGCCTGTCCACGACACAGGCAACAGGCACGTCATCGACAAGTTCCTCGCTGATGGTACCTTTGGGAGGGAAAAAAGATTTACGGATCAGGGGTGTGGAAAACTGCAGAGATAGTATGGCATAATCACACTCCGTCCCCGCATAACCCTTGTAAGACAACTGGTCGATTTTTACCTTATTTTTCCATTCGTCCGGAACATAAAAATAGTTGCATATAATTTCATTGGTCATGGCAATTACCAATGGCTTTTCTTCGGAATAATCGGCGGGAGAAAGTGTTTTTAATAATTTGTCGCCTGCTACTGCAGCCGCAAAATGTACCACGTCAAAATCATATCTTTCATAAGCACCCGAAGATCCTCCTACCAATTGATTATAATAAGCCGCCTGATACGGAGCGTTTTTCATATTCCAGATGAAAAGATATACCATACATCCAAGCACTGTCATCAAAGTGACCAACTTTAGCGGAATTTTTTTAATTTCTTCTAGTAAACTCAGAACCACAAAAGTCATCATAGCCGGAACCGTCACATAGGCAAATAATATATGCCTCCATCCGTTGTATAAAACCGCATGTATATACATACTGTATGCGAACGGGAAAATAAAGGTAAACCACAGGAGAGCCACATTAAGCATTCCTAATTTCTTTCTCTTAATAATGGTTAAAGGAATGGCGATTAACAATAGTATTAAGTAGAATATCGGCGTAGTGATGATAAAGGATTTCGGTAAATAATACCATGGCAATTCTGTGGAAAGGATTCTTTCTCCTTCGAAAACAAAAGGAGTGCGAAGAAAAAACTTACTCATCGTCCCGAATGATTCCGTAATATGGGAAATTCCGTGAACCCAGAAATTAGGATAGAACAGGAGGCCGACCAGCGCACCGGCAACGGCGACGATAACACCCACTCCGGCGATTTTTAAAAGTTGGTTCCATCGTTTTTTGGTGAAAAGTTCCCGCATGGAAGGTTTGAGGCAGGATAACAATAAAAACAAGCCCCAGTAACATACCACCAGCAACCCCCCTATCCTGATGCTTACGGCGACCATAATACCGACGGCAATACCGATGGCATCACGTATGGATATTTTGGGCAACTTCCTGAAAAAACGGATCATATAATAAATGGAGATGGCAAATCCTAAAGCATGGGGAATATCCTTGGTATTCCAAAAAAACTGCCCCAATAAAAAGGGTGTAAGAAAAGAAAGCCATAATGCCAGGACGGCACCTTTCCATCCCGCCACTTCTTTTCCTATCAATGCCATAAAGAACAGCAACACGATACCCCATACACAGAGGTAATACATCCGGAGCTGGTATACGTTATCCGGTTTAAACACTCTTTCTATGGCTGAATAAGTAGCTTCAAATCCTGAGCCATAATATTTATTATGTTCATAAGAACGATTATTAATCCGTAGGTCCAGACAGGAAGTGTCCTTTCCTGCCGAAAGATAAAAATCCAAACTTTTTTTCCCGTTTTCATAATCTATAGGAGCATCGCAATTCAGGGAGGTTAAGGAAGCCATATAAAGACAAAGGAGAAAAATAATGCCTAAACTTATAAAAAATATAATTTTCCCGTTAGCGTTATCGATTGTCGCCCATAATTTCTCCAGCCATGTTTTTTCTTTGATAACCTGAACTTCCTTTTTTTTAGGTTTTTTAGGATTGATATGCTTTTTATTCATTTACGATGTCTGGTTAATGTCGGAATATATTTTACATAATTTATATAAAATGATGCAGTTGTAATGAGTCCTGAAAAATAGCGAAAGCAAGTGAATGGGTGAGTTCTTCTAAAACACTGATTGTTAAAATTACCCTCTTTTTTATCATTCGCAAAAATAATAAAAAGAGAGACATAATCCCATTCCAATATTTCATTACCTTTATTGAAGCTTTTCCCGGTGTCTCAATTGAAATTAAAAGTTGAAAAATAGTAAAGAGGTCGAATAAAATGAGTGATAGTATAACTCCGGAAAAGAAAATTGCAGGTATGACGTTAGGTTTTCAGGTTTAAGTTGTCTTTAAGGATATGGAGAAAGAAAATTTCATCAAAACGGTAATTCCGTTACATGCCAATCTGATCAGGATAGCACGGAGTTATACTGACCATGATGAAGACGCTTCGGATATTGTACAGGAGGTATTCGCGAAATTATGGATGATCAGGGAAGAACTGGACCAATACGACAACCTTGCCGCATTATCAATCAGAATAACCAGGAATCTCTGTTTAAATTTATTTAAACATAACAAAATAAGGTTTTCCATATTTAAACGTATGGATTCCGATATACTTATGCAGGCGGATGATACCGACATGGAGAAAAGATACGATTCCGAGCATTTGTTAAATATTGTCGGCCAATTACCGGAATTACAACAAGCCGTACTAAGGATGAAATATATCGATGAACTTGAAGTTGAGGAAATTGCCCGGATATTAAATTGTTCCCGGGAATCGGTATGGATGAACCTGTCACGGGCAAGGAAAAAAGCACGGGAATTATTTAACCGTAAAAATTATTAAATGAAAAACGAGCATCATTATATGGAATACCTGATCGGGAAATTCTTCGAAGGAAAAACCTCGAACGACGAAGAGAAAGAATTATGGCTCTATTTTTCCGGCAACAACATACCGGATCATTTGGAACAATACCGGGAGTTTTTCCTCTATTACAACGATGGCCTCACGAAAGAACTTGGAAAAAGGAATCCGGTTTTGATACGGCATAACCGAAAGACGGAACGGGCAAGGATCAGGAGAATAATCACCGTCGCAGCCGTTGCGGCAATCCTGGTCTTTGCGGTTATTTTTACTTTCACCAAATCTTCCGTCGATGGGTTCGAACCTTATGAAGGCAGTTATATGGTAATCAACGGTGAAAAGATTTATGATATCGAACTGATCAAACAGCAAGAAAAAGAGATTTACGAAATGGTGGCCGCAAGGGAAAAAGAATACCGGGATCTCTATACCCGATCCGAATAGAAGAAAATGAGTAATGAAGTGACGTTATAAACCAGAATATTGAATATTATGAAACGTATGAAGTTTTTAAAATGCCTGTTTCTTTTGGCAGCGATCCTATTCTTTTCCATCAGGGTATCCGGACAGGAAAATCTGATCCGGTGGATCAAAGAGTGCGAAAAAGATAAAACCGTGGATATGACGGTAATCGATAATAAATTCCCGGATACAAGGAAACCGGATTCCTATATCGTTAAAATTGTCCTGAACAATAAACCTCAATTACAGGAATTAATGTTTAAAGCTTATGAAAAAGATAAAGCCGGTGCTTATTCCGTAATAGACAAGAGAATTGACGGCGTAATGGTTCCCGAGCGTTGTGAATTCAGCAAAACGGAGGCAGACAAAACAGTAACCCAAACGACTTTCGATTTTTATTACAATTCCAAAACCGGAGAAACGACGGTTATTATGATCAAAACTTACGACAGTACCAATCCTGACCTGAAGAAGAAAAGAAACCGGTGGTTCGAAGGTGGATAATATCCGGTCATAATCCAATTAATCAAGTAAATCATTTTAAAAAGAATTTAAAATACGGATATGATTTTCATATCCCAGCTATAATATTACCTGAATTTAAAACCACATAATCCAAACCAAATGAAAAATATATATTTCTTACTAAGCATTTTTATGCTTTTCTCAGTAAGCGGTTATTCCCGGAATAATCCGGAAAATACCCGTGTTGAACCGGTTAACAAACGAATAGCTGTGTTTGATGGGAAAACCGATCTGAATACACCATTAAATTCCTATATAAGCTTTTCCTATACCATTGCAAACGGTAAACAAGGTTTGTTAAAAAATATGGTTACCTATCGAAACCGGGGCGCCATGCCGGAACCCGGTGCTCCGGATAACCCTGTCGACGAACGGAATCGTAATAATATACTTGACAGGGAAATCGTCGAGATCCGATATTACGGTGATTCCGTGGCCGCGGCAATCGTAGAGTTCGGATCTCCTTTCTATATAATCGGCTGGCTTACCTATGAAGAGGGCCAGTGGATGAACGCGGGAGAAGATCTGGATAACAGCCTCGAAAATGCCAGAGGACACGCCGACCGGAAATCAAAACAGTTCATGGCCTATTTAGGCAGGATTGCCGTATTGAAGGAAAGCCCGTCAGACTTGTCCCCTTATGTCGATTATTTAAAATCCAATGGGCAGTCCCCTAAAGAATATCTTCTCGGTAAGCTGGAAAAATATAAACTGGTGATTTGCGGAGAAGTTCATCGCCGTAAAATATCATGGGATTTAATGAAAAATGTTGTTCTCGACCCCGCTTTCCCGGAAAATACAGGAACTGTTTTTATGGAATTACCCTCGTGGAAACAGGAAGTGCTCGACCGGTTCTATAATGGTGAAACTCCGGATACTGGATTATTGCTGGATGTAATGCGTGCCGAACAGGTTTATGGCTGGTGGGATGGCGGCGAATACGAATTTCTTACTGAATTGTGGAAGATAAACCGGGATTTACCGGACCATAAAAAAATAAAAGTCATTGCGGTTGACTGGCAGGCTCCCTGGGATAAATTAAAAACGAAAGAAGATCTGGACAACTATTATAACATGGGCGTCGATCGCAACAGCCATATGGCGGAAATAATCGAATCCCATATTACCAACAGTAACGATAAAAGAAATAACCTGTTCATCGTAGGATTCGCCCATGCGGAGAAATCACAACTTCCCGGGATCGCTTCCGCAGATCGCGGAAAAGTAGCCCAACAGACAGCCGGAATGCAACTGGCCGGGCGATTGTCTGAGAAGAATGTTTTTATCGTCTTTCCTCATAGCATGGTTATGAATAATGCCTCGGGAAATCAAGGACTATTACGAAACGGTATTTTTGACCGGATATTCGCGGAAAACGGAAATAATCCGGTGGGATTTGACCTGAAAGATAGTCCTTTCGGCAAAGAGCCTTACGATGCGAATGACCCGGGACGCTACGACAGCCGTGCCGGCACTTATGAAGAAAACTTTGACGGCTATTTATTTTTCGGTCCGTTAGATGAAGAAGGTCCTGAATATCACCTATATGATATTTTCACTGATGAATTCGTAAAAGAAATCCAAAGGCGTGCATTGATTCTGGACGATGAAAACGGTACTTATTTCGGGATCCCGGTTAATGAACTAACGAAAGAGAGGATCATCTCCCGGCTTCGACAAACGGGCGGAAAACAGAACAGATGGCTTCCGGAATAATATATCCGGAGAACTACCGGAATCTTAATGTCTGATCCGGAATATTATAAAATTACAATATTTGTAGTTATTCCCCGTTGAAAAAAGTATATTTTTGTTGGATGAAGAAATTATTCATTGTCATTTTTCTGATATCGGTTTCTTTCTACGGATGGGCGCAAACCGCGAAATACAGTAATGAATTCCTTTCCCTCGGTTTAGGGGCAAGGGGACTGGGAATGGCCAATACCATGACGGCTATTTCGGATGATGTAACCGCCGCTTACTGGAATCCGGCCGGATTAAGCCGGATGTCTAAGAATTACCAGCTCTCCCTGATGCATGCCGAATATTTCGCAGGCATCGCCAAATATGATTACGGCGCTATCGGTTATAAAATCAATGAACGTTCTACAGTCGCTTTTTCCTACATCCGTTTTGGGGTTGATAATATCATGAATACCACGGAACTGATCGATAACCAGGGTAACGTGGATTACAATAAAATTACTTATTTCTCCGCCGCCGATAACGCTTTCTTTCTGAGTTATGCCCATAATTTCGAAAAAATTAAAGGACTGTCGGTGGGAGGAAATGCCAAAATTATCCGGAGAAAAATCGGCGATTTTGCGGGTTCCTGGGGCTTCGGACTGGATTTCGGAGTACAGTATAATCATAAGGGATGGCAGGCAGGCGCCACGTTACGGGATGTTACCTCTACTTTTAACGCCTGGAGTTATAATCTATCGGAAGAGGTAATTAAAGTATTCGAAGAAACTGGGAATGAAATTCCGGAAAACGCCCTGGAGCTCACCTTACCCAAATTGATGATCGGGGGAGCGAAATATGTAGAACTGGGAAAAGGGTTTAATGCTACTTTTGCACTGGATTTAGATTGTACTTTCGACAGAAAAAGGAATACCCTTATCAGCAGTAATGTGATCAGTATCGATCCTCATTTCGGTATGGAATTCGCATATAAGAAAATTGTGGCTATAAGGGCCGGAATCGGAAATTTCCAGCAGGAACCGGATTTCGATAATAAGAAGAAAACAACATTGCAAATCAATCTCGGATTGGGAATCTCTATAAAAGATATTGTAACCGTGGACTACGCACTTACCGATATCGGTGATCTGTCCATCGCGATGTATTCTCATGTTTTTTCCCTGAAAGTAGGCATTGATTCTTTTAGATCCAGAAATAAAGCCCAATAATCCGGTCTATACCCGTTGATTATGGAGAAACCTGTAATATAAATATATGTTTTCTGCCTCCAGTATCCAGCCTTACCCGTTCTCCGAGCGGGAACTTGAAGAAAGGATCCGCGATTTTTCCCATGCCGGACTTCCTTATTTTAACGAAACCGAAGCTTTTAAATTTTTGTTGGGAAGTATCGACCTTACCAGCCTGGAAGGAAGCGACACCAGTTCCACAATACGGGAATTATGCAAAAAAGCTTTAGCCTTTAAGTCTGTCGAAAAAGGTATTGCACCCGCGGCCGTATGTATTTATCCCTTATTTATTGCCGAAGCCAGGGATATTCTTGAACATAGCGGAATCAAAGTAAGCAGTGTGGCTGGAGCTTTTCCTGCCGGACAGGCGCCGTTGCATGTAAAACTCGAAGAAGTAAGCTATGCGGTGATGCAGGGAGCCGACGAGATCGATACCGTGATTTCGCGGGGCAAATTCCTGGAAGGAAGGTATGACGAAGTATTCAACGAAATACATACGATCAGACGTGTTTGTAAAAACGTCACTTTAAAAGTGATCCTGGAAACAGGAGAATTAAAGAATATTGATAATATCTACCGGGCGGCGCAGATCGCTATGGCAGCCGGAGCGGATTTTATTAAAACATCCACCGGGAAAATAAAAGTAAATGCCACACCGGAAAGCGTTGTGGTCATGATGGATGCTATCCATGATCATTATATGAAGACCGGTAAAATGGTAGGGATTAAATCCGCAGGCGGAATAACCGATCCCCGATTCGCGATCCAAATCCTTAAATTCGCTTCCTATATTTTAGGAGAACAATGGCTGACAAAAAATTATTTCCGGATCGGAACCAGCAGGCTGGCGGATGTGCTTTGCGAAAAAATCTGAAAAAAAATTGTAAAATGTAGATTTATAATAAAATAAAGTGTATTTTTGCACTCCAATTTTGGGAAACCCCAAAATAAAGGGGCCCAAAAAAGTTTAACCTTAAAATTTTGAATTATGACAAAAGCTGAAATCGTGAATGAAATTTCCAACAAAACTGGTTTTGATAAAAATGCTGTACAAACTGTCGTAGAGGCTTTTATGACTACCGTTAAAGGATCATTGGCCAGAAATGAGAATGTATACCTAAGAAGTTTCGGCAGCTTTATCGTAAAAGACAGAGCTGAGAAAACTGCCAGAAATATCTCACAAAAAACTACTATCGTGATTCCGGCTCATAAAATTCCTGCTTTCAAGCCTTGTAAAACTTTTGTAAATCAAGTTAAAAAAATCAAATAATAATCTTAATTTTCAATATCATGCCAAGCGGGAAAAAAAGAAAAAGACATAAGATGTCTACACATAAGCGTAAAAAACGCCTAAGAAAGAACAGGCATAAGAAGAAATAATTTTTCTTCACCCTATTCTTAACCATGAAAACTAAATAGTACGATCCTATATTCGTATTATTTAGTTTTTCATTTACAGACCAAGACAGTAAAACATGAGCGAGACTGACATAACCAAAGAATTAATTATTACTTCCCATCCTAACGAAGTTCAAATCGCCCTTCTGGAAGATAAAAGATTAGTGGAGATTCACCGTGAGAAATCTTCAGACCAGTTTTCTGTAGGGGATATCTATCTGGGAAAAGTAAAAAAAATTGTCCCGGGACTTAATGCTGCTTTCGTCGATATCGGAAGTGAGAAAGATGCCTTTTTACATTATCTGGATCTTGGTCCCCACGTCCGCACCCTTAATAATTTCGTCAAACAGGCTATCGAGACTAAAAAACAAAGTATTGCCAACTTCCCGACCGAACCCGAAATTGAAAAATCAGGAAAAATCGGGAACATTCTCTCTTCCGGGCAACCCATCCTTGTCCAGATTGCCAAAGAACCTATCTCCACCAAAGGCCCCCGTATCACTACGGAAATTTCGTTAGCGGGACGTTATCTGGTATTGGTACCTTTTATGGATAAAGTTTCCATTTCCCAGAAAATCAAAAGCGGCGAAGAGCGTAAACGGCTCAAGAAACTGGTACAGGGCATTAAACCTAAGAAATTCGGGGTCATCGTGCGTACTGTCGCTGAAAATAAAAAAATCGAAGATATATCGAACGATCTGGAACAATTGGCCGAGCGTTGGAAAAACGCCGTCAAAAAACTCCATAGTGCAACCATACCCAGTAAGATCGCGGCCGACCTCGATAAAACTTCCGCTCTTATCCGGGATCTTTTAACGGATTCTTTCAACGCCATTTACGTGGATGATGCGGTACTTTACAATGAACTTAAGGTTTACCTTAAATCCATATCTTTCGAAAAAACCAAGATCCTCAATTTCTACAAGGATAAGACTCCTATTTTCGAACATTTCAATGTTGCCAAACAGATCAAAGGTTCTTTCGGCAAAATTGTGACCGTTAAGAACGGAGTTTATCTTATTATCGAGCACACGGAAGCGATGCACGTTATCGATGTCAATAGCGGAAACCGTGTAAAATCGACCCAATCCCAGGAAGAAAATGCCCTGGAAGTAAATCTTATCGCAGCAGCGGAAATTGCTCGTCAGTTAAGGTTGAGGGACATGGGAGGTATTATTACCATCGATTTTATCGACATGAATAAAACCGCAAACCGGGCTACATTATATAAGAAATTCAAAGAATTTATGGAGGTCGACAAAGCCAAGCATACGGTTTTGCCTATGAATAAATTCGGAATCATCCAGGTAACCCGTCAGCGGGTAAGACAGGCCACCATTATCGAAACATCCGAGATGTGCCCTTCCTGCCAGGGAACAGGAAAAATCAAGGCGAGTATACTCATTGTGGAGGAACTTGACAATACCATTGATTTCCTGGTGAATAAGCAGCACGAATCAAAAATTACCATTGTAGTCCATAGTTACCTCTATGCTTTTCTTACAAAAGGTATTTTTTCGATACGGTTCAAATGGTTCCTGAAATACCATACCTGGATCAAGCTTATCGCCAATCAGGATTATCACATCATGGAATATAAATTCCTGAATAAAGAAAATGAAGAGATTGTATTATGGGGAGAACCCCAACATATATAATAACTATTTCTGAAATATGCCTGTACCTGAAGATATTCTCGTTAAAATAGAAAAGTATTGCAGCTACCAGGAAAGATGCGAAGGGGAAACGCGCGAAAAATTAAGATCCTATGGTTTAGGCAATGTTGACATTGACGATATTATCGACCGGCTTATCAGCGACCGTTTTATCAACGACGAAAGATTTACTGAAAATTATATCCGTAGTAAACTGAATTTGAAAAAATGGGGAAAAATAAAGATCGGATATCATCTTTCATTAAAGAAAATAGATTCAGCAATTATTTCTAAATATCTCCATGCCATCCCGGAAGAAGAATACCGGGTAATACTGGATGAAAATATCCGCCAATGGTGTAAAATAAATCCATATAACCAAAATACAAAACCGAAACTTTACCGTTACCTGAAAGGAAAAGGATTCGAAAATGAAATGATTATTAACCAATTAAAACAATTACACGATGATGAACAAAATTAAAGGTTCACGGACTGCATCTATGTTCGTGATTTTAGTTGCTTATATTCTGGCAATTCTGGCAGGATTACTTGTTTTTTCTTTTAACAAAAACGGCAATGACATCCTCTACCTTTTACTCGCCGATACCGTAGCCACCGTTATTGTTTACCTGTTCAGCGTTATTTTCAGCAATTCCTCCGTATACGACCCGTATTGGAGCGTGGCTCCGCCCGTGATGCTAACATTTCTGGCTTTTTACTACGGAGTATTCAGTGTGCCTTCCATTCTGCTCCTGATCGCCATCTGGGCATGGGCTATCCGGTTGACCGGCAACTGGATGTATACTTTTCCCAATCTGCTTCATCAGGACTGGCGGTATATTCAGAAAAGGGAAGAAAATCCGGGACGTTGGCAGTTGGTCAATTTCATGGGTATCCATTACATGCCAACCATCATTGTATTCGCGGCCATGGTACCTGCTTTTTATTTGCTAAGGTTAGAAACCACAGCTAATATTTTTACCTATATCGCTTTTCTTATTTGCATTACGGCTACTGTTTTGCAACTGATCACCGATAATCAGATGCACCGTTTCAGGAAAGAAAGAAAGGCGAAAATTTGTACCAGCGGTTTATGGAAATATTCCCGCCATCCCAATTACCTGGGAGAAATACTTTTATGGTGGGGTGTATATCTTTTAACCATTTCCGTAGCTCCTCAGTATTGGTGGACATTCTTCGGACCTTTGGTAAACAATCTTTTATTTGTCTTCATCAGTATTCCGCTAATGGAACAAAGACAATTAGCCAATAAACCCGAATATGCGGAATATGTAAAAATAACCAATGCGTTACTTCCTAAATTCAGAAAATAAACTCTATCATGGTTAATCAGGAACAACTAAAAGATATTCATAAAAGGCTTGGTGAGCTGAGGAGGTTTCTTTGACATCGATGCTAAAATAGAAGAAATCCGGACCAGGGAAGATATTTCGCATCAGGATGGCTTTTGGGATGATCCCAAAGCGGCGGAAAAATTACTGAAAGAGGTCAGTTTCATCAAATCATGGGTGGAAGAATATAATAAGGTGGCGGCGCAATACGACGACCTTACCGTCATATTCGATTTTTTTAACGCCGGCGAAGCTACTGAAGAAGAAGTTGACAATTTATATAATACCACCGTCCGTCTTCTGGAGAAACTGGAATTCAGGAATATGATGAAAGGAGAAGAAGACCGGCTCGGGGTTGTGCTTACGATCAATTCGGGAGCAGGTGGTACGGAAAGTTGCGACTGGGCTGAGATGTTGCTCCGGATGTATATCCGTTGGGGTGAAAGGAATAAATTTAACATCAAGATTCTTGACCGGCAGGAAGGCGATGTGGCGGGAATCAAATCCGCTACCATCGAGTTGGACGGACCCTACGGCTATGGTTATCTGAAAAGTGAAAACGGTGTACACCGGTTGGTACGGTTATCTCCTTTTGATTCCGCCAACCGGCGTCATACTTCTTTCGCATCGGTATACGCTTACCCGATCATCAACGACGATATCGAGATTGTGGTCAACCCGGCCGACATTACCTGGGATACTTACCGGTCGAGCGGACCGGGAGGCCAGAATGTAAATAAAGTGGAAACTGCCGTTAGGCTACATCACGCCCCTTCGGGAATTGTGGTGGAATGCCAGGAGACACGTTCCCAGTTGCAAAACCGGGAAAAAGCCATGCAAATGCTGAAATCGCAATTATACCAGATCGAACTGGAAAAAAAACGGGAGAAGATCTCCGAGATCGAAAGTACCAAAAAAAGAATTGAATGGGGATCTCAAATCCGGAGTTACGTCATGCACCCTTACAAATTGGTAAAGGACCTGAGAACCCAGTACGAAACTTCGAATGTGAATGCGGTAATGGACGGCGACCTGGACGGCTTTATCAAAGCTTATCTCATGTCGCATTAGAGCTTATTAATCTGTTTCCCCGAAACCCTGCGCCCTTAGCGGGAGTAATTTTTCATCATTGGTAATCAGGTTCATACCTGCCGATTCTTCATCGATATAACCGATGACGGAAATATCTTTTACTTTTTGAATCTTTTCGTAATCATCCTGTTTGATGGTAAATAAAATTTCATAATCTTCCCCGCCATTCAGTGCTACTGTGGTGCCCACAATTTTCAATTCTTTTAAAGTATTGAAAGTCAATATATCAATGGGTAATTTATCTTCATAAACAGTGCACCCTCTATGGGAAGCCCGGCATAATTGAATTAGCGCGGTAGCCAAACCTTCCGAAACATTAATCATAGAAGTCGGAATGATATCGTTTTCCCGTAAGTCCCGGATAATATCCAGCCTGGGCTCCGGTTTCAATTGCCTTTCCAATAAATAATCATATCCGGCAAAATTGGGTTTCATATCCGGATTGACCTCAAAAACCTTTTTTTCCCTTTCCAGTAATATCAGTCCGGTATAAGCACCTCCCAAATCTCCCGATACACAGATCAACTCTTTATCCTGAGCCCGGTTACGGGAAACGAGATGTTCTTCATCCACATTTCCGATCGTTTCAATGGAGATAACCATCCCTGATCGTGAAGATGTAATATCCAATCCCAGAAGATCAATTTTATAATGGCTGCAACAAAGTCGCATACCTTCCATAAGTTCCTTCATGGCCTCCACGGAAAAACGATTGGATATGGCAATGTTACACCTTATTTGTTGCGGAATTCCGTTCATTCCCAATATATCCGAAAGTCCCACAGCCACACATTTATAGCCCAGATGTTTCAATGGAAAATAAGTCAGGTCAAAATGGATATTTTCCAGGAAGATCTTAGAGGAAGCCAGTATATAACCCTCATGGCTTTTAATCACGGAAGCATCTTCTCCTATACCGGATACGGATGACGGGTTCTCCATTTTAAATTTCCCGGATAGATTTTCAATCAATCCGTATTTTCCAAGTTGCGCGACTTCCTGCCGGCCGGTATTTTCAGACATTGATCAGGTTTAATTTATTAAAAAGGTTCGTAATGGGAAGAGATAGAAGTGTGATTCATCACACTCATGATTACCTGGGATAGTAAACCGGCAATCGACAGAACTTCTATTTTGTCGGAGGCTCTCTTCAAAGGAATCGTATCGGTAGTGATCAATTTTTCGATCACGGAATTCTCTATATTCTCCATGCCATTACCGGACAATAGCGGATGGGGGCACATGGCGAATACACTTTTAGCCCCGGAATCCATCACGATTTTAGCGGCTTTGCAGATGGTACCTCCCGTATCGATAATATCATCCACGATAATGACATTCTTATTTTTTACGTCGCCTATAATCTGCAGTTCGGATACTTCATTGGCTTTTACCCGTTGTTTGTATCCGATTGCCAGTTCGCAATTAAGGAATTTGGCATAAGAAGAAGCGCGTTTTGTTCCTCCGGTATCCGGGGAAACAATGCACAAATCCTCAATTTTCAATTCATTTATATAAGGTATAAAAAGGGCCGACGAGTAAAGATGGTCAACCGGGATCTCGAAGAAACCCTGGATCTGATCCTGGTGAAGATCCATGGTGATCAGCCTGTTGATTCCGGCGGTTGTGTACAAATTAGCCATTAGTTTCGCCCCGATCGAGGTACGGGGTTTATCTTTCCTGTCCTGGCGGGCATAACCGAAATATGGATTCACGGCAATGATAGAAGCCGCGGAAGCTCTTTTCGCCGCATCGATCAGAAGGAGCAATTCCATGATATTATCCGACGGCGAAAAAGTAGGTTGGATGATAAATACGGATTTACCACGGATAGTTTCATTATAATATACCTGGATCTCTCCGTCTTTGAATTGTTTGATATCGACTTCCGACAACGGGATATTCAATTGCTGGGAGATACGTTGAGCTAATTCCGGATTGGCGCGACCAGTGACGAGAGCAATGTTTGAATCCATAAATTGTTTAAATTAAATTAGTTATACTTTCCTATGACACAATGCAAAGTTATATTATTTTTTAAAACGTTTCAAATATTCTTTTAATAAAAATAATTTTTATTATATTTGCGGATTGATATCCGTAATATCAGTATATAGGTATGATAATTAGACCCTCGGAACTTCCGTTAGGAAGCCCTCAATGTATTTACCATCTGAACCTTACGCCGGAACAAATCGGTGATATTATCATATTGGTGGGTGATCCGGGAAGGGTAAATATGATCTCCGAAAAATTCGATTCCGTAACGGTGAAAGTCCAAAACCGGGAACTGGTTACCCATACGGGTTTATATCATAATAAGAAACTATCCGTTATTTCGACTGGAATGGGCGCGGACAATATAGATATTGTAATCAACGAACTTGACGCGCTCGCCAATATCGATCTAGCTACGGGTAAAGTGAAAGCCGATCATACCTCCCTGACGATCGTACGGATCGGAACGTGCGGAATTCTCCAGCCGGATATACCGTTACATAGTTTTATCGTATCCGAAAACGCAATAGGGCTTGATGGCGTACTGCGTTATTACAAGCATTTCGATATGTCGGATGAATTGATCTCTTCCGCTTTTATCGAACAGGCCCAATGGAACACTACTTTGCCTTACCCCTATTCTTTTCCCGCCGACACTGATCTACTGAATAAAATCGGACATGACATGGTTCACGGGATTACGGCCACCGCACCCGGATTTTTCGGTCCGCAGGGTCGTGAGTTACGCGCGCCGCTGGCATTTCCCGACTATATTGAACAATTGGCTTCTTTCCGTTATAACGGTAAACGTATTGTCAATTTAGAGATGGAATGTTCCGCTATTTACGGATTAAGTAAAATATTAGGTCATAAAGCGCTGACTTGTTGCCTTGGAATTGCGAACCGTGTTACAAATGAATTCTCAACCGACTATAAAAAAGCCATGGGTGAATTGATCGATGTTGTTTTGCAAAGGATATAATGTATGAAATCATATAGGAAGGAACTCTTTTTTACTATACCCACCCGCAGAGGTCTTGTCAATATTACAGGAGAAGTACAATCTGCCATTGATGAAAGCGGAATCCGGGAAGGATTAGTGTTGGTGAACGCCATGCATATTACGGCAAGCGTATTCATTAACGACGATGAAAGCGGATTGCATCAGGATTACGAAACGTGGCTGGAAAAACTGGCTCCTGAAAAACCATATAGCCAATACCGTCATAATGGTTTTGAGGATAATGCGGATGCACATTTAAAAAGGACAGTGATGGGAAGAGAAGTGGTGGTAGCTGTTACCGGAGGAAAACTGGATTTCGGACCCTGGGAACAAATTTTCTATTTCGAATTCGACGGTAAAAGAAAAAAGAGAGCTCTTATAAAAATAATCGGAGAATAAAATCTCCTTTATACTGTTTTTTTACGGTATGAAAAACCGTTCTTTGAAACAAAAAATTACAGTTTTTGAGAAAAAACTTCCAAAAGTGGCTATTTTTTATTTTTCAAAAAATAAAAATCTCACAAAAAATCATGATTTAACATTTTTATAACAATTATAGCGAAATTAACAAGAAAATATTTGTCCACCTCATCGGTCACTACACTCATAGAAAAATTGTTAAAATTCATTCAAATCGCTGTATTATAGATTATTTTAGTACTTCTATCACATCAAATTGTAACAACAAAATGTGCAAATAAAAATACAAAAGAAGAAAGAGTAACTAGAAATCTATTTTATAGGATTAGTTTTTTATTGAATTTTAACCTCAGATCTTAATAAAAGAGATTTTCATAAACATTACGGTAAATAGTTTAATATCTCCTACAAAAACCCTTTTTCCGAATATTACAGTTACTCTTCTTCTTTTTTTAATCCTTCATTTACTTCCCGCAAAGATAAATTAAATTTTTTATATATACCCGTGTATAATTAAGTTATAGCTTTATTTATTACCGCCATCTTCAGCATATAGCTAGTAAAAAATCAAAATTTAAGTAATTTGCAAAGTTGTTTTATATTTGCATAATTAATACCAATAATATGAAAATAGTGGCCATTGAGCCTATGGGTATGAGCCAAACCCGGATAGAGGATTTTAAACATAACCTCTCCATGATGGGCCATCAGTTCACCGGTTTTCCCGACCGGAAAGAAGATCCGGAAACTCTAAAGCAAAGAATAGAGAATGCGGATATCGTAATTGTGTCCAACATTCCGTTAAACCGGGAAATATTATCATCTGACCTACAATTGAAATTTTTAGCGGTAGCTTTTACAGGTACGGACCATATTGATATGGATTATTGCATGGAAAATGGTATTGAGGTGCAAAACGCGGCCGGTTATGCCAATGTAGCGGTATCGGAACTGGTGTTAGGCCTTATCATTGATCTTTACCGGAAAATTACTTCTCTCGACTCATCCATCAGAAATGGGGGAACCCGTAATCAATTTCTTGGCCGGCAAATAAAAGGTAAAACGGTCGGTATGATAGGGACCGGCGCTATTGGGCAACAAACGGCTTTTAATCTGCAAGCCCTAGGAGCCCGGATTGTAGCTTACAACAGGTCGGTAAACCGGGAATTAACGGAGCGCGGGATATCGTATGTTTCCTTAGAAGATCTTTTACGTGAATCCGATATTGTTTCCCTCCATTTACCGCTCACATCCGAAACGGAAAATCTTATATCCGCTGAAAAACTGGACCTTTTTAAAAAGAGCGCGATCCTGATCAATACGGCAAGAGGAAAACTGGTCGACACATTCGCATTATCCAAAGCCTTACAGGAAGGTAAAATAGCCGGCGCCGCCATTGACGTATTCGAAACGGAACCGCCCCTTCCTGCGGATCATCCGCTATTAAAAGCTCCTAATTGTATTTTGTCGCCTCATATCGGATATGCGACTCATGAAGCGATAGAACTGAGAACGGAAATCATCATGGGAAAAGTGGTGGATTGGCTCAAAAACCACTCCTGACCGTTTTCCGGATATCGCAACTTCTCCGGTTTTATGGATGGATTTACGGGATACTTCAACCAAAGTCAAAATAACTTGTTATTTTTGCAGTTATAAATAGATAAATCCAGCATTATAATGAAAATTAGAAAAATTGCATTGATAACATTTGCTATAGTATTCTCTATAAGTGCATGTAACCGGAATAAAAATCAAGAGGTAAAAGAAAAACAGGAAGATAAGCCGGCATTGGCTACTTATCCTTTTGACGCTGACTCAGCCTTTCATTTTGTAAAGGCACAAACGGATTTCGGCCCGAGGGTACCTAACACCGAAGCGCACCGGTTGTGTGCAGCTTATCTCTCTTCCACTATGTCGAAATATTGTGACACCGTTATCGTACAACCTTTTATCGCAAACACTTATGATGGGAAAAAACTGGATTCCAGAAATATAATCGCTTCTTTCAACCCTCAGAACACAAACCGTATCCTATTGGGCGCACATTGGGATTCCCGTCATACGGCCGATCAGGATCCGAATCCGGATAATTGGAACAAACCCATCGACGGCGCCAATGACGGCGCGAGCGGCGTGGGTGTATTAATGGAACTGGCCCGCCAGTTATCAATGAATAAACCTTCTGTAGGAATCGATATTATCTTTTTTGATGCCGAAGATTACGGGACGCCGAGCAGTGTCAATATTCCGGGTGACTGGTGGTGCCTTGGTTCACAACACTGGGCCCGCAATAAACATACTCCCGGTTATAAGGCGCAATATGGAATTTTACTGGATATGGTAGGAGCTTATAATGCGACTTTCTATCATGAAGGCGTATCGGCCCGTTATGCCCCTAACATTCTTTCCAAAGTGTGGGGAATAGCGTACCAACTGGGCTACGGGAATTATTTCATTAACAGTCCGGCCAACTACATTACCGACGACCATTATTATATTAATACTATAGCTAAAATCCCGATGATCAATATCGTTCACCAGGACAAATCCACCAATACGGGCTTTTTCCCCTATTGGCACACATTGCAGGATAATATTACCCAAATTGATAAAAACACCCTGGATGCGGTCGGCAAAACCCTGATGACTGTCATTTACAGTGAACAATAATTCCCCGATATCCTAACTATAGCAAATATGAAGGTTTTTAAATTCGGGGGTGGTTCCGTAAAAGATGCGGCAAACGTAAGGCAATTAGAAAATATATTATCCCGATATGCGGAAGATCGGTTGATTGTGGTGATTTCCGCCATCGGCAAAACGACCAATCACCTGGAGAGCCTTCTGAATGATCATTACGGAAATAAGGAAAAATCAGATATTCTATGGCAGGAACTGTGGGATAACCATTACCATATCGCGAATGAACTGACGGATACTCCCGAAAAGATCATGGACGACCTGCGACCACTGTTTGAAAATCTGCGTAATCAATTAAACTTCGGTTTAAGTGACAACTACGACTTTGATTATGACCAGGTCGTGAGTTTCGGCGAACTCTTTTCCACCACTTTAATCTCTTCTTATCTCAGGCAGCGTAATATCAAAAATTATCTGGAAGACGCCCGCACCCTGATCAAGACCGACGATTCCTTCAGGGAAGGAAAAGTAGACTGGAAAATTACCACACCCCTGATCAGGAACCGTATCGGGGAACTATTTTCCCAGGGGAACGGGAACATCGTCATTACCCAGGGGTTTATAGGAGGAACGCTTTCAAATGAAACTACCACTCTGGGGCGGGAAGGCTCGGACTATTCGGCGGCTATTTTTGCTTATTCCGTTAATGCGGAAGAAATCATCATATGGAAAGACGTACCGGGATTTTTTAACGCCGATCCTAAAGTTTTTCCGGGAGCGGTAAAATTAGATCGGATATCATACGAAGAAGCTATCGAGCTGGCTTATTACGGGGCTAATATTATCCATCCCAAAACATTAAAACCTCTGCAAAACAAACAGATACCTCTTTATGTAAAATCCTTTTTCAATCCGGATGAAGCAGGAACAGTGATCTCCTGTACCGGACCGGACGCCCCTGTTGATTCTTACATTTTCAAGAAAAACCAGATCCTGATCTCCATCTTCCCGAAAGATTTTTCGTTTATCGCGGTCAATAATTTATCCGAAATCTTCAGTCTACTATCCATACACAAGATCAATATTAACCTGATGCAGAATTCGGCCCTGAGTTTTTCCATTTGTGTGGACGACCATTCCCGGAAAATTCAAAAGGTCATCGAAGAACTAAAAATGAATTATATCGTAAAATACAATGATAAAGTGGAACTGGCTACGATCCGCCACTATTCCGACGAATCCTTGAATTCGATCTTGGCAGGAAAAACCGTTCTCATAGAACAAAAAAACCGGACGACCATCCAGCTTGTTTTGAAAAATAAAAGGAAAAATAAGATTTAGGAAGTTTTGTAATATTCCATACCGGTTATTTTTCTTTATCAAGATTCCTTTACATCCGTACATAAAAATCAAATTATATTTTACAGTGCAATTTTAAGATTACGGAAAGGATATCGGGATAGATGTGTGGATGAATGAATATATGATCAAATATTATCTTAAAATATGAAATCGCAAGAATTGGATCGAAAAAAATGTTTATAAATTTTTACATTATCCAGCAAATATAAAAATCCGGTTTGGAAGAATTCCGGTATATTTCTCGCAAAAATATTCGTTATTCAGGAAAAAATACGATTCCGGAAGCAAGATAAAGTTACACAGAACAAAAGTGCATAAGTTTTGTTTTTACTACGAATTCAATTTCTTAATTTGAGTAATTTTGCAACCGATTATATAACCTTAAAACAATGCACCAATGAGTAAAACCACCAAAGTTATTTTAATTATCGTCGCCGTCGTGCTGGTGATCGGCATCTGGATGGCCAGTATATATAACAGAATGGTCAGGGAAGAGGAAAAAGTATCCTCTGCCTGGGCACAGGTTGAAAGTGTTTACCAAAGAAGGGCGGACCTGATTCCTAATTTAGTGAGGACAGTCCAGGGAGCTGCTGATTTTGAAAGGGGAACTTTGGAATCTGTTATCGAAGCCCGTTCGCAGGCTACTTCCGTAACGGTAGACCCTAATAACCTTACGGAAGCCAATATTGCCGCTTTCCAGAACGCACAGGCCAATCTTACCAGCGCCTTGAACAGATTGATGGTCGTAGTGGAAAGATATCCCGAACTGAAAGCGAACCAGAACTTCCTGGAATTACAGGCCCAGCTCGAAGGTACGGAAAACCGTATCAATGTGGAGAGACAAAAATTTAATGAAACGGTACAGACTTATAACGCATATATCCGCGGATTTCCTAAAAATATGATCGCCGGTATGTTCGGTTTTGAGAAAAAAGCTTATTTCCAGGCAGAAGCTGGTGCTGAACAGGCTCCTGACGTACAATTCGATTTTAATTAATGAAAAGATCCGTATACATTTTATTTCTCATTATAACCCTTCTTTCCGGAAGGGTTTTTGCGCAAATACCGGCTGCACCCGATCCGCCCCGGCTGGTCAATGATTTTGCTCATATATTTACAAATGAACAAGTTAACAGACTAGAAAACAGATTAGTACGGTTTAATGATACTACTTCCAATGTCATTACCATCGTTACGGTTAATGATCTCGGCGGTTATCCTGCTTCTCAATTCGCTTATGAAATCGGAGAGAAATGGGGTGTACGTGACAAAGGATATAAAAACGGAATCGTAATTTTAATAAAACCCCGTAACGAAACGGGTGGTGAGATCTATATCGCCGTAGGTTACGATATGGAAGGAGCTTTACCGGATGCTACGGTAAAAAGGATCATTGAACGGGAGATTATCCCTTATTTCAAAGAGCAGCAATATTACGAGGGGACGGAACACGCACTTGATATAATCTTACCGATCGCAGCGGGGGAAATTTCCCATGAAAGATATGACGATAGTGAGGGAGGAGGCGTGATAGTAGCGCTTATCGTATTGGGTATCTCTATTCTTTTCATCGTGCTGATACTTGCTTTGCACCGCGGCGGAAAAGGAAATTCCGGCAATAGCGGCGGTAAGGAAGACAGTTTTTGGAAAGCGCTTTGGCTGGCTTCCATGGCTTCCGGAGGGAGAAGTTCCGGCGGAAGTTTCGGTGGCGGAAGTTCACGCGGCGGTTTCGGGGGATTCGGCGGAGGCGGAGGCTTTGGCGGCGGAGGCGCGGGAGGCAGATTTTAATGCGTTTTATTCAAGTTATATTACCGATATTATCTGTTCCAGTAAGATTCTACAATCTCTTTAACCTGCTCTTCCGTGTATCCTAAAAAAGTGACATGCCCCATTTTTCTGTTATGCTTGGCTTCCTTCTTTCGGTAATCGTGAATGTAAACCTCTTCTAAAGAAGCTTTTTTCAATTCTTCAATACCCGCCATATGTTGGCCCAGGTAATTAACCATGACGGAAGGTTGTATTAAAGTAGTTTCACCCAATGGCATCCCTGTAATCGACCGGATATGTTGTTCAAACTGGCCGGTAATACATCCTTCAATGGAATAATGTCCTGAATTATGAGGACGGGGAGCCATCTCGTTGAAATATACTTCTTCGCCGACCACAAACATTTCGATGGCAAGAGTACCTACAAAACCCAGATTGATCATCATATTACGGGCCATATCCCCCGCTTTCTTCAACACCGGTTCGGAAACGCCGGCCGGGGCAATACTCATGAAAAGAATATTTTCCCGGTGAATATTACGGGTAACAGGCAATGTGGTCATGGTACCGTCCGGACTTCGGGTTACGATTACGCTGATCTCACAATCAAAAGGAATGAATTTTTCGAGAATACACTCAGTGTTACCTGCCAGTTCCATGGCCTGATCAAGTTGCTCAGGGGAACGTAATACGACCTGGCCTTTTCCGTCATAACCTCCACTGGCGGTTTTTAATACGGAAGGATAACCGAGTTGATCCAATCCCCCGACAAGATCATGACAGGAATTAATGGCCACATATTTACCGGTTATGGCTCCAGCCTGTACGGCGGCATTTTTTTCACGTAACCGGTTTTGCGAATAATAAAGGGGCAACTCCCCTTGTGGTATATTATAGAATGATTTCCACTTTTTTACCGATGTATAAGGTACATTTTCAAATTCATAAGTCACAACATCCGATTTGCGGCATAATTCTTCTATTTTCTCTTCGTCATCATAAGCTGCCACGATCTGTTCCTCCGCAATCAGTCCGCAGGGACATCCGGGAGTAGGATCAAGCACCACGACCCTGTACCCGAGCAGGTGAGCCGCTTCCGTCATCATCATACCCAGTTGTCCGCCTCCGATAATGCCGATCGTTGTAATATTATTTTGCATACATAAGTCAATTAAGTTACAAAAATAGTGAAAAAAACCATATTTTTGTATGATAAAGGTGATCCTGCTCCATGACAAAAAAGATTGAACTATTATCTCCTGCCGGAAATATTGACTGCGGAATCGAAGCGATAAACCACGGGGCGGATGCCGTATATATAGGCGCCAGTAAATTCGGCGCGCGTTCGGCAGCCGGAAATACCCTTACGGATATCGAAAAATTATGCTCCTATGCGCACCACTATTTTGCCCGGGTATACGTTGCCTTAAATACGATTTTAACGGACCGGGAACTCGAAGAAGCCGAAATTCTCATCAGGAGACTTTATGAAACGGGTATCGACGCGCTCATTATCCAGGATATGGGCTTATTAAAACTGGATCTTCCTCCCATCTCCCTGCATGCCAGTACCCAGACCGACAACCGCACTGCTGAGAAAATAAAATTCTTTAAAGAGGCTGGTTTGCAACGGGTCATATTAGCCAGGGAACTTTCTATCGCGGATATCCGGGATATATCGGAACAAACGGATATCGAACTGGAAGCTTTCGTTCACGGCGCCTTATGCGTAAGTTATAGCGGACAATGCTATATGAGCCAGAGCAGTTGCAAAAGAAGCGCCAACCGGGGTAATTGTGCGCAGTTATGCCGGATGCCTTACACTCTCGTGGATAAGAACGGCAAAGAATGGATAAGGGATAAATATCTGCTATCGCTGAAAGACATGAACCGGACCGGTTATCTTGAAGAAATGCTAAACGCGGGTATCACATCCTTTAAGATTGAAGGTCGTTTGAAAGAACTATCTTATGTAAAGAATATTACCGCCCACTACCGCCTTCAACTGGACCGCATCCTGGAAGGCAAAAATGAATTTCAAAGATCCTCATCCGGTAAAGTTATTCTTGATTTTATTCCTGCACCGGAAAAATCATTCAACAGGGGTATGACTCCTTACTTTCCGGATCAGATTAAAGAAGATATTACACAATGGAATACCCCCAAATCAATCGGGGAATATGTGGGCAAAATAAGAAATATCGGAAAAAATTTCATTACTGTCGATTCGCCGGTAACATTTGCAAACGGAGACGGATTATGTTTCCTGGATTCCGGGGAAGAATTACAGGGATTCAGGATCAACAGCATTGACGGCGATCGTATAATCCCCGCTATCATGCCCAATATCACTCCCGGAACGGAATTGTACCGGAACTGGAACCAGGCTTTTGAAAAACAATTACTCAAAAACAGCGCCCGTCGGAAAATAAGGGTTGATATCACTTTTAAGGAAACCGATGAAGGAGTTGAAATATACTTCGAAGATGAAGACCATTGCAAGGTATTCACGCGGGTCAATACGGAGAAAATAACCGCAAAAGATCCGGAACAGTCAGTTCGTCATATCAAAGAGCAATTCTCCAAATTGGGAAATACGATTTTTGAAGCCGGAAAAATAGATGTACTTCTGTCGCGACCATGGTTTTTCCCTGTGTCGCAATTGGCAAACCGGCGGAGGGAAATGGTGGACAAATTATCTGAAGAAAGAACAATTATATGGAATAAAAACAGATTAAAAATATTCCGTAATGCGGCGGAACTTTTTCCTCCGAAAACCCATCTTACTTATTTAGCCAATGTTATGAACCGCAAAGCGGCTGATTTTTATAAACAAACAGGAGTAAAAACCGTTGATCCGGCTTTCGAAATCAAACCATTGAAAGATGTACCGGTCATGTTTTGCCGTTACTGTATCAAATACGCACTTGGCGGATGTATAAAAAAAGAGGGAAAAGATGCCCGTACATTCCCGGAACCGCTGTTCCTGAAAAATAAATACCAGGTTTACCGGCTGGAGTTTGATTGTGAAAAATGTGAAATGAGAATCCTCAATTAAGGAAAGCTTATATTAACCCGTAGTCTTCTAAGCCTTTATATATCCCGTCCTCTTCCACGGAAGATGTTACAAAATCGGCAACGGCTTTTACTTTATCCGCGGCATTTCCCATGGCAATACCTACACCTACATATTGTAGCATGGTGAGGTCATTTCCGCCATCTCCGAAAGCCATCGCTTCTTCCGGAAGAAAATGATAATGATCCAGTATTTTCTCAATCCCTTTGGCTTTATCACAATCTTTTTGAATGATATCCGTAAAATAACTGCACCACCTTTTGGTAACACATCCGGGTAATATATCCCGCATAATTTTTCCTTCCTTATCCACATCAAAAAAACCCAGCATTTGTATGACTCCGCTCCGTGTCTTTTCCGACCATAGATCCAAGTCACACAAAACCGGCTTCCTTGTTTTGAGATCCCGTTGCAATTGATCGGTATACCGGTCCGTATAATTCAAATAAGCATTATCATCCGTTTCAATAATACAGGGAAAACGGCCGGACCCCTGAAGATAAGTAACTAATCTTTCTATATCGGCTTGTGGAATATATTGTTTAAAAATGACTTTGCCATCTACCATGCAACTGGCCCCGTTGGTAGTGATATAACCATCGAATACCGGTAAACCCAATACTTCGATATCCATTAAATGACGTCCCGAAGATATGATGAGTTTAATACCCTTTTCTTTTAGTTTTCTCAATGCTTTTACGGCAGAAGCCGGAGCGGATTCATGATGAATGGGAACCAGGGTTCCGTCTACATCAAAAAATATAATCTTGATATCATGGGGGTTTTTACCAGTCATTACCTATTATGGATATGGATTTTATAATTAAATCAAATTGAAGTACCTTGCCTTAATTTTTGTTAAATTTCAGATAGATATCCTCCAATATTTTCTCTTCATTTTCCCAGGTTAATTCTTTCGAAGCGATCATACAGTTATTTTTAAATTCCCGGTATTTCTCTTTATCATTTACCATAGTTTGAAGCGCCTCAACAATTGCTTCCGTTTTCATATCTTCCAGAACGATTCCTACACCGTATTGGTTCACAATACGGGCCCTTTCGGGCAAATTGGAAACAATAAGGGGAGTTTCGGCCCTGATGTATTCGAATACTTTATTAGGCAGACTGAAATAATGATTTGGACACACATTCCGGTCAAGGGAAATACCGATATCGGCAAGGTAAGTATAGTTAAACAATTTTTCAGGAGACACTCTGTCAACCAGGATAATTTTATCCTGTAATCCTTTCCTCCCGGCCTTTTGCTTAATAGCCGGAATGGCATCACCGGAGCCTACAATTAACAATACTAATCCCGGAACATGCATAACAGCTTCCGCAACTTCCTCGGCGCCACGACCCCGATGTAATCCGGTTCCCTGTAAAATGACGATCATTTTATCCTCAGGCAATCCTAATGAAAGGCGGGTTTCCGTTACCGGCGGCCTGATTCCCGAGGGTATATTCCTTACTACTTTAACAGGAATTCCATATTCCTGCTTATATTGCTCCGCGATGGACTGGCTTACCGTGATCACATTTTTCAGATGAGGGAAACACCGCTTCTCGATCCTGCTCCATACTTTCTTTGACAAAGGATTTTCCAACACTTCCAATACTCCGCAGAAATATTCATGACTGTCGTAAACCAGTTCTTTTTTTTTCCATTTGCTGACTAAAAAATTCGGGAGTAAAGTATCGAGATCATTAGCGACGAAAATATCGCACCTGGTAAAAAGCAACGTCAGGAAAAGTCTGATATTAAATTCAGCGTAAAAAAGAGGACCTTTCCGGAAAAGAAGTCTCAGCCTTTTGGTTTTATATACTTTACGGCTTAATTCGGGCGAATCCTGATAACGCCGACCTATCAGCAAAACTTCGAAACCCATACCGGATAAAGAATTGCAGACTTTTTCCACCCGTTGGTCGGAATAAAGGTCATTGGTAACGGAAAGAATAACCCGTTTAGGTTTTTTATTTTTCAAAGAAGCGGATTCAATTTGCCGGTCCGGTGTCTCAGGCTTCGTCACGTCCATGACACACTTTGTATTTTTTACCGCTTCCGCAGGGACAGGGATCGTTCCTTCCCACTTTCTTCTCTACCCGTACCGGGGTATTTGCATTCCCTTGTCCTCCCACTCTTCTGCCGCCCACTTCTTCTCTTCCGGCGCTTAATTTCCTGGCATCCGATTCCGGTAAACGGGCTTCACGTACCTGCGAACTGTCGGCGATAGGCAATGATCCCTTATTAAGAAATGACACGATTTCCCCGTTAATACGCGCCAGCAATTTATCGAAAAGGTCAAAAGATTCCAGCTTATAGATCAACAACGGATCTTTTTGCTCATAGGAAGCATTCTGTACCGACTGTTTCAAATCATCCATTTCTCGTAAATGCTCTTTCCAGGCATTATCGATTACGGCAAGTGTAATCCCCTTTTCAATAGACAATCCGATTTCCCGGCCCTGAGTTTCCACACTTTTTTCCAGAGGAGTGACTACCGTTAAAGTTTTAACGCCGTCGGTGATCGGGATCGCGATATTTTGATAGCGGTGCCCCTCATTCTTGTACACCTGTTCTACGATCGGGTAAGCCTTTTCGCTTAATTGTTGTATCTTGACTTTATAACTTTCGTAAACGATCGGATAGAGTTTTTCAACAAGTTCCGAAGGACGTGTTTGTAAAAATTCATGTTCATCGAAAGGAGACTCGATACCCAGTGTGGTAATGGAATCGGTTAAGAAACCTTCGTAGTTTTTATCTTCCCAGTTATTATCGACCACCATCAGGGATACGTCATAAAACATCTGGGAAATATCGATAGCCAGCTTATCCCCGAAGAGTGCGTTACGCCGTTTCCGGTAAATCGTTTCCCTTTGCTTATTATTCACATCGTCATATTCCAGCAGTCGTTTACGGATCCCGAAATTATTCTCTTCCACTTTTTTCTGTGCCCGTTCGATAGAATTGGAGATCATCCTGTGTTGGATTACTTCCCCGTCTTTCAGACCGATGGAATCCATCACCCTGGCAATCCTGTCGGAGCCGAAAAGCCGCATCAAATCATCTTCCAGAGAGACGAAGAACTGGGAACTTCCCGGGTCACCCTGACGTCCCGCGCGACCTCTCAACTGCCTGTCGACACGACGTGAATCATGCCTTTCGGTACCAATGATAGCCAAACCGCCTTTTTCTTTCACGCCGGGACCCAGCTTAATGTCGGTACCACGACCGGCCATATTGGTAGAAATGGTCACGGTTCCCGATTGTCCGGCTTCCGCCACGATATCCGCTTCTTTCTTATGGAGTTTCGCATTCAGGACATTATGTCTGATCTTCCTTGTCGTAAGGATCTTCGATATCAATTCCGAAGTTTCCACGGAAGTCGTTCCGACCAGTACCGGCCTTCCCTCTTCATGAAGTTTTAATATTTCGTTTACTACCGCCGCATATTTCTCTCGCTTGGTCTTATATACCAAATCTTCCGCATCGATCCTGGTGATCGGCTGATTGGTAGGAATTACCACTACATCCAGTTTATAAATATCCCAGAATTCACCCGCTTCCGTTTCCGCCGTACCGGTCATCCCGGCAAGTTTGTTATACATACGGAAATAATTCTGCAATGTAATTGTCGCGTAGGTTTGGGTAGCGGCTTCAACTTTCACGTTCTCCTTTGCTTCGATAGCCTGGTGTAAACCGTCGGAATAACGACGTCCTTCCATAATACGTCCCGTTTGTTCATCTACAATCTTTACTTTGTTGTCGATGATTACATATTCCACATCTTTCTCAAACATGGTATAAGCCTTTAACAGTTGCTGGATGGTATGGATACGTTCCGATGCGATAGAGAAATTACGATAGATTTCGTTTTTCTTTTCCAGTTTGTCTTTGGGATCCATGTCCAGTTTTTCGAGTTCGGCGATCTCCGACCCTACATCCGGAATAATGAACATTTTTGCCTCCTCTGCATTGTTGGAAACCAGTTCTATCCCTTTTTCCATAATGTCTACCGTATTTTGTTTTTCTTCGATCACGAAATAAAGTTCGTCATCGATAACGGGCATATTACGGTTCTGGTCCTGCATATAAAATCCTTCGGTCTTCAACAATACCTGTCGCATACCGGGCTCGCTTAAAAATTTGATAAGCGCTTTATTTTTGGGAAGAGCACGATGAGCCCTGAGTAAAAGTTGCGCCGATTCGTCCTGGGGTTTGGGATCCGGATTTTCTGCCAGCATTTTTCTGGCTTTTGTCAACATCTCCGATACCAGGTTTTTCTGGGCATTATATAATTTCTCTACAATAGGCTTGTATAAATTAAATTCCTGCTGGTCACCTCTTGGAGTTGGACCTGAAATGATCAACGGGGTTCTCGCGTCATCGATCAATACGGAGTCGACCTCATCCACGATAGCGTAATTATGGGGACGCTGTACCAATTCATAAATATTCCGCGCCATATTATCACGCAGATAATCGAACCCGAATTCATTATTGGTACCGTAAGTGATATCAGCCATGTAGGCTTTCCGCCTTTCTTCCGAATTAGGCTCGTGTTTATCAATGCAATCCACCGTCAGTCCGTGAAATTCGTATAACAGCCCCATCCACTCCGAGTCACGTTTGGCCAGGTAATCGTTAACGGTAACTACGTGTACGCCTTTTCCCGGAAGCGCGTTAAGGTAGACGGGTAACGTAGCCACGAGGGTTTTACCTTCTCCTGTGGCCATCTCCGCTATTTTCCCCTGATGAAGAACCGAACCCCCGATCAGCTGCACATCGTAATGCACCATATCCCAGGTGATCATATTCCCGCCTGCAGACCAGGTATTGCTATAATGCGCCTTATCTCCTTTTATTTCAACACATTCCCGGTAAGCCGCGATATTTTTATCCATTTCCGTAGCCGTGACCTCCACAATCTCGTTTTCCTTAAAGCGGCGGGCGGTTTCTTTCATCACGGAAAAAGCTTCCGGTAAAATTTCCCGCAACACATCCTGGGTGATATTGTAAGATTTTTTTTCGAGTTGCTCAACTTCTTTATAATAATTTTCTTTCTCAGTAATATCCAAATCATAATTGGCATCCAGGTAAGCCTTGATTTCCGCAATGCGGGATTCCTCTTCCGCGATGGCATTATGTATCTTTTCTTTAAATTCTATCGTTTTATGTCGTAACTCATCATTGGTCAAAGCTTTAACAGGCTCATAAGCTTCCAGTATTTCCGTTAATATCGGACGTAATTCTTTTAAATCCCGATCTGCTTTAGTACCAAATATTTTACTTAAAAAATTTGCCATTATTCTGGTTGTTTAAATTGAAGTGCAAAAATACAATAAACTGTTTAATTGTCCGTGGGTTTTGTAGTATAATTGTTTAATTACCTGTCATCTTTTTTATAATTATAATTCGTTCCACAATTATGCCGCATTAAGATTTTTATAGTTTTCACTTCCTTTGGTTTAAACCGGATTATCTTATATTTGAAGGAAAAGACCACCATGAACTTCTCCAACTATCCGGTTCTCAAAATCTTAATTCCTTTCATTATCGGCATAATTTTAGCCAGTCTGGAAATATTTCCGCCCCTAAACGGGTGGGTATGGTTATGGCTTCTAACAGGTATTTTGATTATTTCCGGTTATTTATTTTATAAATTTAATTATAATTGGCAAAAGTTAACTGTCATTTTAATGCAATGCTGCGTGCTTTTAATCGGATTTCTTTCCGCCCAGTACCGGTATTACCCACAGTACAACGATGAGACCTACCATTTAATTATGCGATCCGGTCACTTTATAATCAAAATACTGGATGACCCGGTGGAAAAAACGAACTCCATAAAATGTATCGCTTCCGTCGAAGCCAATGACCAAGGTAAATCCATCGATGAAAAAAGCGTGGTTTATTTTTCTAAAAATAAATATTCCCGGCAAATCCGGTTTGGCGACCTTTTATTAGTGAATACCAAATTTACCGGTATCGAACCTCCGGTCAATCCGGGTTCATTTGATTACCGGCAATATATGCGAAGAAAAGGGATCTGTTTCCGCACTTACATTCCCGAAGGAAGATTTACCGTTATCGGCCATAACCAGGATCATCCTGTCAGGAGATCGGCTTACCGGCTCCGGCAATATTTCTCGGCACAATTTTCCGGATCCGGATTAAGCGGCGATGAATACAGTGTTATTACCGCTATCCTGCTGGGAAATGACGAAACGCTCGATCCCGCTCTAAGAGCCAGCTATTCTTCCGCAGGTGTAAGCCACATATTATGTGTATCGGGAATGCATGTCGGCATTATTTTCATGATCCTGAATTTTCTGCTAAGACCATTGCAAAAGAATAATAAAACCAAAATAATCAAAGCGGTGATCCTGTTACTGGTTATATGGTTTTACGCCCACCTGACCGGATTATCCCCTTCCGTACAACGTGCTTCCGCCATGTTCACTTTTGTAAGCATAGGCGGCCTTATTAAAAGGACGACCACTGTTTTCCATAGTCTTTTCACATCTTTGTTCATATTACTCGCGTTAAACCCTTTATTACTTTTCGAACTGGGATTCCAGTTAAGTTACCTGGCGGTATTCAGTATTGTCATTTTTCAGAAACCGATCTTTTCGGTCTGGAATCCGCGCAGGAAAGTGGTCAGATATTGCTGGGAACTGGCTACCGTATCCGTTTCCGCCCAAATCGGAACTTTTCCGGTAGCCTTATATCATTTCGGACAATTCCCCAATTATTTCCTCCTTGGTAATTTGTTTGTAATCATGTTATCTTTCGTGATCGTGGTAAGCGGTATAGTGTTATTATCCGTTTCATTTTCCTCTCTTTTGGCCGGATGGGCGGCAAATATACTGACCTTCGAAATCAAATTTATGAACGGAATCATTACCACAATCGAGAATTTACCGGGCGCGGTCAGCGATTACCTATATCTGGATCCGCTGCAGGTTTTGCTCCTATACGGGATAATCGGTTCTCTTTTTATCCTGATCACCGGACACGACAAAAAATGGTTTTGGAGTATGATTATAATGTCAACCCTTTTCCTCTGTTTATCCATTCATCATGTAAACCGGAGCAGGGAAATTTCCGTCAACATCTATGCCTTAAAAAACAAAACCGCCATAAATTTTAATCACTGTGGAAAAAGTGTTTTACTCCATAACTTCATAGAAGACAAAAAAGATCCTGATTATCAATTCTCTATTTATCCTCATGAACGCCTTATGAAAATAAAAAGTGAATTATCCGGGATTAAAGAAGATAATTTTTACGAAGATATCGGATTTTGTAAAAAGGAGAATTTCTTACGGTTCCATCAGTTGACTTTTTATATGCTCTCCGGAAATGATAAGTTATATCCTATGAAGGTTCTGACGAAAATCGATTATCTTTATATCAGGGAGAATGCGAAGATCCTGCCTGAACAGGTGGCCGGAATCTTTAATTTCGACAATGTCATCGTAGACCAGAGTGTAGGTTTATTTTATGAAAACCGGTGGAGGGAATTTTGTTTGGAAAAGAACATTATATTTTATTCGGTCAGGGAATCCGGATTTCTGTATATTCCTGTTATTTGAAACCTTTTCCTTATTTTTGTACCATGATCCAGGTTGACCTTTTATCAACACCCATTGACTACCTGAAAGGAGTTGGTCCTCAGAAAGCCGAACTTTTCAGAAAAGAGTTCAACATCACCACTTACCATGACCTGCTTCATTATTTTCCTTATCGACATGTAGACAAATCGAAAATCTATAAAGTAGCGGATATAAGGGCGGAAGGAGCTTTTATCCAATTTAAAGGAACCATACGTTCTTATGAGATCGTGGGCAAGCAGAGAGCCCGACGTTTGGTGGCTCATTTTTCGGATGATACCGGAAGTATAGACCTGGTGTGGTTCAACAGTTTAAAATGGGTCGAAGAATTGATCAGCCAGAAGAAAGAGCTTATCATTTTCGGAAGACCCACGCTCTTTAATAACAGATGGAACATTTCCCACCCGGAGATCATAGATCCGCAAATACAAAGCGGATCCTCACTTCCCCTTCATTTTCAGCCTCTTTATAATACCTCCGAAAAGGCTAAGAAAGGAGGGCTGGATTCGAAAGCTATATCTAAACTTGTATTTAGTTTATTATTACAGGTTAAAGATATCTTACGGGAAACGTTATCGGAAGAGATCATCGTAAACCACCGGCTTATTTCGCTTAAGGAAGCGTTGGTAAATATCCATTATCCGGCCAGTCAGGAAATGCTCTCCAAAGCCATGCTACGATTAAAGTTCGATGAACTCTATTTTATCCAATTAAAATTACTTAAACTGAAATTAGTCACCTCACGCAAAATCAAGGGACATCTCTTTGCGAAAGTGGGCGATTATTTCAATGAGTTTTACCATCAATATCTGGCTTTTGACCTGACCCAGGCCCAGAAAAGGGTTATTAAGGAAATCCGGGCGGATATGGGAAGCGGCAAACAAATGAACCGGTTACTCCAGGGCGATGTGGGAAGCGGGAAAACGATAACCGCGCTTCTGGTTATGCTGATCGCTAAAGACAACGGATTTCAATCGTGCCTGATGGCCCCCACCGAAATCCTGGCATTACAGCATTTCGAAAACATATCCCGGCAACTTTCTAAAATGGATCTGCAGGTTGAGTTTTTATCGGGATCCACCAAAGCTGCCAAACGCCGTGAAATACATGAAAGGTTAAAAAACGGGGAGATCGATATCCTGATCGGTACACATGCCCTGATCGAGCAGGACGTGGTATTCCGTAATCTGGGATTAGTGGTCATTGACGAGCAACACCGGTTCGGGGTGGAACAACGGGCAAAGTTATGGAGAAAAAACAGCACTCCTCCCCATGTCCTGGTCATGACGGCCACACCTATTCCCCGCACACTGGCTATGACGGTTTACGGTGATCTGGACCTGTCGGTGATCGACGAATTACCGAAAGGACGGAAACCTATTATTACCAAACACCTGTATGAAAGAAACCGGCTGCAACTGATCGGTTTTATGCAGAAAGAAATTGCATCGGGCAGGCAGATCTTCGTGGTTTACCCGCTCATTGAGGAATCCGATAAATCGGACCTTTTCGCACTGATGGCCGGATATGACCTGATGTCGGAGCGTTTTCCCTTGCCGCAATACGCGATCAGTATGGTACACGGGAAAATGAAAACGGAAGAAAAAGACTTCGAAATGCAGCGTTTTGTGAATAAGGAAACCCAGATCCTGCTTTCCACCACCGTCATTGAAGTAGGAATCGATGTGCCGAACGCGACTGTTATGGTAGTGGAGAATGCGGAAAGGTTCGGTCTCTCACAGCTTCATCAGCTACGGGGACGTGTGGGCAGAGGAGGAGACCAGTCTTATTGCATATTGATGACCGGCGATAAAATGACCCAGGAAAGCAAACAACGAATCGGAGCTATGGTCGCTACCAACGATGGTTTCGAGATTGCCAATATCGATTTGCGGTTACGCGGACCGGGAGATATACAGGGCACACAGCAAAGCGGAATGCTGGATTTTAAAATCGCCGACCTGGTCAAAGACGAGAAACTGGTAGTTTATACCCGTGACCTGGCCAAAAAAACCCTTGAGGAAGACCCCGATCTTACCCTCGAAAAAAACAGGTATCTGGCCCGGCATTTGAATGAATTGATGAAAACAAACAGGTTTTGGGGAATGATAAGTTAAGTGGATTTTATCATCGAGATGATGGTTCACAGGCAAAAACTATATACCATTCACTATATCCATTTATAATAAAAATAAAATATGATCTTCTATTTTACCGGAACAGGCAATTCTCTTTATGTGGCGCAAAATATAGCCGAAAACCAGTCGGACCGGCTTGTTTCCATTGCCGAATGTATGAAAAACGGACAATACGAATTCCAACTTGAAAAAAACGAATGTATAGGATTCTCATTTCCCGTATATTTCTGGGGAATGCCTACCATTGTCGAAGATTTTATATCCCGGTTATCATTTTCCCAATATATCGGACAATATATTTATGCCGTGTTTAATTGCGGCGGCAGTATCGGCAATACGGATAAAGTATTTAAAAAAAGATTAGCTTCGGGAGGTTACCGGCTATCCGCTTCGTTTTCCGTTTTCATGCCGGATAATTATATCATCATGATGGATCTGCTTACTCCTCCGGATGAAATACCGGTTTTACTGGAAAAAACCGACCGTGAATTGATATCTATTAATGAAACGATTGCCGCGAAAGAAACCAGTAAATTACCTTTACACAAAAAAAGATGGGCATGGCTGGAATCGGCAATTACGCATCCGTACTATAAATTTGATCGTAGCACCAGGCCTTTCCATAGCACCGATCGTTGCATTTCCTGCGGATTATGCGCCGAAATATGCCCGTGCAATACCATCACGATGGTGGAAGGAAAACCCGTCTGGAATAAGAAATGCACACAATGTCTCGGATGTCTGCACCGATGCCCGGTAACAGCAATCCAATACGGAAAGAAAACTCATTCCAGAGGGCGGTATGTTAATCCTAATTGTAAATGGTGATCCAAATATCATATTTTCTTATCCATCTCATTCAGGGCAAAAGCATATGCGCCTAAAGAAACCGCATGACTGGCGCCGATCTTCGAAATAGTAATACCGACTCTCTTTTGAGGATCATAGGTAATCGTATCCTCACTCCCGTAAATTTTAATCTTTCTTGAATCTCCGCGTGCAAATGCCAGAAATTCTTCATCATCGTCCAGGTTATATGGCTTAACCTGCAGGCGGCCGAGTGTATCTCCACTCACAGTGTGTATTTTACTTTTCAACACTTTCATCAAGGAAGGAATAATATACCGGTAAGCTTTGGTCAATCCTCCTCCGAATACGACAATGCCGTCAATGAGATTAATTACATTGGCGCAAACTTCACCTGCGTTTTCCCCGAATTCTTCAAAAGCGGCACAGGCTGCCTGCCGGTCTCCGGAAATCTCTCCTTCTGCAATACGGAAAATATCATAAGGCTCCAATTGATGGGCCGGTTGGCCGCTTTTCTCGCCGTATACCCGTTTGATCGCACGGATCGATACCGCATCTTCGATGATAAGTCCGGGATTATTTTTTTGCGGAAGGCAATAAGCTTCGCAACAGGAATTATCTCCGATATGCATATTCCCGTTAACGGTAAACCCAAATCCGAAACCCGTTCCCCAGGTGAACCCGATCAGGTTATGATATTGCTTATCGCTACCCAACTTTCTCAATTTGGCATTGATTTCCGGTAAAACTCCTGCCAAAGCTTCCCCGTAAACGAAAAGGTCGGCATCATTGTTGATAAATACGGGAATCTTAAAATGTCTTTCCAGAAAAGGGCCCAGGGCCACACCATCACGGAAAGAGGGAAAATTGGGAAGAAAACCGCCGATAACACCATCCGGATAATCAGCCGGACCCGGAAACGCGAAGCTGATCGCAACGGGTTTATCATCCAGTTGTTCCATCACTTCGGAAAACCCTTCCACCATCATGGAAAGACAAAGATGAAGGTCATGGGCATTAGAAGGTTTGACAATAGGACCGGCAATAGTCCGGTTGGCCCTTATGGCGCTAAATACAAAATTAGTGCCACCGGCATCCAGCGTGATGACTATTCTGCTATCGTTTGTATACATGTTCTTAAATTTAAGAACAAAAATAGAATAAAAATATAAACTTTCCTATCCGGTCAGGATTTTTCCGGCCAGGCCAAAACGACCGTCATCGAATCTAAATTATAATCCCGTAATCTTATTGAATATTTATTTCCACGCACATTTACCGTAGCTTTAGCGGCTTTCCTGTCGACGAATATATGGTCTCTGAAATCCAGACCAATTCCGGGAAATATCTTATAGACCGCTTCCTTGGCACACCAGTAATAGGTGACTTCTTCAGGATCGTAAACATTTACATTCCTTATTTCTTCCTGTCCGATAAATTTAGGGTACAATGAAAGTATTCTGGATGTAACTCTTTCCATATCAATACCTACCCTGAAAAACTTAGAGACTGCCGCAGCCGCATAATCCAAAGTGTGGGAAAAAGAAATATTAAGGCCTTCCATGACAGGTTCACCGGATTCACCGTAATGGATGTCCATTTTTAGAGTATTTAATAAAAAGGATAAGGATCTTCTACAAGCTAACCTCTCCAAACGCCTTTTTTCAAGCCGTAAAGAGAGGATAGCTTTTAAATCATGGGATGAAAGTTCCAGATACTGTAACAGTTCTTGTTCGGTTTCCGTGATATGCCATATCGATAAGGAAATATCCGGAAGGGGCGAATCGGATAAAATAAGAGGCATCGGTTAATTACCCCGTTCTTTGTCTTTCAGTTTTGTTAATTGTTTGCGTAAGGCATCCACACTTAAATCGGTAGCCTCTTCAAAGGATTTGGCAGTTTTGGTAGCGAGCGCGTCATTTCCTCTTATCTTCATTCTGATTTCTGAAGTTTTGTTTTCGGGTTTATCCGTATTTTCCAGTTTAAGGGTTACCTCGGCACCCAGGATATTGTCATAAACCTTATTCAGTTTCTCCACTTTCTCAGTGATGAAAGATTCCAATTTTTGATCTGTTTTGAAATGTACAGCCGAAATGTTAATGTTCATATTAGCCTCCTTTTTTATGCCCTGGGATGGGCTTGTTTATATATGGACTTTAGTTTTTCTATAGAATTACGGGTATAGATTTGCGTGGCAGCCAGACTGGAATGACCCAGTATCTCTTTAATGGCATTGATATCAGCTCCGTTATTTAATAAATGTGTAGCAAAGGTATGTCTTATCACATGCGGGCTTCTTTTGTCAATGGTGGTAATCATATCGAGATATTTTCTCACAATGTTGTACACGGCTTTCGGATATAGTTTACTGCCTCTATTGGTAACAAAAATAAAAGAATTTTTGTTTGCGGATTCCGGCTTATTATCTAAAAAAGAGATGTATTTTTCCAAAGCCTGCCTGGCAGCGGGCGTTACCGGGATGATCCTTTCTTTATTCCGTTTTCCCAATACTTTGACCGTGTTGTCATAAAGGTCTATATCCTGCCTTTTAATATTGATCAGTTCGGAAAGACGCATGCCGGTGGAATAAAAAAGTTCTATAATAGCCCGGTCTCTCCAGCCGGTAAAATCATCGGAAAAAAGTTCGGCCGAAAAAAGTTGTTCCATATCTTCCTGCGCCACGAATTCAGGTAACCTTTTCGACATTTTAGGCGCCGAAACCTGGTACATCGGACTCTTTTTGAGATTTCCGATCCGGATATGGTAATTGAAAAAGGATTTCAGGGCGCTGAGCTTCCGGTTAATACTTCTGGTTGATAGTCCTTCTTCCAGCAAGGTAATGATCCAGGTCCTTATAACGGAAGGATCGATTTGATCCAGTTTGTCCGCTTCAAAAGCGCGGGCGGCATATCCAAAAAATTGTTCCAGATCATGCCGGTAGGAGATCACCGTATGTTCCGAAAGTCGCTTTTCATACTGGAGATAATGGACAAAGGAATCAATCATTTCCATAATTAATTACTATAAAAGAGCATCATCAATCATTATAAATCCGGATATCGTTTACAGATGAATAAGAATGATATAAGGATTGATAAATTAATACACAACATCCTGCCATTCTTCGGTTACACCACGGTAAGTAATAAAAACTCTCATGTGGTTTCTTACCGATTCTCTGAAAGCCGCCATAATATCCGTTTGTTTGTCATCATTATAAGCTTTCAATTGTACCTTGCCGGCCTGCCAGTACCAGCCGTTGGATGCATATCTGTTTGTGGGTGCAAGATGTAGTAAATCATTCATTATCTCAAAATCGATATAAGCGATATCTTGATTATCAGGATAATATTCTTCTCTGGCAAACATCAGTTTTCCTTTTCCGGTCATGGTAAAATCCGCGGCAAGTAAACTTACCGGGATGCGGTCCCCGACAGACTTAATCACGATATTAAATTCAACTGAGGGCTTACGGGGTACCGTTATCCCGATATCCCATTTCATCGGCCCGGTAACCTGTATATTTACAATAGATTTCGCATCGGTAAAAGATATCGGATCATAGGTATCATATCCGTAATCATAACCTATCCCATACTCCCAGGTTTCAATTTCCCATTCGGCACCGACCTGCGAAAGCGGTGCTCCGTTCGTTTTGATACGATAAACACAACTTGAACCCCTGTATAGTTCCCATTCATCATTTCCGTCAGTAGCCGGTCTTATTTTGTAGAAAGGAAGATAAATATCTTCTATACTGTCTTTCTGCTGTTCGGGAGCTGTATACCATGTATTGAATAAAAAAGCGATGTTTGCCAAATCCCCTATCGCCTCATTCATGCCGTGCCTCCAGGAATCATATACATTCTTGACTTTCCGGGTTTTTTCCCCCGCATCTTCTTTTTGTACGCATCCGGCCATTATAAGAGCCATCATGCAAAATAAACATCCTGATTTTAAGATTTGTCTTTTCATAATTATCTTGTTCCGAATTTATAACCGAATCCTGCTGAAACAATACCCCGGTACCCAAAACCCAGTTCGGCGTAACCGAACCACTTACGCCCCGCCGTAACGCCGATAGCGGTAAATTGTCCTGATGTCGTAAAATCAAACTTATGACTTTCCGGTTCATATGTATTTTTAATGAACACAAAAGTCATACCATATCCGATTCCCGAATATAGGGTAACATATTCCCGGTTAAACCAGGAAAACCTTAAATACGGCATAATGGATAAAAGATTATGATTCACATTCCCTAATTTCTCGTCCGTGATCTTATCATATTTTTGCTGATAGGAACCGGCGAAGGAAATACTTCCCCCAACCGAGAACCATTTTACTACCCTGTAAAGGTAAGAAGCGGATATGGCTGGCGTATAAAAAGTAGTTTTATTGTACACATCCGGAGAGAACCAATTATTGTCATAGATGTGATTAAACCATCTGTTGCCAAAATTGAAATAATCCGTGGTCACGGGATCTCCTATTCCGAATTGTACTTCATGGGAAGGGAACCGGTATTTCCAGGATGTATCTACCTGCCCCAAAACCAACTGAATGGAAAAGATGCTTACAAACAGTAACAAAATATTTTTCATAAATTACGCATATTTCATTTTTACCTGAATTTTACTTATGATGGACAAAACTAAGAAAATTTATTGACTTATCCCAATTAAATCCATCTTATGGAAGTCCGCTTAAAAGCAACGTTTTGAAAATCTTTTTTGTTATAGAAGAACCAAAAATAAATTATTTTTGCATCCAAATATTCTCGTAACATACAAGCATGAAATTTAAATTTGATTTCAGGTTACTCTTGATTATACCGGTATTGTTTTTGCTTTGGGATTTCACCCATAGTTTTATTCAGTATGACAGGGCTGTATTGGACGGAGATGTGGCTGAATCAGTGGTTCCCACTCCATATATGGAGCAAACCATGGAAGATCCGCTTGGGATAAAAACCGTGATAAACAAGGACCTCCACCACAATCCCAATCGCTTCTTCTCGCACTGGATTTTCCAGAAAATATACCGTATCACTCCTTTGGCGCTCCAAAGCTTTATGGACCCTATCGATAGTGTTTATGCTACCGGCGGCATTACCAAACTTTCCATGCATATTTTACTTATTATCCTGATTTATATAGCGGTAACAGGACGCATAAATTTCCTGACCAAAGAATTTATTATTATTGCCTGTATCCTGACTCCCCTGTTCCAGGCCAACGGCTTTGTGAGGACCATGGGTATTATTGATCCTTCAATCCCCTATTGTTTCTTTTACGCCATGCCTTCCATATTCCTCATCCTTTATTTCCTGCCCATGATCCTCGAATTTTATCATGGCAGGATAGTGAGGCTTAATGTTGTGATGATTTTAATCTGGTCCGTTTTAGCTATTGTTATCTGTTTCAGCGGACCTTTGAATCCGGGAATCGTACTTATCATCTCCATGATGGCCGTGGTACAAAATTTATGGAAAAACTGGCATTTCCTCGGGAAAGGAGTATGGTGGAAAAGACTGATCCTCTCCATTAAAAAAATACCGAAAAAATATTACATTTACCTACTCCCGATTTCACTTATTTCCTTGTATTCCTTATATGTGGGAACTTTTAACACTGCCGGCGCGGATCCGGGTTTCACCACATGGGTGCTATATCAAAAATTACCGGAAGGACTGGTGAAACAATTCTGTAACATTCCATGGCTTTTTTTAACCGTACCGCTTATTTTTAATTTTATCATCATCAAAACCCGGTTCAAGGACAATCCTAACAGTAAAAAACTCTTTACCGCTTTAAAATGGGTGGCCGTTTTCTCAGTTATTTTTATATTACTTTTACCTTTGGGAGGTTACAGAAGTTATAGACCCTATGTATTGCGGTATGATACCATTATGCCGGTCACATTAGCCGTATTCTTTTTATTTGCAGGTACTACTATTTTCTTACTGAAAGAAGCGGTTAAGTGGAAAAAAATCTATTTTACTTCCGTAGCATTCGTGTTTTTAGTTCTTTTTACCATTGCCGACCTTTCCACCAAAAAACATAACCAGTGTGAAAAAGAATCCCTGGCCATGATCGCGCAGTCGGAAGAAGATATTGTGGCACTGCCGAACGATTGCTGGGTTTTAGCCTGGATGCCGCTTGCCAAACCGGAAGAATCCTATTATTTCGGCATTATGCTCCAGATGTGGAGGGTTACGGACAAACCAAAATTATACTATAATTCGCCTTCCTCTGAACCATAGTTCTCTCTTACTGTTTTAATGATTAATTTTTATGGTTTATCCTGATACTTTCGAAGACAAAATAGGCTTTAGCCAGATCCGTTCGTTGCTAAGAAAAGAATGCATAAGCAATATGGGGATGGAACAGGTAGACAGCATGGTCTATTCCGTCACCTACGACCATATTAAAAAAGAGCTGGAACAAACGGATGAATTCCGTTCGGTATTATTATTTGAGGACCCGTTTCCCGCACAGGATTTTTACGATTTACGGGAAACATTTTCCCGTATCCATATCGAAGGAACCTATGTCGAGCTGGAAGAACTGGCAATGCTCCGCGGATTACTTAATGCCATCGTACAAACAGTGATTTATTTCCGTATCCGAAACGAGGAAGGAAAATTTTCCCGTCTGTGGGCGTTATGCGAAGATGTGATATTGGAGAAATCCCTGCTGGAATCAATTAATAAAATATTGGATCCCAAGGGGAATTTACGGGAAAATGCTTCCGAAGAATTGCGCAGGATCAGGCGCGATATGATAAGGATCTCCGGAGAAGCGGATAAAAGGATCCGTAAGTTACTGCAACAGGCAAAACAGGAGGGGTTGGTGAAAGAAGATGCTGAAATGACCGTCAGGAACGGCCGGCTGTGCATTCCCGTACCCTCCGTATTTAAAAGACGGTTACAGGGATTTATCCATGACGAATCCGCTACGGGGCAAACGGTTTTTATAGAACCGGCTGAGGTTTTCGATGCCAATAATGAATTGAAGAATCTCATCAACGCGGAACGAAGGGAGATTATCAGGATACTTACCGCTATCACCGATGAAATAAGGCCTTCCATATCCAATATACTGGCGGGACACGATTTTCTCGGCATTATAGATTTTATCAGGGCCAAAGCCAAATTTTCCATCCTTATACAGGGAATTAAACCTCACCTGTTTGAAGAACCGTTAGTGAACTGGCATGAAACGATTCACCCGTTGCTTTACCTTAACTTCAAGGAATCAGGCAAAAAAGTGGTACCGTTGAATATCCATCTTAACCGTCAGGAAAGGATCCTGATTATTTCCGGTCCCAACGCGGGAGGAAAGTCCGTATGCCTTAAAACAGTAGGATTGGTGCAGTATATGATGCAATGCGGTCTTCTGGTGCCGATGAAGGAGATTTCGGAAATGGGAATCTTTACCGATTTTTTTATCGATATCGGGGATGAACAATCTATTGAAAATGATTTGAGTACATATAGTTCGCACCTGTATAACCTGAAAACTATGGTGGAAAACCTCCGTCCGCAATCTCTGTTCCTGATCGACGAATTCGGTTCGGGGACTGAGCCCACTTTAGGAGCGGCCATGGCGGAAGCTATCCTGGAAAGTATTTATCAGCTGGAATCTTTCGGTATAATTACCACCCATTTCGGGAACCTTAAATTATTTCCGGACAACCATAAAGAGGCAATTAACGGAGCCATGCTTTTCGATACGGCTGCCTTAAAACCGTTGTTTATCCTGAAAATCGGAAAACCGGGAAGTTCCTTCACTTATGAGATTGCCAGACAAATAGGACTACCCGATGAAATTATACGGAAAGCCATAGAAAAATCGGGAACGGCCCAAATCGATTATGAGAAAAAACTGGAAGAGATAGAGCTGGAAAAACTCGAGATCGATAAAACTTTAAAGCTGGTACATGATGCTGATGACCAGCTTGCCATTATGATCAGCGAATACGCCGACAAATACAATTTACTGGAAAAACAGCGGAAAGACATTTTGCAAAGTGCCAAAAACCAGGCCACAGGTATTATCGAAAGCGCCAATAAAGCGATCGAGAAAACTATCCGCGAAATCAAGGAAGTAAAAGCCGAACCCTCCCGAACCAAAGAGATCAGGAAGGAAGTAGAGGAATTAAAAAAAGAGATCCAAAAGCAATCTCCCCTTCCCGTGATGAAAGACCTTCCGAAACCGGTTAACGCGAATAAAAAACCCATTAAACAAAAAGTAGAGGCCTTAGCGGAGACTCCGCTCAAAGTGGGTGATTCCGTTTATATGACCGATACGCAAACCATAGGTGAAGTGATGGCTCTCAACGGCAAAGATATTACGATCGCGTTTAATTCCATTTCTCTACGAACCAGCACAGATAAAGTGGTTAAAATCAGTAAAAAGGAAGCCCGCACGGTGACGAGAGGCAAATCCCGGCTGGACGGAACTACCATTTCCGAGGTAATGAACGACAAAGTATCCCGGTTTGATCGTGTGCTGGACATAAGAGGAAAACGGGCGGATGAAGCGATTAAAGAATTGGAAAGTTATATTGATGAAGCCTTATTACTGAATATAAAACAGGTAAGGATTTTACATGGAAAAGGAAACGGTATTTTACGACATGTAGTACGACAGGAATTAAATAGAAATAAGGAAGTAAGGGCTTTCCGTGATGAGGCTCTGGAACTCGGAGGCGCCGGCATAACGGTCGTTGAATTGTAGGGAATAATTATCTCATAAGATTTTTATATAAAAAGAATCACACCCGTACATGGGTGTGATCTTCTATGTTCTCCGTCTACTTTTCTTAAGGATATCTGCTTTAATTACCAACCTTAAATTTATTAACCTATGCTATAATTTTTTTATATTAACCAAAATACTGAGAAATCATTAATGATAGGATATCCTGAAAGTGAAACGAAAAACAATCTCTTTCATCTGGTCTTAGAGACCGGATTTATTTTTTCTCTTCCCTTAAGTAATTACCGTTTCTGTCAAAAATAAGGTTTTTCCCCTTTACTTCGGTATGATAAGTCACATTACCGTTTTCATCAGTAGTCTTGTGAACTTCTTTGATCCTGTGTCCGGAATAATTATTTTCAACATAATTTCTCATGTTTGCCGGAAGAACATCTTCATTCACTTTTTCTTTGATCTCCATGATCCTTCCGTTTGAACGGATTTTTACATACTGATCATTATCCCTGTCCCTGTATACTGCACGATAGTGTTCTTTGTCTTTTTCCCATGTAGTATTCTGAGCGTTGGTTTGGGGGAATTTTTCTTTGATAGTAGTTCTGACAATAACCGGAACATCCTGTTCCTGTACTCTTTGGGCAAAGGTCAATGACGACATCATCACTGCAACCATTAGAATTAATAACTTTTTCATCTTTTCAATTTTTTAATTTATAATTAATAAACTTAAGAACAATGTATCTTTAGATTTGTTCGATAAAAATTCTTTATATTCCTTGATAAATTGGACTATAAATACTTTATATTATATGTATTATTGTGAAATAATATTTAAAATTATTTTACAATATATTTAATCCAGGAAAGTGACTTTCCCTGTTTCCATATCATAAATGGCCCCTATGATCCTGATTTCCCCGTCATCTTCCATTTCCTTAAGGATAGAACTCTTTGATCTGATCCCTTCAACGGACAGTTCCACATTCTCATGACAGACCTTTTCCACAAATTCCGGATTAGCCGAAGTAAGAGATCCGTTAAAATGTTGAGAGGCAGTTACGACAGCAGGCTTGATCTTGGAAAGCAGAGTCGTGATATTTCCCATTACCACATCGTCGATAGCCGATTTTATCGCCCCGCAATGCTCATGTCCTAAAACAACCACCAATTTAGATCCCGATACCTTACAGGCATACTCAAGGCTTCCTAATATATCTTCATTTACAATATTTCCTGCCACCCTTAACACAAAAATATCACCTATACCCCGGTGAAACACATCTTCAACCGGTACTCTCGAATCTAAACAGGAAAGCACCACCGCTTTGGGATATTGTCCCAAAGCCGCATCCCTTACCCTTTGAGAGTTATTACGGACCGTAAGATTATCCTCGGTAAATTCTTTATTTCCACGTTTAAGGATTTCCAACACTCTCTCAGGCGTTAACAGTGACTGTTCTGCCGAAGTAAGTATTTTATTGGATAATACATGATCTTCAGGAATCTCTACCATATTTTTACTATTTACGAATTCTGTCTGTTTATTTTGATTACAGGAATAAAATGATAAACAACTTATCATGAAGATTCCGGGTATCCATTTTTTCATCATAAAATTAAATTGATATTTTTTTAACAATAATTTAATGTAAAAAGTTTGGAGAATATTGAACAAAGCTTTCAGATTCAAACATCATATTAGCATATTACTGTTGATGACTCTGGGGTACCGGAATCTTTTGCGATTCATGAAAATCCTATCTTTGCAGCTTATTGAATTGAATGTTTAACAAAAAACAAAATATGAATGTTATGGATGATAGAAAATCGGAATAATTCCGCATTCATAAACAAAACCGTATATTAATGCCTCTGCCCAATAAACCGATCGTCATTTTATTGAATATACTAATGATATTGTTTTGTATGGACAATATTAAAGGACAGGAATTTCCGTTGACGGGCAATATACCGGGGACCCTTGAAGTAACTCCGTCGGGACAGGCGGTTTATTCCGTCCCTGTCGAAGTAGTTCCGGGCGTAAATCATATTCAGCCGGCTCTGTCCATCCTATACAATAGTGCATCCGGCAATGGTTTGTTGGGACCAAATTGGGATATCGGAGGTTTATCAACTATTACCTGTGATCAACGGAATTCTTGCGCAAATTTCTGGCTGGACGGCAATAGATTGATCGAAATCGATCACAAACCTGATAAAGGACAGACTGTTTACGGGACGGAAACGGAGACATTTGCCACCATAACTTCTTATTCGTTACCTGATGGCCCGGATTCAATTCCACAACGATTTACCGTAGAATATGATGACGGGCGGATTCTGGAATATGGGTTTCCGGCAGATAAAAAGGAATGCCCGGAAAATATTAATTTGTGGGTTGTACAAAAGATCAATGACCCCGACGGGAATTACATGATTTTCAATTATGACCGGTTTTCAGAGAACTTGCGATTGAAAGAAATATTATACACCGGAAATTTTATCAGTGGCCGGGACCCTTTTGCCAGGGTAAGTTTTTCCTATTGTGAAGAGTTACCGGACATGTCAGATGATAATCCGCTTCCTCTCTTAGGAAAAATTGAAATTGAATATTTACCTCCCGGTTCCGCACCTCATCATATATGTACTTATCGCTTCGAATATAAATTTAACGGAGAACCTTACCTGATTTCTATAAACAGGGATGCTTTCAATCCCACCCGGATCACATGGGAAAATGGCGGCGAAACAAAATTAGTCGATTCCATTATCGACGGGATGTCGCGTATAATTGCACTGGACTATAAATTATTAAATCCCGATACCGGTAAGGATATTCCGCCTGTGGTGAATTCTATCGTAAAATCACATCCTGAATCAAATTACAGGGAAGAGACAAATTACCACTATCGTTTTCCTCAATGGGCTCTCCACAGGAAGATCTTTCTTGGGTTCCTTGAATTTGAAATTACGGATTGCGCAGCAAATTCGAAAACCTGTCATCAACTGGTATATAATGAAGAATCGGAAATACTGCAGCCCTGCCGGATCACTTTTCAGGTGGATACCACACTGGTGTATGAAAAATCCATTGTTCCGGAAATAGAATATCTCACTCTGCCATCCAAAATAAGGAGGGATTCTGACAGAAGATTTTTCCTCTATGATGCGGTAGTCACGGAAGATGATTATCTAAACAATACCAGAACGACCACGTATACCGTATTGAAAAAAGAAGATGCGAGGACCGCTTCTATCCGTACTATTTACAGTTATCCTGATTCAGCCGTGAAAATCAAAGAAGTGCTTACCCGCTACCGCTATGGGAAGGTTCATTTACCCGATGGACGCATGGTAACGGGATTGAGTTCATCCGAAACGGAAACCAAATACGGGAATTCTCCCTTAGCGGCAAAACAAAAAGTGAAGTATCATTATAAAGACGGTAAAATTGCTGAAATAACGGAAGCCAACAGGGATGGCAAACGGACTACTTTTTTCCGTTATAATAATATTGGTCAGCTTAGGGAAAAGGAGGTTTTTACCAAAGGAACCCAGTCCAGAAAAGAGCGTTATGAGTATGATCCTTCCGGAAGGTTCGTTACGGATATTACTTATAAGTCAGGGGACCATGTCCATTTTGAATATGACCCCGGGACCGGAAATCTTGCTTCAATGACCGGCATAGAGGGCTTAACAACCCGTTATTCCTATGATGAATCAGGAAGAATTACAAAAATCATATCCCCCGACGGGACTTCAAAAGAAACAACCCTTCATTGGTGCGCCCATAATGAGATTCCCGGAGCTCTCTATTATCAAAAAACTACAGTTCCGGGAAAAGCGCCTTCATATCATTATTTCGATGCGTGGGACAGGGAAATTCATCGCCATAGTGCCGATATACATATCGAAACGTATTATAATGAGAAGGGCGAAATTTCCCGTATTTCTTTTCCTTATTCCGGTAAGTTAACCCCCGACAGCAACAAGATATGGAAAGAATACTCCTACGATTCTTACGGTCGTTTAATCCGGGAACAAGAACCTTACTCGGACCTGACCTATGCATATGATGCCGGAAAAGTAACCATTCAGGATAATATTCAAAAAAGGATCATATCCACCAAACAATACGATGCTTCCGGTTCCCTTATTTTTGCAGAAGACCAGGGCGGTGTCATTACCTACGATTATAAAATAGCCAGGCGTAACGGAAAACTCCGTTTTGTCACAGGTATGCATTACGGACAAACGGTTACGTCTGTTTTCTATGATTTATGGGGTAACCGCATACAACTCACCGATCCTTACGCGGGTAAAATAAAGGAATCTTATAATGGCTTCGGTGAATTAACCGGGCGTTCGGATCGTCGCCGTCACAAAATCCAATATGAATACGATGATCTGGGAAGGGTAATCAGGGAAAAATATCAACAGGGAAATGAGTCCGATATCATCCGTTACGAATATCTATTTAATAAAGGGAAAGCATCGTCCGGTATTATTTACCGTAAATCATACGAAGATCCGTTGAAAGATTCGGAGACTTTTACCTATGATTCTTTAGGACGGCTCACGACCGTTTCCAAAATCAGGCATCACATTTCTTATGCCCATTCCTGCACTTATAACCGGGAAGGTTTGATAGAAACTGTCATGTATCCTAATAATTTTGGAATCCGGTATAGTTATGATAGCCTTGGAAACTTAAACGAGATTTACCGTACTGATTACAATACCCTGCTTTACCGTGTATGCGACCGTAACCGGTCGGGACAAATAACCCAATGTATTTTCGGAAACGGAATCACCGGATTTTACCGGTATGATGAAAATGGTTTGCCGTTGGAAATATGGGCCGGGAAAACCGGGGATAATTCCCGATCGAATTTGATTTCCGGTGATGAGCCTAATTTTGCTTTCTCTTCGACTCATCATATTATACAGCATTATAAATACAGTTATAATGACCGGGGATTAATGGACGGAAGAATGAATCTAAAAAACGGACAATACGAGTATTTTGATTATGACGGATTAGAAAGACTGCAACGGATTAATGTAAATCACAGCATCTCCCTCAATCACATATATAGTCCGGCAGGCAAATTCCTTTACAGAAGACAATCCGGAGAGAAAGGGTTATTAGAAAAGGAAAGACCTTATATTTATACAGGACAGGAATTGAATTCCTTCAAACCATATATGGAAAGTCCGGATCCATACCTGATGGGACAGAATTTTTACGGGAAAACCGCTTACCTTAACCAAAACGAACATGAATTATTTTTGGAATACGGAACGGATCAACAGAGAAGCAAAACCATATTACAGCATGGTAAGGATACGGTAAAAACCAAATATTTTTTTAGCGATTTCTACGAAATAGAAAAAACCGGAACCGGGATGCGTTATTTACACTACATATATGGCGATCAAGGCATTGTTGCCATACTTGTAAAGGAAAACGAAAAGGATGCGGGATCATTATATTACATCCATACTGACTATTTAGGTTCTTATGATATGATTACCGATGAAAATAGTAATTGTGTCGACAGCCTCTCTTTCGATGTCTGGGGCAACAGGAGAAAATATGACCGGTGGGATGAGCCAGATACCGGAAGGGCATTCCTGTTCGACCGGGGATATACTGCCCACGAACACCTCGATGTATTCGGATTAATCAATATGAATGCCAGGATTTACGATCCCGGAGCCGCCAAATTTTTCACTCCCGACCCTTATATTCCGATGCCTGATTTTACACAAAGCCTGAACCGGTATAGCTATTGTATGAATAATCCGCTTATGTATACTGATCCCGACGGGGAACTGGTCTGGAGTATCCTGAATGCCGTTAAAGACTTTTTCACGATCTGTTTTACCAAAGGAGGGCTGGAATTCTGGAACTGGGGAAAAGATTATACCAAAAACGCATGGAAAAACGGCTGGGTATCTACGCAGAACTCCTGGAGGTTATGGATCGGCCTTTTTAAGACGGATCCTAATAAACAGGGAAAAGGAAGGAGGTTCGGGGAATTCGTATCACGTTTTACCTGGCAATTCCCGCAAACTTTTCTGGGCAGTATGGTAACCCAAACTCAAAACTTCTTTAACGGGATTAAGGAGGTAAGTTACTATGGGGGCGCGACACTCGCCGAAACTTATTCTCCAAAATTCTCCGGTTTATCGCTGGGAAACTATATCATGGGAAAAAGAGGAACTAAAGCCGATCCTTCCGACCGGCTGTTTCAACACGAATACGGGCATTATATCCAAAGCCAGTCGAGCGGAATATTTTACTTATCTAAATACGGCATCCCGAGCGCACTGAGTAAAGGAAGACATAACCGGCATCCTGTCGAGCAGGATGTAAACGCACGGGCCTATCGTTATTTTTCCAGGAATGTTGAAAATTATTCCGGCTGGCAACATGAATATAACCCTATTTCCGGTTTCGACAAAACGGCAAATCCTAAATCTTCTCAAAACCAGCTTTCGCTCAAACATGCCGGTCTCAGGCTTGAATGGTATGATTATGTGATGTTCCCTTTCAATCTTACCCCGGCTATATTTATTCCCGGTCTGATCAATACCCTGATCCTCAACAGAAGATATTAAAATTTCCGGATTTTATCCCAATTTCTCTTTATACGCCTGGTATCCTCCCGGTTGGGTCAGGAATTAACTGAAATTATAAGATTTTTCATAATACTAAGAATAAGATAACCAAAAAAGAAAAAGCACTTTTATATATAATTTTATGTAATTTATTAATCTATATTTGTGACAAGGAAATGATTTTTACATTTTTAAAACTTAAAATTTTTAACCATGAGAAATAGAATTATTTTAATTAGTGGAATTTTTATCCTTTTAAGTTTCATTTTAACCAATTGCACAAAAGAGAATTTTTTACCTCAACAAGAAAATGAAATGATGAGAAAATCCAAGGATATTAATGAATTAATCGTAAAAGCTCGAAAAATTGCTTATGATAATTTTGTTCCGGAAGAAATATTTAAAGAATTTGAAAAGAGTCTGATATTCGATGAAAAAATTAGATTAACCGGAGCTATTTATGATGGTATTGAAAAATATTTTGATGATAAACAAAGTGATGCTTTTTGGGGAGTATTTAATTTAAGTTTACGCAATCCGGGAGGGATTAAACCTCATATATTTATGGGTTATAAGCCTAAAGGAGGAGGTAACTGTAAAGCTAACGCCAAATGGATATGTACAAACTGGGAGGAGAAGGCTGTGGTTGTTGATTAACATCTTTATTCAAAATGAGTAACATATAAAACTTAATATTAAAAATCATTTCCTTTATTACATAAATTTAAATAAGATACCAAATTATGCAGACTTTTAAAAAAATACTCATCATTTACATTCTTATTTTTTACATAGGATTAATTTATTCCCAAAAAGTCGAAAAAGTATTACCCAATTTTTTGGACTGTAACATTTTATCAAACAAACACTTAGATGAAAGTGATTACACCTTGGTTATTGTTTCCGGTGCGGGATGCGGTTATTGTGAATTAGCTATGAAACAACTGATGCAATATAAAAACAGAGAAAAAATAAATATCATCATTTATGAATTCGGAACGATTGAAGCCATCAGGAATCTTCATTCCAAATATTTTAATGATTTTATATTTGTAGAAGCCAATACATGTAAATACTATAGCAATAAAATTTTTCCTTTATATTTTTTGTATTATAAAAATAAACTTATCTGGAAACAGACAAAATACAAAACCAATACTTTGGAAACTTTGAATGAAAAAATTTATTTATAATTTTTGTATCTGCTATCCCAATTTCTCTTTATACGCCTGGTATCCTCCCGGTTGGGTCAGGAAAATAAATTCGCCGTCTTTTTTTACCACCCCGATAGCCGGATGCTTGACGCCATTAAAAAAAGTAGTTTTCACCATGGTATAATGGATCATATCGTCAAATACAATCCGGTCTCCGATTTCCAAAGGCTCGTCAAATGCGAAATCCCCCATTCCTATATAATCTCCCGCCAGACAGGAACTTCCTCCCAAACGGTAAACAAACCGGCTTTTCTCATCCGGTTCATGGGCGCCCAGAACAGTGGGTTTATAAGGCATTTCCAGACAATCGGGCAGATGGCAGGCAAAAGAGATATTGAGCATCGCGATCTTAACACCCTTATTCTCCACGATATCCTCCACGGTAGAAGATAAAACACCTGTCTGCCAGCCCACAGCCTCTCCGGGTTCAAGAATGATTTCTTCCAGATTAGGATAACGGGATTTAAAATCCTGCAATAATTGAATAAGGTGAGCCACATCGTAATCCTGCCGGGTAATATGGTGTCCGCCTCCCATGTTCACCCACTTACATTCTTTGATAAGATGAGAAAATTTAGCTTCAAAATGTTCAAGCGTATGCTCCAGGGCATAACTGTCGTTTTCACACAAAACATGAAAATGCAGACCTTCTATATTTTCAGGCAGGTGACGGGGCATATCGGCAGCCAGTATTCCCAGTCGTGAACCGGGTCTTGCCGGATTATACAGGTCACAGGAAATCTCGGAATATTCAGGGTTAACTCTCAGTCCGAAACTTATTTCCTTAGGAAACGCCAGAACCCTGTCTTTGTATTTATGCCACTGCGACAAAGAGTTGAAGGTCATGTGACTACTGTAAACCATCAGCTCCTCCATTTCATCCTCGAAATAAACAGGACAATAAGTATGGGCTTCACATCCCATATGTTCGGAGATAAGCCGGGCTTCATTAAGCGAACTTGCGGTTGCTCCTTTCAGGTAATGGCCGATCAGCGGAAAAGAATGCCAGAACGCAAATCCTTTTAAGGCGCATATAATTGAGACTCCGGCTGATTGTTGCACCAGATCAAGAAGTTTCAGGTTTGCCTCCAGGGCTTCTTCGAACATGATGAAGCAGGGTGAAGGATATTGTTCATACTTTCTAAGATCCATATTCCAAATTTTGGAAACAAAAATAGCATTAATTTACGTATTTTTGTGCATCCTTTAAAACGGCTGAAAGCTATCTGCAAAGATAGTTTCATTCGACAGATATAGACACTTACATCTTCAAACAAGGCATTATGGAAGGGAAACTGATCATTCTCTCCGCACCCTCAGGGGCCGGAAAAACATCTATTGTAAAATATCTCCTTCTGCAGGAACTACCCGTTTCATTTTCCATTTCCGCCACCAGCCGTCCGAAAAGGCACAATGAAGAACACTGCCGGGATTATTATTTCCTGAGTGTGGAAGAGTTTAAACGAAAGATTGAAAAAAAAGAATTCCTGGAATGGGAAGAGGTATATCCTAACCGTTTTTACGGCACCTTAAGATCGGAAGTGGAACGTATCTGGAAAACCGGAAAGCATGTGGTATTGGATTTGGATGTTTTAGGCGGATTAAATGTGAAAAAGGAATATGGGGAAATGGCACTCGCCCTTTTTATCAAACCTCCTGACCTGGAGACATTGGAGCAAAGGCTTACTCTCCGGGGGACTGAGGATATCGAATCCCTGAAACAGAGAATCGCAAAAGCGGAATTTGAACTTTCTTACGAGAAACAGTTTGACAAGGTCATTATTAATGATGATCTGGAAAAAGCCCAACAGGAAGTATTGGATATAGTAAGGGATTTTATTCATGTTTAATAGCGTAATTGATAAACAAATAATAGTTCCAAACCCTTTACAGGATAAATTAAAATAATTCTTATGAAAACAGGACTATATTTTGGAACTTTTAACCCTATCCATATCGGGCACCTCATTATAGCGGAATATCTGGTAGAGAACACCGACCTCAAAGAAATCTGGTTTGTGTTAAGTCCTTCCAATCCATTGAAAAAGAAAGCCTCATTACTCCCGGAACTTAACCGTTTATATATGGTTAACGTAGCCATTGAAGACGATCCGAGGTTTCGCTCCAGCGATATTGAATTCAAACTTCCGTACCCTTCATACACGGCCACTACCCTGACTTACCTACAGGAACTTTACCCGAAAAAAGAATTTGCCGTGATTATGGGAGAAGATAATCTGGAAAACATTGAAAAATGGAAAAATTATGAATTCATTTTAGAAAATTTTCCCCTTTATGTATATCCGCGTGATGGTTTCGACGGTGGTAAATTCAAAAACCATCCATCCGTAACCCTTGTCGAAGCACCGAAAATGGAAATATCGGCCACCATGATACGGGAAAGCATCAAAGCCGGAAAAAACGTTCGTTACCTCTTGCTGCCCAAAGTACAGCACTATATTGACGATATGAATTTTTACAGGAAATGAAAATTACTTTATGAAAGACTATATTATTGAAGATCTCGAAATCATAGACGCCGGCGCTGAAGGCAAAGCGGTGGGTAAACAAGAAAGATTAACGGTATTTGTACCTTTTGCCGTTCCCGGTGACCGGATCAATGTGAGGATCTTCAAAAAGAAAAAAGGATATGCCGAAGGCCGTCTTTTGGATATTTTAGAACCTTCTCCTTACCGGATATCACCGAAATGCCCCCATTTCGGAATTTGCGGCGGATGCAAATGGCAGGTGATGGAATATAGCCGACAACTTTTTTACAAGCAGAAACAGGTGGATGATAATTTTGCTCATCTGGGAAAATTTGAGTATCCTCCCTTACTGCCTATAATACCTTCCGAAAAAGAATATTATTACAGGAACAAATTAGAGTTTACATTTTCAAACCTGCGCTGGCTGGAAGATGCGGATATGGAACTCCAAAAAACCACAAGCATAGAAACCAGGGGATTGGGATTCCATATTCCGGGGAAATTCGATAAGATCCTGGATATACAACATTGTTATTTGCAGGAAGATCCCAGTAATTCGATTCGCCTTGCCGTTAAGGAATTTGCCCTGAACCACGATCTTGCATTTTATAATGTACGAAATCATGAGGGGCTGCTGAGAAACCTCATCATCAGGACATCTTCCACGGGTGAAATAATGGTCATCGTAATTTTCGGGGAAGAATCCGAATACCGGGAAAAATTACTGGAACACCTGGCCGAACGTTTCCCTGAAATCACCTCATTACAATATGTGATAAATCCCAAACTTAATGATACTATCACCGACCTGGACATTATCTTGTGGAAAGGGAAATCCTATATCTATGAAAAAATGGAAGGTTTAACTTTCAAAATCGGACCGGTTTCTTTTTACCAAACCAACAGCGAACAAGCCTATAACTTATACAAGATTGCGCGGGAATTTGCCGGTATTACTCCGGAAGATACGGTATACGACCTTTATACCGGTACCGGGACAATTGCGAATTTCGTAGCTTCAAATGCCAAAAAAGTGACAGGGATCGAATATGTGGATGCCGCTATCGAAGACGCAAAAGAAAATTCCCTGTTAAACCATATTACCAATACCGAATTTTACGCCGGGGATATGGCGAAAATATTGACCTCGGATTTTATATCGGAACACGGGAAACCGGATATCGTGATTACCGATCCTCCACGTGCGGGTATGCATGCCAAAGTGGTTGAACAATTGCTGGAAGCAGCCCCGCGCCGCATCGTTTATGTGAGTTGTAATCCAGCCACACAGGCGCGTGACCTCACCTTATTAAGTGAAAAATATGTGATCCGCAAAGTACAGCCGGTGGATATGTTCCCCCATACACAACATGTGGAAAATGTAGTTTTATGTGAATTAAAGCCGTAAAGGTTTTAATAAAGTTTCTACAATAGTACATGTGTGTTTAAATTCACAGTCTTACAAACATCTATTTTGTTTTTATGAATATGCCAGTTTTTTAAAGTCATTCATCTCAATTACTTTTTTTATGGGTGTTTCAGAAATGTTTCCGAAAGTCTTATCCATCGCGGGGGATAAGATGGTTGATAATTTGTCCAGATTGGTAATCTCCGGAAACAATTGCACATTTTCATATCCTCTACTTTCCAATTTACTGATTATACCCGTTATTTTATCAAAATCAATACTATATCTCCGATATTCAGGATCATACATTCGGACATCGGTTTTGTTATAATCCCTGACCGAATATCTTCTTTGTAAAATTTTGACCGGAGAAATGTCCTGGATATGTTAAAACCTATATTGTTTGCTAAATACAATTGTTCCAATTATTTAATTCCGTCAATGAAAAGGGTTTTAGCCAATGGGAACCGAATAAAGCTTAAATTGAACGATAAATATTCGAAAAGCACTTTCTTCATCCCTTAAATTGGCATCAATCTTTTTAATATCGGAATTCAAATTATTCCTTTTATTGTTTAAGAGATTTCTGATTCTAAACCATTTCCACATCCAAACAATACTTATTTCATCAGTAGAGAATTGAATACCATCTTTTCAAAAAAATGGAAGCATCAATTTTATCCTGATTAATAATGGTATTCAAATAGATCTTCAGTATTCATCCGTATTACATGAACGGAATCATCCAAATGGTTGATCCATTTCATAACATTGGTTGAAGCTGAATCACTATCCCTGTTAATATCAATATTTTCTTCATTATTCTTTGTAATATTCTTCAGGTATGGTGCCTTTTACTTGTACAGCATAATCTTCGATAGGGGGCAAACCTAATTCGGCCCGTCTTTTGTTTAGGTTTTTAAAATCATCAACAGGTTGTAGAGTATAATCTCCCATTTTTCCGTCTGGTCTTTTTTGAGCCCTAAACTGGGTACCATACAATTGTTTTTTACCATTTTGGCTTAGCCATCTGTCTGTCAGCAATGCGTAATGTTCTGGAAAATAGTCACCATTTTCATAGGCATCTTTTACCATCCTATAGTACTTGTCTTCGATATTCGAGTGATGCAATATATAAAATGCAACATCAGCGGCAGTGTGTCCTACTTTAGATGGAGTCGGGAATCCATACTTGTTTATAATTTTCTTTAATTCACTTTTATATTTTATTCCAACTTCTGCAATTTCTTTTGATGATGGCATTTCAGAACGCCTAAAACTGACAGATGATAAAGCACCATATTTTTGAATTTCGGGATACATTCTAAACAATCTTAAGGCAAGTTCCTTGTTCATTGTTGAATCCAATTCCGTAATATAAATTGCTTCTACCTTGTTGATGATCTCATTCCATCTCTTTTCATCAGCCTTTAGTGGTTCAAAGTCCTGGTCTACGTATATTGATCGGTAATCCCTTGGAACACCATCCACATATTTGTTCAAAAAATAAAAAGCGGAATCCTGATTCCCCAATAAAGCATAATCCTGCGCTAATACGTAATTGTGCGGGTTGATGATCTTTCCTGTACTATCCACCTGGGAAAGGTTGAAGTTAATAGATTTAGTGTATTCCCCTACATCGTAAAAACTATCGGTTTTAGGCACCATAATGTATGAGGTCTTAAAGTATTTAAAATCAGATGTTTGAGCAAAATTAAATTTGATACCAAAAAACAGAAATATTACCATTATCCACTTACTGTGTTTGATTTTTAGAAATAACATATATAAAATGTTATAAGAAATAGAGGTCCTAAATCTGTTAATTTATACCTATGACAGTCTTTCAATTACGGTGCTATCTATTTGCCCAACCTAATTGGACAATAATAATCTTTGATATATGGCCACTTACTATTTTTAATTTTCACTTTCTTTACATGGTTTATTTAAAACTATCTCCTTTATATAGAAGATACGGGTTCGATCACCAGCGCGTCCGCTACTATTTCCGCGACGGATTTAATTTCGACATTTAACTGGTAAGTATGATTAAGCTGCATAAGCTGGTCCACACAATTATGACATGGCGTAATCACCACATCGGCACCCGTAGCTTTGATCTGGTCGGCTTTGATTTTTCCTGCGAGTAAACGCCTTTCGTTATATTCACTCATCGCCAGTAAACCGCCGCCACCGCCGCAACAGAAATTATCGTTCCCGGTAGGATTCATTTCGATCAATTCGGGCACCGCTTCATTTACTACAAACCGTAAAGTCCGGAAAAGACCGCCGTTGCGGGTTATGTTGCAAGGATCGTGAATCGTATATTTTTTGTTATTGAGATTCTTATCCAATTTAATCTTTCCCGATTTGATATATTGCTCCAGTAATTCCACTAAAGTGATCATGTTGAAATCAGGATGTTGCTTCACATAATTGGGCGCTTCCCAGCGCAGGGCCCGGGTCCCGTGTCCGCACTCTCCCAGTACCAACGTTTTGGCGTTTACCCTTTTAACCTCATCGAACATATGTTGGGCAATTAATCTGGCTTCCGCGTCATTGCCGGAGAAATAACCGTAATTGGTAACATCATACATTTTGGACGAAAGGGTCCAGTCCGCTTTGGCGGCATAAAAAATCTTAGCCGCAGCCGCAATAGATAAAGGAAAAAATTTAGCTTCGCGCGGATTCAGTGTATAAAGGAATTCCTTATCCTGTTCATTCAGCGGAATACGGGCATTTACATCTCCGTTCATTTCGTCCTGCAACTCTTCTTCCATCCATTGGATGGTATCGATGAATTCGGACTCTTCAATTCCCATGTTATTTCCCGTTTGAACAGCCGCATCTACAGTCGCCTGCAACGTTGCGGGAACATAACCCATGGCCGCCAGCATTCTTCTGCCGGTCTTCACCACAAAAGCGATATCCACGCCGATGGAACAATGCTTAACACATCGTCCGCACATGGAACATGCCCCGAAAAGCAGGTCGGTCATTTCCGCGATGGTTTCATCATTCAATTCCCTTGCGTTAAATAATTTAGGAGCCGCTTTTCCGGTAAAGGTACAATATCTCCGGTAAACGGAAGCAACGATATCCACTTTCCTGGCGGGTATATGCCTGGGATCCTGATCCGTGAGCCAGAAAAGACAACTCGTTTCACACAGTCCGCAATGAACGCAGGCATTCAAATGAGTCAATAATTTACTGTCCGTATACTTGGTTAATATATCGATAGCCGGTTGTATATTTTCCGGAGTATTTTTTCCCATAACGCTAATATCCTTAATCATAATGCAAAGATACGAAATAAAAGAGAAAAATTGCTTTTTCGCCTGTCGTATATCGTTCTCAAATTTATTGTATTTTTGCATCAAGAAATATTTTTTACAGAATGAATGACCCATTTTATGATCTCAGACATTACACTGAAGATGAAGCTCGTATAGCCATACAAAATTTATTCCAAAAAGATGTTTTTATTGAAACTTTAGAGCTTTTCCGCCCTAATGTGAAGGTGGAGAAAATCTTAAAAGAATATCCCCAATACAATACTATCTACGACTTTCAACTTTCCGTAGCCAAAGATTTCGTCGAATATTTTATTGACCATACTACTTTCGGCGTGGAAATGGAAGGATTGGAAAACCTGGACAGGAATAAACAATACCTCTTTATCGCCAATCACCGTGATATCGTTTTCGATACTTCCCTCTTACAATATTATTTTATGGTGAATCATTATCCCACTTCTAAAATCGCGATCGGGGATAATCTTTTATCTACTCCGTTACTTACCGAAATTGGGAAGATTAACAAAATGATCACCGTAAAAAGGTCGGTTTCCCTCCGGGAAAAACTGGAAAATTACCGGCTTCTTTCCGGTTATCTGCACCACAGTATCCTGGATGAACATGATTCCGTATGGATCGCCCAGCGTAACGGAAGAACGAAGAATGGTATCGACCGGACCCAACACGGACTGGTAAAGATGTTTTCCATGACGGATCCTAAAAATCCCGTCGCCGCCCTGAAAGAACTCAATATCGTGCCGGTTACGATATCTTATGAACTGGAAGTTTGCGACCAGCTTAAAGCCCGCGAACTGGCTCTTTCGGAAGATCACCGTTATGAAAAGAGACCGGGAGAGGATTTCGAAAGTATCAAACAAGGACTTTTCGGACAAAAAGGCCGGGTGCATCTGGTCATCGGAACTTCACTTAATGACGAGTTGGATAATATCCCCGCTCATCTTAACAGTAAGGATACGATTGACATGGTTTGCAAGATTATCGACAATCAGATATATAAAAATTATAAATTATTCCCAACCAATTATATTGCTTACGATTATTTGGAAAATACGGAAGAATTTACCGGTTTTTATACCGAAGAAGGAAAAAGAGAATTTCTCAGGTACCTCGATAAACAATCCAGGGTTGAGGATGTTTCAGAAGAAAAAATGATGAATTACCTGTTACAAATATATTCTAATCCTGTAAAAGTAATCGTAAAAAAAGTAATTCCACAAACCCACTAAACCTCTTGTAAATATTCCTGTATATGGATGACCTGCAACCTCCGTCGCATAGAAAAATATTAATTATCAGATTTAGTTCGATCGGAGACATTGTATTGACAACACCTGTGGTAAGAGCGGTCAGGCAACAGCTTCCGGGAGTTGAATTACATTTCCTTACCAAATCTCAGTACGGATACCTTTTAACACCCAATCCGTATATCGATAAGATTCACGAGTTTAAAGGAAACATTAAAGAGACTATTCATGAACTGAAAAAAGAAGATTTCGATTTTATTATCGACCTTCAGAAAAATGTCCGTTCACGCAGGATCACCGCGGCCCTTCGTCGTCCTCATCAAAGTTTTGCCAAACTGAACGTAAAGAAATGGATCATGGTTAACTTCAAAGCTAACCTGCTTCCGGATATTCACATTGTAGACCGGTATTTCGAGGCGGCCCGGGCGTTGGGTATTCATAACGACGGACAGGGACTGGACTTTGTAATCCCGGCGGAAAAGGAATTCGATACCATGGATCTGCCGGCCGTTTTTGAAGACGGATATATAACCGTTTCGGTAGGTGCGCAACATGCCACCAAACGTATACCGTACCAGAAGATTGTAGATATAGGCAGAGGACTGCTTAAACCGGTTATGTTACTGGGTGGTAAAGATGTGGAACAAATCGGAGAGGAAATCGTACATGAACTGGGGGAAAGAGCTTACAACGGTTGCGGAAAATTCAATCTGTACGAATCGGCATCACTGATCCGGCAAAGCGACGGATTGATCACAGGTGATACTGGGCTTATGCACATCGCAGCCGCTTTACATAAACCTATTGCTTCCTTGTGGGGCAATACAATTCCCGAATTCGGCATGTATCCTTACCTGCCCGGAGAAAGAAATTTATTCCGGTTATTTGAAGTGAACGATCTGTGGTGCCGTCCGTGTTCCAAGTTAGGATATAAAAAATGTCCGTTAAAACATTTTAAATGCATGTGCAAAATACCTGCCCCGGAAGTAGCCGAATGGATCAACAGATTTAATCCTAACTGATATGAAGAAACTAATTATCCTCCTGATATGGACAGGTATCATACCCTCTTTATTTTCCCAGCATAACTTATCCAAAACCAATTTCTCGGAAGGAGAAACCGTTACCAATCAATTCGGGGATTTCGCTTACCAGTATAATCGTATCATAGCCCTTGATCCGGAAAATCCGAATCAGCTTATCATTACCTTTGTCTTTATCAACGGGCAATCGCATAACGCGATCACTTACAGGCAGGAAGATCTGAACGGCCATATCGAGTGGATCGACCATGAAAACGGTGAATTGAAGAAAGAAGGCATTGTGGAAGCCGTAACGGCGTCGGTTCCGCCCAATCACGTTATGAGCTGGAAACTTACCTATAAACCCGGCACCAAAACTAAAAATAATACGGTCGACGTAGATAAAGCCGCCTTAATGGTAATGAACGATAATTTCCAGGTAGTAAAGAAGGTTTTCGAAAAAAACAACTTCTTAGTTAAGTAAGCCTCTATCGCTGACGGAGAAAACGTCCTGCCCGTTCTGCCTGATGATTTCCTGTGCCATCTGATTTTGCATGATCCCGCCGCCCCGGATATCGAAATCGAATATATTTGGATTTGTAAACCAGTTATTTATATTCATATCCAACGTTAATGTAGTGGTTTTTTTATCGTAAATAGTAAATGATGAAGCCGGCACCGTAACGGTAAAATCATTGTGGACAAAACCTGTAATAGATTCACCTTCATAAGTTTGTCCTATACCGGTATGGAAATTGAACGGGGACGGCGAACCCGCTTCCATCCACCTTCCGTTAATCTGTAAATAATGATATCCACCACCCAATACTTCCGGCCACGACATATGGCTTTCCGGAGGATTTACAAAATAGTTCGATTTATTTTTCTGTTTTGATAATCCGAATGTAAAAGAAACGGACTGGTATTCTCCGGCGGGCAACGGATCCCCGATCGTCCATGTATGGGTATTGCCCATATCATAATCCACGTAATGGATGGAATTTTTATCCGTAATCCTGATCATATCTCCATTGGATCTCTTCAGGTATATGTCCGAAATAAAATATTTCACTTCCGCAACCTCATAAAGATTACCTGCGGCATTGGTATAAATCATCTCATAGGTTTTCAGCCTATCCGTATCTACTGAAAAAGTAAATTTCAAAGCCAGCTTACCGGTTTCTTCCTTATTCCGGCACGAAGCCGACAGGAAAATAAGTGCGGCAAAAAATAAGTATCGGGATTTACCAATCATCCGTTTTTTCGATTTTAGGTTCCATCCCTTCTTCCAGAGATTCGATCAGCGCCCGGATCTGTTCGTCCACCTGATTGAGGAAATCATACTGTGACGGATCCCATTTGGGATTTTCCGTATTAAACCAGCTTTCGATAGGCATGGCGGAGGTACCTTTCTCATTAAAATCCGTGATGATATAACGATAACGGTCCTGACGGCATTCCAATCTGAAATTATAATACACTATGTTCCTGAAATGGAGATTTCCGTCCTTCATTTTAAAATATATCCTCACACTGGAGCGCATTTCTATAACTCCCTGTTCACGGTCGCTTTTCCTGATGACCTCAGCCGTATTTTTATAAAACTGTTTTGCCCAGGCCATTCCCCGGTCGTAAAGTTCCTGCGGAGACCCTTTTTGTTGAACCACTTCTTTGTAAGTCACCAATTTGGTATCTTCATCTATCGGAAGGTCCGGTACTACCAGATCATTATTTTTTTGCGCAAATGAAATACTTACCAGGGAGCATATCAGAACTCCTAAAACAAATTTCTTCATGTCGATTACTTTTTTAACTCGTAATATTGAAAACGTAAATCATACATATTTCTTTCATCCCGCGGGAAGAAAATATCTTCTTTAAGGATCCATTTCGAGAAATCTACAGCCGGGAAAAAAACATCCGCTTCAAAATCCGACCGGATACGGGTAAGGTATAATTTTTGGATCTTATCTATAAAAAGCTTATAGATAGTGGCTCCTCCGATAATAAAAGCTTCTTCATCATCTCCCAGGAGGTCATAAAGCTCTTCTATGGAATGGGCTACTTCACAATCAGGATATTCCACGTCCCGGTTTAACGTCATGACGATATTCCTTCTGTTCGGTAATGGCTTCTTAGGCAGGGATTCCCAGGTTTTATCACCCATGATAACCGTATGGCCGGAAGTAACGGTTTTGAATCTTTTTAAATCTTCCGGAAGGTGACATAACAGTCGGTTATTGAGGCCCAGTTCAAAATTGTTGCCTACAACCGCGATCATACTCAGATGTTTCATATTTCAGGATTAGTATGCAAATGTACGTTTTTTTAAAATACTTTTACTACTTTTGAACCGTTTGAATAAAGTACCGGCGATAAAAATGAAATGAACAGAACCGGACGACGGGATTGTTATGATTAAAAAACTATACGATGAAAAGATTTTTTTTATTTCTGGCCTTAACCGGCGTTATGGGAGGAGCAATGGCACAACAACAACCATCTCAAATTAAAGAGATCCTCAAAAAAATCGAAAAGGCGCAAAGTATCGAGGATAACTATTACGACACCGCTTATCTTATCCTGCAAACCCAAATTCGTAACGGAAGTACGGTCGACCGGGCCCTCTGGCACAGTTTTATGGCTGAATTCCTGTATAGTTATTATTACCAGGAACAGTATGACATTTTAAACCGGACAGCCATTGTCGGTGAAAAGCCTCAGGATTTTAAAACATGGGATATACAGACGCTGGTCGGGGAAATTATCGGTCATTACCGTCAATCCCTTGAACCCAAAGAACTTTTGCAGAAAACGGATATTAAAAGCTATGCCGTTTTGATGGACAGTATGCGTTCGGTGGAATACCGCCCCACATTATATGATTTCCTGGCTTTCCGTGCCCTGGATTTCTACCGTGGCGGCGTTGACCGGTTGCCGATTCCGCTTGCTCCTTTTGTTATGAACGATCCTGATTATTTTTCGGATAATGCAAAATTTATTCAACTCCCCATATCCACTACCGATTCTGTTTATTTCCAATATCTGGCTTTAACCCTGATGCAGGATATCACCCGTTTTCATTTGCGTTCTTCCCATGCCCTTCCCCTTGTGGATATTACTTTGCAA
>CALECM010000046.1 GCA_937949745.1 uncultured Bacteroidales bacterium | reverse complement strand
CGTCTGTGACCTGATTTATTTTCAATCCGACAAGGTTGAAGAATTAGTGAACATGCTTTTTTCCTGCGGTGACTGTGACGCCATTCTTTTAAACCCGGGTGCGTATACCCATACTTCCATTATACTTGCCGATACGATCCGGGCAATTAACGTTCCGGTTATAGAAGTACATATATCCAATCTCTTTTCCCGGGAAAATTACAGGCGGAAGTCTTTTATTTCTTCCGTATGCCGTGGTTTTATTTCGGGATTCGGATTGAAAAGTTATGAATTAGCTCTTTTATCTGTAATTCATTAAACTTTTTTCACTGAAATTTGTCAAAAAGAAGTTCTTTATTAAACAATAAAAAGAAAAATCATATGAAGAAAATTGTTTTAACCTTAATGGTTTTCGCCACGGTCTTTTCACTGAGTGCACAACAGCAAACTGCCAATGAAAAGAGCAAAAAATCAAAAGAACCCGTTATCACTTTTCAAAATACGGTGCATGATTACGGTACTGTAGTAAAGGGAGGAAACGGTGAATGTGAATTCGTATTTAAAAATACCGGAAAATCGGATCTAATCCTCACCAATGTTCGTTCTTCCTGCGGTTGCACCGTACCTGTATGGCCCAAAGAACCTATTCCTAAAAACGGGAAAGCCGTGATTAAAGTAAAATATGATACCAACCGGGTAGGAGGTATTAATAAATCCATTACCGTGGAATCTAATGCTGAAAATAACAGGGTTGTGCTGAATATAAAAGGAAATGTAGTGGAAGCTCCGGTAGAATCCGCTCCTGAAAATGCACAAAGTCCAGTGGCAATGCCCAGGTAATCATTTTCCGATAACTGAATATTAAATTAATCATGATGAAGAAATATTTTGTTCTATTATTGATCGGTATCTTTTCGTTGCCGTTGATAGCCCAGAATTCAGGACAGGTAAACGGGCCTGAAATAAAGTTTGATAAATTATATTTCGATTTCGGTGAAGTTAAAGTGGGCGAAGTAAAAACCTTAACCCTCACTTTTACCAATGTGGGCAACCGGCCGTTAATATTGGACGATGCCATTTCTTCCTGTGATTGTACCGAAGTGGAATGGACCAAATCTCCGGTTATGCCCGGTCAGAAAGGGACGATCAAAGCTATCTATACGGCTAAGGATTTAGGATTGATCAGCAAACGGATCACGGTTCTTTCGAATGCCGAAACCGACAGGGTAATATTGCAATTAAAAGGAAAAGTGATCTAAGTCACTACTTTCTTTCTTAATATGAAAAGCGCTATATAAATAGGTATAGCGCTTTTTTATTTGCATGTTCCCCACTATCTTTATTTTATTAATAAAGAAATTAACAGGAAAGAATTTATTATTTGATTTTCTTTATCCATTCTTCACTAAAGGTGTGACGGGATGACTTGAAGGGAAAAAAATATTATTATTGAAGGAAAATCTTTATTCGATTGGTAAATTTAGTTAAAGAAAACAAGGTATAGGATTAAAAGGATTACTGTAGTGGATTTTACCGGAATTTAAACTTCTACTAATGTAGGAATATTTTTCAGATAATAATAGAAACAATTTAACAAGAAATACCCGGCTGTTACGAATCCTGATATTTTCACATTTACAATGAAATCTACCGCAGTCAAGAAAGTCTTTTTCGAAAAATAAAGTATATTACCTTAAAAATTAAGTAAGGCGAAATAAAATTTCGTCAACTTGTAATAACATTGCCAAAAAATTTTATAAGAATGATTGACCTGGCAATCTCTACATTTTCTTCGTTATTATCCGATTATTTGAAAAAAATTTTTAAGTTGAATGAAGATATTGTCAATTTGACACCCTTAATAAATCAGGAAAAAGCAATAGCGTCAAATAAAATTCATGTTTTTTTGACTAACATAGAAAGGGAAACCGGTAGTGGAATAAAATTCGGACAACAAAAATCAGGTAATTATTATAAAGCAGGAGGTCCCTCCTGGCAGTTAAATCTTTATATGATGATCGCTGCTGTCTTTAATGAAAAACAATATGAAGAATCATTGGCTATTATGTCAGGAGTTGCTATGTTTTTACAGTCAAATAACTCATTTCTTATACAGAACTCCAATACCAATATTAATGTAGAACCTGTAAATCTGTCTTTTAGCGAATTATCAAATTTATGGAGTATTTGCGGGAATATGTATTACCCTTCATTATTATGTAAATTGAGAACTTTAAATATTGATGCAGAAGAAATCAAACACTTTGGTAAAGTTATCAGGAAAAAAGATGTAGAGGTCGATAAATAATAAAGTCCCGAAAGTACTACTAATATAAGCAAGAAAATAATAAATAACATGAGGAATGTACAAGAATATAGATTGTGGCTTACAATCACAATTTCTCATGAATATTTTACCCGAACGCATTGTCCTGTTATTTTAGACCCTTTACCAGAAACACAGTTCATTTTTAAAAAATGCAATATAATGTTTATCCGTCAGCATACGACCCGTTGGGATTTATTTATCGAGAAAAAATTTAATCCTGAGGATCTCTTGATGAAAGAATACAAAGTTATTTTCGGGCTCGTTCCACAAAATAGGAAATTTTATTATTTGTCTCTCAATCCTACTACAAAGCATGACACGTTCTGTTCACATTCAGCACCTGCATCAAAAACTTGGAGAAATATAGACTTGAATTTACCATATATCATAAATAATAATTTGCAAAATATAGATATATCAGTAAAAAGTCCTGAGAAACACTATGAATATGTTTGTATTCCGAAATACCATAATTCAAATATTAATCTACAATTGAGGGATGAACGGAATATTATTGAACTTCATGAAAAAGAATTTTATCCTGTTGCGGATATCCGGAATGCGCGTCGATTTATGTCGAAAGAGAGAGTGAAATTATCGGAAGACAATGATCCTAAAATACAATTAGTGGAGATCAGGGATAGCGGAGAAAGAGTGATAAGTAATTCTATACCCAATCCGCAACCAGATGAGTTCTCATTAATAGATCCGGAAGGAACAATCACAACATATTTCTATTTTTAATAATTAAATTGATTTTTATGGCAGTAATGAAAACACCTGGAGTTTATGTCGTTGAAAAAAACGCATTCCCTAATTCGGTAGTGGAGGCCGCAACGGCCGTCCCTGCTTTTATCGGATATACTGAAAAAGCTGAAAAAGATAACAAGTCGCTGAAGAATAAACCTACACGTATTACATCAATGTCGGAATACAGGACATTTTTCGGAGAAGCACCTGCACCGAAATTTGATGTCGCAGAGGGAGCAGCCGGATACCATAAGATTTCTGCATACAAGAAAAATTACAGTATAGCACGTACCGATAAATTTTCTTTTTATTACAATATGCTTCTGTTTTTTTCCAATGGAGGAGGAGCATGTTATATCGTTTCCGTGGGTAATTATTCTGATGAAGGTATTAAAAAAGAAGATTTGCTTAATGGTATAAAACCATTGGAAAAGGAACAAGAACCTACCATGGTGGTTATTCCGGAACTTGTTAATTTAGAAAAAGCTTCCGAGTGTTATGAAGTTCAACAGGAAATGCTCAGTCATTGCGGCTATAAGATGCAAAACCGTTTTGCCGTATTGGATGTTTTTGAAGGATATAAAGAGGGTAAAGAAACAATCAATAATTTTAGAGAAGGTATTGGTAGTAACTTTTTGAGCTACGGAGCCGCATACTATCCCTGGTTAAATACTACCATAATATCAGAAAGTGATTTAAACTTCAGCAACATCAATAAATTTAATGATTTTGCACCACTGCTTAAAGAAAGCCTTCTGGAAGAAATTCCTAAAATGGTGGAAAATATTGATGGGGTAGAGGAAGATAAGAATAAAATCAAGAGAGGAGAAATTGAAAAATACATAGCTGTTCTTCTCAAAAATAATGGAGTAGAAAATATATCGGATGGGGCCATTTCTAAAGATGACTTGAGAAGACTTCTGGAAGGTATGTTGAATAATTCTTCGGAAGAAGAACTTAAAAAACTTCCGGGAGAAGAACTCCAAAAACTTTTACGGGTGACGGTCGAATCCTCAGACAGTGCTTTAAAGGATATTCCAGATAATATTCTAAATGTCTTAGCCGAAGAAATCCTTAAAGATCCCGCAGAAGAAGGTATAGATAACCTTACGGAAAGAATTTTTAAAGAAATAGGATCTGGCGGAGATACGGAATCAAAAGAGGTTGAAAAGGAAAATTCAATGGCACACAAAGTTTTATTCAAGATGAGTGCTTTATACAGGGAAACGATTAAAGAGATGACCAGGATTCTTAATCGGTTGCCCGTTTCTGCAGCGATGGCAGGTATATACACAATGGTTGATAATACCAAAGGCGTATGGAAAGCTCCGGCAAATGTCAGTATTGCCGCCGTCGAAAGTTCTACAGTTAGTATTTGTCATGATGAACAGGAAGATTTGAATGTTCCTGTAAACGGAAAAGCTATTAATGCCATTCGTTTTTTTACGGGTGAAGGCATAAAAGTGTGGGGCGCAAGAACATTAGATGGTAATTCTTTGGATTGGCGATATATTAATGTGCGCCGTACTATGATAATGCTCGAGGAATCCATAAAAAATGCTGCAAAAGCTTATGTTTTTGATCCAAATGATGCTAATACATGGGTCAATATGAAGAGCATGATCGGGAATTTCTTGAATGGGATCTGGAAACGTGGCGGATTAGCCGGATCCACACCAGATGATGCATATAGCGTTCATGTGGGACTGGGAGAGACAATGACCCCTGAGGATATTCTCGAAGGAATTTTGCGGGTAACCGTTTTGGTCGCTATTACCCGTCCTACAGAATTTATTGAAATTACATTCCAGCAGCAAATGCAGAAAAGCTAAATCCGGAACCAAAACTTAAAATGCAAAATATAATCATATAAATACAAATTATGAAAGATGAATTGAAACGAAATTAACTTCATTTTTCAACTTAAATAAAAATATTATGGCAGGAGAAAAACAAGATAATGTATGGCCCTTACCGAAATTTTATTTTACGGTTAAAGTGGATAACGACCTATCCGAAGCTACATTTCAGGAAGTGTCGGGATTAGATATAGAAGCGCAGGTGATTGAATACAGACATGGAAACAGCAAAGATTTTACCACTATCAAAATGCCCGGGATCAAAAAGTATGGAAATGTTACCCTGAAAAAAGGTATATTTAAAGGGGATAATAAATTTTGGGATTGGTTCAACAAAATCAAGATGAATATAGTAGAAAGACAAGCGGTTACGATCAGTTTGCTGGATGAAGAGGGAAGCCCGACGATGGTATGGACGTTAAAAAATGCCTGGCCTACCAAAATTACCGGAACTGATATGAAATCTGATGGGAATGAGGTAGCAGTGGAAACAATGGAAATTGCTCATGAGGGGTTAACCATTGCAAACGGATAATTATTAACCATAAATAGAAAGTCGAATAGTGATTTGACTTTCTATTTTTTAATCTTATTTTAAGATGAGTGATATTCCAGCACCTCCTCCATTACCTGTAGGACAAACCAAACAAAATCAATCCAGACAATCGGACGGATATTGGAATCTGCCTGTTGCTTTCTATTTTCAGGTAACTCTTCAAAATTTGCAACTTGCATTTAAAGAAGTTTCCGGACTGTCAACCGAAATAGAATTGGAAGAATTTTCTGAAGGTGGATTAAATGAGTATGTCCATAAGCTTCCCAGGCAAATCAAACATGGTAACTTAATTCTAAAACGTGCATTGAGAACCACTAAATATAATGACGTTCTTTGGATTAGGGATATTATTGAAGGAGTTAAATTTGATGCTATAAAAACCAAAGATATTTTAGTTAGTTTATTAAATGCCGATGGACAAACTATGGCAACATGGACTTGCCAGAATGCTTTTCCTGTGAAGTGGGAACTGGACCCGCTTGATTCTGAAAAAAATAGTGTTCTTATTGAAAATTTAGAATTTTCTTATACCAAATTAATTAGACAACGATGAGTATTGTTATTAAAGAAATTATAGTAAGAACTACAGTGGAAAAGAAAAGTACCGAAAGACTATCTCACGAGATGGTCAGGAATCTTAAAACCTCAATCATCAGGGAATTAAAACAGGAAAAGACATTGTATAAAACTATTAAAAAAGAAAGATAAAGATGAGCGGATTAATAAAAATGAAAATAATGCCTATAACTGGAAATGGGAATTCTTTCACTCTAAAGATTAATCCGACATCTCTTAATTTCACTAAGAGTATAGAATACACAACAGACAAAGTTAAGGGTTCATCCGAAGAAGTAACGAAATATTATAAACATGGACCTACCACATTAAGTTTTGATTTTATTCTGGATTCTACCGGAATAGCTTATACTACAACAGAAGACCTCCATCAGACTGTAGAGAAATTTGAAGATGTCGTATATAAAATAAAAGGGGAAACCCATAAACCGAATCTACTGCAAATTAGTTGGGGAACAATAGTCTTTTATTGTGGTTTAGAGTCTTTAAAATATGATTATACATTATTTAGTCCTGAAGGCAATCCTTTGCGGGTAAAAATCTCGGTATCGTTTTCAGGTTATATCGAAAGGTATGAAGAAGTTAAAAAAGCCCAGAAATCTTCCCCTGATTTATCTCATTATATCATATTGAAAGAAGGTGAAACTATCGCTTTCTGGTGTAATAAAATTTACGGGGATTTTTCCTACTGTAAAGATGTCGCTGAATTTAACGGAATTACAGGTTTTAGAAATATTAAACCCGGAACCAAATTGATGTTCCCTAAAATTTCACGTCGTGCCTGATTCAGTAAATAAAAATGCAGACGGGGTTGTAAGGATATCCGTTTTTAGCGATGGAAATCCTATTTCCGATAGTATTTTCGGGTTGATTTCTGTATATATTTATAAATCAGTTAATAAGATAGGTAAAGCAACGCTTATCTTTGAAGCGGGAGATATATCTAATGAAAATATTCCCGAAAGTGAAGATGATACTTTTGCTGTCGGAAAAAAAATTCGCATCGAAGCCGGATATGAAGAAGATGAGAATCCGGTTTTCGAAGGAATTATCATCACACATAAAGTAGTACTTGGTGATAATGAAAATTCTTATTTGGAAATTGAATGCCGGGATTATGCTTACCTGACCACTTTGACACGGAAAAATAATGTTTTCTCCAATAAAAAAGAAAGTCAGGCCATTCAAACTATTTTAGGGCATTATTCTGATTTAATACCTTCCGTGGATGCTACAAATACTCAATACCATAATTTGGTGCAATACTATTGTTCGGATTGGGATTTTGTTTTATCTCGCGCTGATGCCAATGGATTTGTCATAGTTACCGAAGGGAAAAACATATATGTTAAAAAACCGGATTTATCGGCAACCCCGAAATTGAAAGTTACTTATGGGATCGACCTTATTGAGTTTCATGGAGAATTATCCGCTTCCGAACAATTAGCCGGATTCAGGGCTGTTGCATGGGACCCGGCAAGCCAGAAAACAGTTTCGGTAGATGGCGTATCTCCGTCATTAAATGATCAGGGTTCGGATAGTGTGGGTGAATTGTCGGAAGCCGTCGGAAATGAAACCATGATTCTTCAAACCGATATGTACGCAGAAGAATCGGCATTACAGGCATGGGCGGATTCGCAGAGGCTTAAAGCCGGAATTTCCAGAATTTTGGGCTATTGTAAGTTTCAGGGAAATGCAAAAGCAGGACATGGTGGAACCATAGAATTGGAAGGTTTTGGCAAACGATTTAACGGCATTGCATATATTGGCTATGTTGAGCATGAAATAAAAAACGGTGATTGGATTACCACTGCCGGATTGGGATTATCATTTGAGAATATTACGGATAAACCGGATGTTGTAGCCCCGCCCGCTTCGGGATTTTTACCCGGAATAAAAGGTTTACATATCGGAAAAATTACAAAAATTGATGAAGATCCTGCCAAAGAAAATAGAATACAAGTAGAATTTTCCATTTTAGGATGCGAAATTAATACGATATGGGCCCGGCTTTCTAATTTTTGGGCCAGCAGCAATTACGGAGCGTTTTTTATTCCTGATATCGGCGATGAAGTTATACTTGGTTTTTTCAATGAAGATCCCTGTCAGCCGGTTATTTTGGGTAGTTTATACAGCAGCAAACAAAAACCTGTTGATGAATTGACAACGGATAATACAATCCGGTCAATAACTACAAAATCAAATATGCGGATTGAGTTTGAAGAAGAGAAAAAAATTATCACTATTCAAACGCCCGGAAAAAATATGGTTACCCTAAGTGACGAAAACAAAGGAATTCAGCTGGTTGATCAAAATAGTAATAAAATTATAATGAATGACAGCGGAATAATTATCGAGTCAGCAAAAGATCTTACCTTAAAAGCACAAACAAACATCATCATAGATGCCGGAGCAAAATTGGATATGAAAGCAAAAAGCGACCTTCAACTCAAGGGCATGAATGTTAAAGTTGGTGCGGATATGGAACTTTCCTTAAAAGGAAATGCGAAAGCCGAACTTAATGCTTCCGGACAAACAGTTGTAAAAGGTGCAATGGTGATGATAAATTAAAAAATTATGCCGATCGCAGCAAGAATTACAGATATGCATACTTGTCCCATGCAAACACCGGCCGTTCCGTCGCCAATTCCGCATGTGGGCGGCCCAATCATCGGGCCCGGTGCGCCAACGGTTCTAATTGGCGGATTACCGGCAGCCGTTATGGGTGATGTTTGCATTTGTACGGGACCTCCCGATTCTGTCGTAAAAGGATCCTCCACCGTAATGATTGGCGGAAAACCTGCAGCAAGAATGGGCGATAACTGTGCTCATGGCGGTTCAATTGTAGTTGGTTGCCCAACGGTAATAATTGGAGGATAAATAAATTGATATAAACATAGACCTTCGTCTTGAATACGGAAAATAATATCAAAACAGGATTTAACTGAAAAATGGAATATAGAGAAAATAACAAATCATTTCTGGGCGTAGGGTGGGCTTTTCCTCCTTCTTTTATAAAAAAAGCGGGAGTTGAAACTGTGGGTTATGAAGAAGATATTCGTCAAAGTCTTGTTGTACTTTTTTCTACAATTCCCGGAGAAAGAATCCCTGATATGGAATATGGTTCCCATATAAACAGATGGGTTTTTGAAAAAATGGATTTATCTACCAGAACATTAATAAGGGAATGTATCAGAAAATCCATACTCTACTTTGAGTCGAGGATTACTTTGGAAAAAGTGGAAGTGGAAATAAAAGATCCCCTGGAAGGAATTTTGTGGATAAACATGGAATATACGGTTAGACTAACAAATACCAGAAGTAACATGGTGTATCCTTTCTATTTTAAGGAAGGAACGAATTTATAAACTAAGATTTAATTATCTATGGAGAGCCTTAGCCAAAAAGATAGAAAAGACAGAATAGGTGATGCAAAAAAAATTCATGTTATTGATAATAGCATCGATTCTCTTTTGCATCAGGCTGAGGAAATTGCAGCATTTTTAAAATATTATAATTTTTCAAATAAGGAAGACGGCAATTTTGACCAATTTCTTCCAGACCTGCATGAAATTAGGGTAAAAGGAATAACAAATTTTGTTCCTGACGGCATGTTGGAGCCTGCACAAGCCTTACTACTTGTGTTTATTGAGCAATTGAGTAAAATCGGAGAACATTTTAATCAACGATTTAAAGATTATGCAGACTGGTAAATTTCATAGCGCAAGGAACTTCTTGGGTGAGTAATAGACGCCTC
>CALECM010000045.1 GCA_937949745.1 uncultured Bacteroidales bacterium | reverse complement strand
CTCATTTTCCGGTAGCTTTTTTTTCTTTTATGTCGTAATTTGCTTAGGTATATACGCGCTCATTTCCATCATTCATAATCGGTTTATAGCTCCGTTTAGGGGTAAGGTGTATTTTGCTTCTGACGGAATCGCAGTTCAGACGGATGAACAGGAATTATTTTTCCCGTATGATGAAGTTCAAAAAGTAAGTGTTTATTACAAAGGTTCGGCTCCGCGTGTGAATTTTTTCCCGTTTCAGGTAATTTCCAAAAGAAGCTTAATGAACCATTTGGAAATTATCCATCAAAATAACATCTATCATTATTATTTCCATTCGGGAGCCTCGGAAGATGAAAATAAGTTGTATGTAGTAATGAGAAGCATTATACCGCAGGAAGTTGATTGCCTTTATATGGTTAAAAACGATGTTGAAGTCAAGAGACAGAATGGCGCGCTTATCCGGGAGAAGAAATCGGTTTTGAGATCCGCATGGTCCTCTTTTAAAGAAAGTATGGATATAGTGTCCTATATTCAGTTCGGTATATTTGTAGTTTTCTTAATTGTGTTTTGTTACTATTTCTATACACAGGATGATCTGTTATTGGGAATAGTATTAAGTATTCTCTCATTTTTCGGACTTTTTGTCCTCTATTACGCCCGGGACTAATCGTCTTTATCTGCCGGAATCTTATTGAAACCATGAACAGTTTATTTTATAGGAAAATTGATCATATTTAATATTATCACAAGTTTCTGAACAATAACCGGTACAGATAGTTAATAAAGAAAAAATTAGCAATCAGCGATGAAAAAAATGATTTATTGTGCATGTTTGTTAGCATTTACCGCTATGGCATGTAATAATTCCGGCAAATCCATCAAGCCGGTAAGTGAAAATCCTTTACTGACTTTCTCCGTAAAAGAGTATGAGAAAAAATCCCAGCTTAACGGTTTCACCGAAACAGAACTAAAAGCCGAAATACCTGTGGCTGATGGCGAGACTGAAGCCGCAAAGCGTATTAATGACCGGGTTTTCCAGATTACCAAACTGATTGTAGGCCAGGAAAATGACAGATCCGCAAATTATGAGGAACTTTTTTCCGGATTTATAAAAAACTATGAAGACTTTATAAAGGAAAATCCTGACCATCCGGGAGGTTGGGAAGCTACCGTTAAAGGTTCAGTACCGTATCAGACTCCGGAGCTTCTCAATATCAAAATAGATTCTTATATGATGACGGGTGGAGCCCACGGCAATGGAAGCCAGACTTCCCTGATCTTTGATCCACGTGACGGAAAAGAATTAAATATCGGAGATATTGTAAATGATACCAATGTTTTATCCCGGATAGCCGAAAGGAAATTCAGGGAGAAATATAACATTCCGGCCGAAAGTTCCATCAATTCAACCGGACTGATGTTTAATAATGACAAATTCGCATTACCCGCCAATATTTTCCTTACGGGAAACGGGCTCCTGCTGTTTTATAATGCCTATGAAATAGCTGCGTATGTGGATGGTACCAGAGAAATACTGATCCCTTACAATGAGATCAGCGATTATTTATCAGTACCAATAAAATAGGATAATTCATCGAACAACAATCCGGGATTCAGGCTATAATATCCACTGGATCTCTTTGACGTCGATGCCAAAACGGTGTGGACAAACCTTCCGGCATTCGAAACATTTCAGATCCAGTTTGCCTTTGACGGTTTTGTAGCATGTACGATAACACTCTTTCTGACCAAATATATTCGGATCATTGAGCGCTCCTGACGGACAAATCTCCACACAACCTTTACAGATATCGTATTCAACTCTCTGATCAGGTTCGATAGAAGCGGAAGTAAGAACAGCCGCGAACCAAAGCATATTTCCGTATTCGGGATGTGTGAGAAGGTAATTGCGTGTAATTTTCCCGAGTCCCGCTAATTCCGCCGCATGTTTAAGCGAAATATGTCCACGGAACCGACCGTCATCCCATTTCCCGCCAAGTCCGCCTATTACTTTGGTATCATATCCCATTTTTCTGATACTTTTGGCCATAATTGCCGCAATCTCATTTACTTTTTTTACCGTATGATTCCTGATGTCCGTATATTCCGGTGTCGGTTTAAAAATGGACTCCTCCGGAAAAGGACATCCCACGACGATGACAGAGCGGCAACTTTTTAGTTTATCAATGGGCCCAAAGCCGGGCGCAGCTTTTTCAAAACTTATCGCGGAAGCAATGCCCGTCACATCAGCACCGGATTGTTTACCTAATTCTTTAACGATCGTATTGTTAATTTCCATAATGAAGACAAATATAGAAATTTTATAGAAATAATAAAGAAAATCCCTGTGATTGGGTTCACATGGAAGTATCCGGTAGGTTATACCTTAGAACTATGCTTTCACTTACCGGCCTGACTTTTAAGTAATGCAGTCAGATTCTAAAATTTATAAAGTTCCACCGTGATTTTGGTTACACCGGCCGGCACCCTGGCATCTTCAAATTTAGGGACTTTGGTTTTAGGTCTGATATTATTGGAAAAACCTATCTTTTCCGTGGGAATCCCGATAAAATTCCGGTTGCATTTGTGGTTATTATCTTTATCGTGGTATATCATGATGGCACAATCCTGAGCGGGAAGCCCTTTCAATGAGACCGTCATCTCTTTTTTGGTTACCGGGAATTTGAAATTCCTGGCTAATTTCTGATCTTTGGGAAAGTCTTCTTTTTTCTCGAAAACGAGGACAACGAGTTGCCCTTCAATTTCCTCAATTCCCCTGACGGTTAAGTCTACATTTCTGGTTTGCCCGAATGAGGTCAAGGAGGACAATAAGATGCTGCACAATAGCAACGGGATAATTTTAAAGGTATTCATGATCGAGGATTTTGAAATTAGTATATGATTATTTTTATGGTTATTTGTATTACGGTTTATAATCTTTTCCTGTAACTAAGAACGGCCCACCCGTTAAACAATATTGCCTGCAGTGAAAGAGCCGTAAACTGAGGTAACATATCCGTGAATACGGCGCCTTTCAGGTAAACCATCCTCATCACCTGGATGATGTATTTCAGAGGACTGATCCCCGCGACCGTCTGGGCCCACTGGGGCATGTTTTCGTAGGGCGTGAAAAGTCCGCTGAGAAATATAAATGTAGCGATAAAGAAAAACATGATGAGCATAGCCTGCTGTATGGTATTGGCATAATTGGAAACGACCAGTCCGAATCCGCAGAAAGTAAAGATGAAGACCATGGAAAACAGGGATATGGTCAAGATAGAGCCTTTGGGAAGGAAATCATAAAATAGCCAAGAGACACCTACGCAGATAATCATACTTACAAATCCGACGATCCAATGGGGAATGAGTTTGGAGAGAATGAATGTCGATTTGGTGATCGGTGTGACATTGATCTGTTCTATGGTCCCGTTTTCTTTTTCTTCCACGATATTCAGGGCGGGCAAAAATCCGCATAACATAGCCATAATCATGGTTAGGATGGCGGGAATCATGTAGTATTTATATTGCAGGGTCGGGTTAAAACGGTATACGGAAAGAATATCGATATGGGGGATTGTCAGGCGGGAGGAAGACTGGATTAATTCCATCCGGATATTTTGATTGAAACCGGTTACGATACCGAATAAATAATTGCTGCCCATTCCTCCCTTCATTCCATCCACCGCATTGATAGCCGCAAATAGACGGGTGTGGCCTTCCGCGATGAGTTCCTTTTCAAAATTAGCCGGTATTTCCACGATCATATCCGATTTGTCGTTTTCGATACTTTCGAGCGCCTCTTCGTAATTACTGTAAATGCCTGAAAGTAAAAAGTAAGGAGATGAAACTATTTTCTCCGTCAGTTCCCGGGAGTAGGGGGTGTTGTCGTGGTCAATAAGGGCAACCTTAATATTCTTGATATCCATATTGGCTACCAGCGGAAATATGGCAAGCGCTATAAACGGCAGCGATATGACCAGTACCGGCAGGAAAGTATTCCTGAAAAAAAGCTTGAATTCTTTTTCTAATAAATATCTCAGCATCTCTTTTCCATTTATGCTAATCGGTTTTTAAATTTCTTTATACTTACGGTAAACAGCAGAATAGCCATGCCCAGGAGGACCACGAATTCCGGGAATACCGCCCTGAATCCCGCACCTTTGATCATAATGCTTTTAATAGCCGTAATAAACCATTTGGCCGGAATGATATAGGAAAACCATTGCAGCGGCAACGGCATGTTTTCCACCGGGAACAGAAGTCCCGAAAGCATCATCACCGGCATCATCAATACCATTCCGGAGATGAGCATAGCTACAAGCTGACTGGAAACCATCGTGGATATCAGGATTCCCAGAGCCAACGAAACAAATATATAAAGAAGGCAGATCAACAATAATAAGAGGAAACTGCCATTGATGGGAACGGCAAGTATATATACCGCGATGAGTAATATGGAAGCCAGATTAATTAGAGAGAGAACAAGATAGGGAATAGTTTTGGCAAGGATGATTGTGATCGGTTTCAGCGGAGAAACGAGCAATATTTCCATCGTTCCCTGTTCTTTTTCCTTAACGATGGAAACAGAAGTCATCATGGCGCAGATCAGAATCAGGACCAGCCCCAGTACACCCGGTACCGTGCTGTATGTCCCTTTCAGTGTAGGGTTATAAAGAAATTTGATTTCCGTATCAATATGATAAGGTATCGCGCCCATATCCCGGTTCAGTTGTTCCTGATAGGAAGCGATCAGCATCGCGGCATAACCGGATAAAGTGCCGGCCGTATTGGGATCTGTGGCATCGGCAAGAAGTAAGACCTGCGCTTCGCCTGTATGAAGCATGTTTTCATAAAACCTCTCACTGAAGATCATCGCCATTCCTATTTTGTCATTCTTGAATAAGTGCTCGATCTCTTCTTCGGAATTTGCAGTGTATTTTACGTCGAAATATTCGCTTGTTGATAATTTTTCGATGATACTTCGGGTCGAAGCATCCCGGGAAAGGTCCATCACCGCTACTTTGGCGTTTTTAATTTCCGTGCTGATGCCGAATCCGAAAAGGAGGGTCATCAGTACGGGTAACAGTAATAATATCAGCATAGTCCAGAAATCCCTGAAAATATGCAGGAACTCTTTATGGATAAATGACTTGAAGGCTGCTATCTTTCTGCTGTTCATTCTCCTTTGTATTTGGATTTTCTTGCCAATACCTGAAAAACTTCATCCATCGTGGCAGAGTTATAATTTTGTTTAAGTTTTTTAGGACTGTCCAGTGCCTCGATCCTTCCGTCTACCATAATAGATACCCTGTTACAGTATTCCGCTTCATCCATATAATGGGTCGTGACGAAAACCGTGATACCGCTGTCGGCCGCCTGGTAAATCAATTCCCAGAACTGACGCCGGGCGGCAGGGTCTACTCCTCCTGTAGGCTCATCCAGAAAAACGATTTCCGGTTTGTGAATAATCGATACAGAAAAAGCTAATTTTTGTTTCCATCCGAGAGGTAATTCATTTACCAAAGTCTGCTTCTCTTTTTCAAATCCAAGCTGCCCGAGCATTTCGTCCGTACGTATATCGATCTCCTTGCCCCGTAATCCGTATATGCCGGCATATAAGCGTATATTTTCGTATACCTTAAGTTTATCGTATAATGCGAATTTCTGACTCATATAGCCAATGCTTTTTTTGATCATTTCGGGCTGGCTTTTTATATCGAAGCCGGCCACCGTCGCCTTGCCTTCCGTCGGTCTGCTTAATCCGCAAAGCATCCGCATTGCCGTAGTCTTTCCGGCTCCGTTCGCTCCCAGAAATCCGAATATTTCCCCTTTCCCCACTTCAAAACTGATGTGGTCGACAGCGATAAAACGGCCGAATATTTTGGTTAATCCCTCTGCTTTGATGGATATTTCACGTGACATATTTAAAATTTTTATACCATTAAAAATGCGCTCTCCGGATCGCTTATCGCCATAAAACAATCCTCGATGCCCGCTTTAATTTCATTTACTTCTATATCCTGATATCCTTCTTTTTCCATATCGTGAATCAATCCCTGTATGGTGATTGAAGTCGGTTTAACGGTAATATGATGCGTATCCCCGAAAGCGAATACGGTTAATATCTCCTCACGTTGCCTGAGATATTGTAATAATCTCGACATATTATCGGCGGAGACGCTCCAAAGCGTTCCATGGAACCGGTTTATGATGTTGACGGGCGTATCGATATCCAGGAAAACCCCGTGCTGGATAAAAGCAATACGGTCACATAAAGAAGCTTCGTCCATATAAGGTGTGGAAACGATAATGCTGATCCCTTCTTCCTTAAGCCTTCGCAACATCTGCCACAACTCTTTGCGAGAGACGGGATCCACACCGGTGGTGGGTTCGTCGAGAAAAAGGACTTTAGGCCGGTGTATCAGCGCACAACACAGTGCCAGTTTTTGCTTCATCCCGCCCGAAAGCGCGCCGGCACGCCTTTTTTTAAACGGTTCTATCTGACTGTAAATATCCTTTACCAGATCATAATTCTCTTCGATCGTCGTATTAAATACCTTGGCATAAAAATTGAGGTTCTCTTCCACGGAAAGATCCTGGTATAGGGAGAATTTCCCGGGCATATAACCTATATTCAAACGTATTTCTTCAAAATCCTTTACGATATCGAGACCATCAATGGATGCTTTTCCCTCGTCCGCCAGGATCAATGTGGTTAAAATACGGAAGAGTGTGGTCTTACCTGCACCATCGGGCCCGATAATACCGAATATCTCGCCTTTGTTTACCTCAAAAGAGATGTTATCCAGGGCTTTTGTTTGTTTATAGGATTTGGAAATTCCGGTTGCGGATAAGATCATGCCGTAGTAAGATTAAGTTAGAATTTAACATTCCCGTACATTCCGATTTTCAGATATCCGTCGTTTTTGACAGCTATTTTGACGGAATATACCAGATTATTCCTTTCATCACGGGTTTGTACGGTTTTGGGAGTAAATTCCGCTTTTTCGGAAATAAATATCAATTTCCCTTTATATTCCCTCAGGTCTTTTTCTCCAAAATCAGCCAGAACGGTCACTTCCTGCCCCAGTTTTAATTGCGTGAACTGGCTTGCCGTTACATAAGCCCTTAATATCATATTTTCGATGTCGGCCACTTTAAAAAGCGCTTTACCCGGAGATGCCATTTCCCCTTTTTCCGCATATTTTACCAGTATGGTTCCTTCGATAGGACTGGCGATATAAGCTTTTTCCAATTGATCATCCAATTGGGCGATCTGTATTTCCAATGCGCTGCTTTCTTTATTGATACTGCTGTTCCCTCTTTCCATGGAAGATCGTTGAGCCGCGATCTGCTTTTCCAGTAATGAGATCTGGGCGTTCACATCGTCCAGTTGTTTTCTGTTGGCCGCGTTGGCAGTAAGTAGTTTTTCGATCCGTTGTTTTTCCGTCGTGGCTGCAGATAACTGATCCGTTAAAACCGCAATCTGTTTGTCCACATCTGTCTTCCGGCTCTCCACGGCTTTGACGTTCGTCTGCAGCTGGAGTTTTGCCAGATAGGTTTGCATGGTATCTATCACACCTAATATGTCATTTTCCTTTACCTGGTCTCCTTCCTGAATATCCAGATAAAGTATTTTTCCGGACGCCTCGGCGGAAACAATAACTTCCGTGGTCTCGAAAGTGCCTGATGCGTCATATTGGGCGGAATTACCGTTACAGGCCGTAAATAAAAATAAACCCAGGGTAAAGCATCCTATTTTAATCTGTTTTTTTATCTTATAATCAACTTTTTTCATTTTAGTTCCTTATG
>CALECM010000044.1 GCA_937949745.1 uncultured Bacteroidales bacterium | reverse complement strand
ACTTTTCGCTAATTTTCTCGTATTTTTGCATCCACAAACGCTAATCGAATATTTTATATATGGCTGACTACAAAGATGAGAGCATCATTACCCTATCGTGGGACGAGCATATCCGTACCCGTCCCGGAATGTATATCGGAAAATTAGGCGACGGTTCGGCTCATGATGACGGGATCTATGTGTTGCTCAAAGAGGTTATCGACAATTCGATTGACGAATTCATGAAAGGCTATGGAAAGGCCATTGAGATCAAGATCAAAGAGAATAAAGTAACGGTCAGGGATTTCGGACGTGGTATCCCGTTGAAAAAGATGGTAGACTGCGTGTCTAAGATCAACACCGGAGGAAAGTTCGATTCGGGCGACGCGTATGATAATTCCATCGGGATGAACGGGGTAGGGGTGAAAGCCGTTAACGCACTTTCAACCTATTTTATGGTTCAGTGTGTGGTGGACGGCAAAATAAAGACCGCCGAATTTTCCTGCGGACAAAAAGTTCTCGAAAGCAATATCGAGAAAAGTACGGAGCCTAACGGTACCATGATCTCTTTTATACCGGATAGTTCCATCTTCGAGAATTTTCACTGGTATACGGAGTATATCGAGAAAATGATGTGGAATTATGTTTACCTGAACCGTGGACTTACGATTAATTTTAACGGACAGAAATTCTTTTCTAAGAACGGATTGCTCGACCTGCTTAATAATAATGTGGGGAATGATACGCTTTACCCGCCTATCCATCTGCAGGAAGATGATTTTGAATTTGCGATTGTGCATACCGGACGTAAGTACGGGGAAGAATATTATTCTTTCGTCAACAGTCAGAATACGACCCAGGGCGGAACACACCAACAGGCTTTCCGGGAAGCGATCGTCAAGACGATCCGTGATTTCTATAAAAAAGATTTCGACCCGAATGATATCCGGAATTCGATCGTGGCCGCTTTATCGATCAAAGTGAAGAATCCTATATTCGAATCCCAGACAAAGACCAAACTGGGTTCCCAATATATGGCTCCGGGTGAGCAGACCATCAGGAATTACGTGAACGATGTGGTAGGTAGGTTACTGGACAAGCATCTCCATATTCATAATGATGTGGCCGAAGCTTTGTTGAAGAAGATCCTGGAATCGGAGAAGGAGCGGAAAGAGATCGCAGGGATCAAGAAAAACTCCAAAGAAATCCAGAAAAAGGTCAGTCTCCACAACAGTAAATTACGTGACTGCCGTTATCATTTTAACGGTAACGACGCCCGGGGATTGGAGACTACTTTATTTATCACCGAAGGTGATTCGGCTTCCGGTTCCATTACCATGTCGCGGGATGCCAATACCCAGGCCGTGTTCAGCCTTCGGGGAAAACCGCTCAATACTTTTAAAAACAATAAGAGTATCATTTACCAGAATGAGGAGTTCAGTTTGCTACAGGCCGCTTTGAACCTGGAAGAAGGTTTGGAAGGATTACGGTACAATAATATCGTGATCGCCACCGACGCGGATGTGGACGGAATGCATATCAGGTTATTACTGCTGACTTTCTTCCTGAAATTTTTCCCTGACGTGGTAAAGGCAGGTCATATTTATATCTTACAGACTCCTTTATTCAGGGTAAGGAATAAGCAAAAAACTTTCTACTGCTATTCGGAAGAAGAACGGATCAATGCGATTAAAACTCTCGGAGGAAAACCGGAGATTACCCGTTTTAAAGGATTAGGGGAAATTTCACCGGCCGAATTTAAAAATTTCATCGGCAAAAGTATCCGACTGGAACCCGTAGTACTGGAAAAGGGAGTTAATATCAATAAAACACTGGAATATTATATGGGTGACAATACCCCGTTAAGACAACAATTCATTATTGAAAATCTCCGGGAAGAGATCGATGAAGCGAAAGATCTTTCGGAAGTAGTTTAAGCTTTTTTCCTGATTGTAAATACAAATTCCAAACCTCCGCCGTAAAGTCTTTTGGCCGTAATGTGCCCGCCATGGAAAAGTACGGAATTCTTCACAATAGCCAAACCCAGTCCGGTACCGCCTAATTTGCGGCTTCTTCCTTTATCCAGCCGGTAAAACCGTTCGAAGATACGGGGAAGATGTTCCTCGGAAACCCCGACGCCATTATCCGAATAACTGAAATAGTAAAAAGTGGCATCCTCCTTATAACAATCCACGAAAATTTCCACGCCTTCACCGGCGTAAGCGATCGTATTATCAAAAAGATTCCGGAAAATAGAATAAAGCAGGGAAATGCTCCCGTAACATATTAAATCCTGATTTTCAGTGCTGTTATGGACAGTGATTTTTTTCTCTTCAAGCTGTTTGACTATATCGTTCAATACCCCTGATATTACTTCCGAAATATCCAGCTGTTCTTTTTCAATCATCTCCGGAGCTTCGTCGATACGGGAAAGATAAGTAATGTCATGTAAAAGAGAAGAAAGCCGTTTACATTGGGCATAACCTTTGGCGATAAAATTATCTTTAACCTCTTCCTGCATATCCTTGTTATTCACGATAGTCTCCAGATAACCCTGGATACTGCTAACCGGTGTTTTCAGTTCGTGGGCAATATTCTGGGTCAGTTGTTTTTTGATACGTACCTGTTCCTCCTGTTGCTGGATGACACGTTCTTTTTCAACTACAAGCGCTTTTTTGGTCTGCATCAGCCTATTATAGATCTGGACGATATGCTGGGATATTTCTCCCAGTTCATTTTTGGAAAACTGATCCGAGTATTCAAGGGCTTCATCCCTGTCGGCCCGCATAGCAAAGTCATTCAACCGGTTTATATTCTCTCCCAAACGGAACATCACCCTGTAATAGATAATTCCCAATACGATCAGAATGATAAAGAGAAGGGTAAAATAAATCACATTGTTTCCCATAACCTGCCAGAAAGTAAGTTCAAACGGTAATGCCGAACGGATGATATAGTCGTTGTACCTGGTGGCAAAATAGAAGTAAGTCCCGGGAATATCCTCCTGTCTCCTCCTTATATCGAAACCGGTCCCCTCTTCTCTTGCGTGCCGGATCTCCTGCCAGTCGTACTGGGAACTGAGAAGCGTGTAATCTTTTTCTTTGGAATCGAAGATTACTTCTCCTTCCGGATTAAAGATGGTCGTACGGGAATAAATATTCAGTACGGCGGAATCTACAGGTATCTTATTTTGGATCTGTTCATCAAGGTAATCATTATAAGCGGTGAGCCTGGTAGTTAATATATCCTCCTTCAGGTTTTTCTCATTCACATATAAAACGACAATGAAGCTGATTACCAATGCTAACACCGTTATCGATACCGACCAGAAAATCTTCCGGTGGAAATTAGAATATTGTTTTAATTTTTGCATATTTATTTGGTCTCAAAATAATAACCGTATCCTGAACGTGAAATAATACGTTTCCCGTATGGAGCTATTTTTTTCCTCAAACGGGTAATATGAACATCGACCGTACGGTCGCTTACGCAAACCTCATCAGGCCATATCAGATGAAGGAGGTCTTCCCTGCTGTATACTTTCCGGGTATTCTGAAGCAAATGCCATAAAATCTCAAATTCGGTTTTCGTAAGATCGACCTCGTTACCTTCAATGGTCACCTTTTTACTTTCCGGATCTAATTCCAGCTTTTCATAACTGGATACTTTTTGGTCGGACTGCAACGGAACTGAATCTATAGCCCTTCGTATTACCGCTTTTACCCGGGCTATCATTTCCTTTACCGAAAAAGGTTTTTCTATATAATCATCGCCCCCCAGTTCCAGACCTTTCACCAGATCTTCTTCCGTATCTTTAGCAGTACAGAAAATAATGGGGACGCGTTTGTTTTTCGTATTTTTCCTGATGATCTCAGCCATTTTAAATCCCGACATTTCTCCCATCATCACATCCAGCAGGATCAGGTCATAGGCGTTGACATTCATCATTAACGCCTCTTCGGCCGATAAAGCGGTGTCGACCTCATATCCGGCCTGTTCCAGGTTATACCTGATGATCTCACACAAATCTTCCTCGTCATCTACCACTAAAATACGTTTTTTTTCCATAGTATATTGCAAATTGTTGCGGCAAAAATAGAGTAAATTTATTACGACGTTATTAAGAATCAGTTACGATTGTACTATACCCCGCTCCCGATATCATTCCGGTAAAACAATCCTTCCGTGTCCAGTTCCCTGACTGCCCGGTAGGCATCCCGTCTAGCTTCTTCCATATCCGCACCTTTACCTGACACAAATAAGACCCTGCCTCCGTCGGTAAGCCATTGCCCATCCTTAAAAGCAGTTCCCATATGAAAGACCATGTTCGAAACCTTGCCCGGATCCCTGATCGGTATTCCTTTAGTCGCATTTTCCGGATAACCGGCCGATGCCATGACCACACCGAGAAAAGTGTCTTCATCCCAATCTACCGTGAACTCTTTTCCATGAAGGAGATCCATAATATGAGTAAACAGATCGCTCTTCATACGGGGTAATACAACTTCGGTCTCCGGGTCCCCGAACCGGGCATTGAACTCGATCACTTTAGGTCCTTCTGCGGTAAGCATCAAACCTCCGTAAAGGATTCCGCAGAACGGGCATCCCTCGCTGACCATCGCTTTGGCCATGGGAACCATGATCCGGTCCATCGCAGTTACTTCGATTTCACGGGAGATCGAAGTAACCGGAGAATAAGCGCCCATACCCCCGGTATTCGGTCCTTCGTCATTGTCGAAGGCACGTTTATGGTCGCGGGCCACAGCCAAAGGAACTACCTTTTCTCCGTTGACCATCGCCATCAGGGAAAATTCGGGTCCTTCCAGATATTCTTCGACCACTACTTTTCCCCGACCGAATTTATTTTCTTTCAACATATCCGATAATGCGTTTTCAGCTTCAGCCATGGTCAAAGCTACTACCACGCCTTTACCCGCTGCCAGACCGTCATATTTGATCACGATAGGAGCTCCTTTTTCCCTTACATAAGATATGGCTTTATCATAATCATCGAATACGGCATAATAAGCGGTGGGAATATTATATTTCGCCATCAGGTCTTTAGCAAACTCTTTACTTCCTTCAATCATGGCCGCCGCTTTGTCCGGACCGAAAACCTGCAGGCCATTTTTCCTGAAATCATCCGCCAGTCCGTTTAATAAAGGGATCTCAGGTCCGATAATAGTCAGGTCGATCTTATTTTCCATAGCGAATTTCACCAATTCCGGATTATCGGTTTCGGCTACGGGTACTTTAATGACAGGAGAATTCTCCTTCATACCTTCGCTGCCGGGAGCCACATAAACTTTTGTTACTAACGGTGATTGGGCTATTTTCCAGGCAATGGCATGCTCACGTCCTCCTTTGCCCACGATCAAAACTTTCATACGGATGTTTTTTTGTTATTATCCTGAATTGAGCCTTATTACAAAAAATAATAATCTTACTCATGTCATTTGCAAAGATAGGATTTTCTTCTTTTGGAATGGATGAGAAGACCGTGACGAATACCGGATTTTAAGTTTTCTCTTCTCTATTGATATCCAGCAATCTTTTTTCCCACTCCTTGTTGGGCACGAACCATAAGGATGCCACCACGACATATCCGATAATGGAAAAAATCGTATTGACGAAGCATAACGCAATTGAAACAATGTAAATAATAAAGGATATCGTTTCTTTTTTCCTTTTTGGTATCTTTTTTTGTTCCGGATGATTCTGATTATGGAATTTAATTAAACTTTTTTCCAGTAAATTGAATGCCATTAAACTGAATAAAAGGATAACGCCATAGGTGGCTACGGGAACGGCGGCCGTATAGTTTTCTCCAACCCAGCTTGTGGCGAAAGGAATAAGGGAGATCCAAAAGAGAAGATGAAGATTGGCCCACATGATCCTGCCGTTTATACCGGTGCTTAATCCCATGAGATGATGGTGGTTATTCCAGTAAATCCCGACGTAAACAAAACTCAGAAGGTAGGTAATGATCTTGGGCAGTACTGCCACCAGCGCATAAAAAGAAGTTTCCCGCGGTGCAGTGATCGTCAGGACTGTTATCGTGATTATAATCGCGAAAACAGCATCACTGAATGCTTCTAACCTTCCTTTTTTCATTGATCTTTAATTTAAGATTTTTTAAACAACCTCTGCCATATATTTGTTTTGGATGACATGTAATGCTATTCATTAATTAAACCAGAAATCAATTATGAAAACATTAAAAGACCGGTATATTTTGAATAACGGCATAGGTATTCCCTGCGTAGGCTTCGGTACATGGCAGACGCCTGACGGTGAAGTGGCTTTGGCTTCCGTTCTTGAGGCCCTTGAAGCAGGATATCGTCATATCGATACGGCGGCTTACTATTTCAATGAAGAGAGTATCGGAAAAGCAATCCGCGAAAGTGAAGTCAGCCGCGAGGATCTTTTTATCACGACCAAATTGTGGAACGGGGACCGGGGCTATGACACGACACTCAGGGCTTTTGAAAAATCGATGGCCAACCTGGGACTGGAGTATCTCGATCTTTATCTAATACACTGGCCGGCGGCTAAAGGCGACTGGCAGAAAATCAACAGTGACACCTGGGCGGCATTCGAGAAGTTATACGAAGACGGAAGAGTGAGGGCGATCGGAGTAAGTAATTTTAAACCTCATCATCTGGAGCCATTAATGGATAAAGCGCGAGTATCGCCGATGGTTAACCAGATCGAGTTTCATCCGGGATTCATGCAGATGGAAACCGTTGAATTTTGCAGGGAAAATGAGATCATTGTCGAGGCCTGGTCTCCACTCGGAACAGGCAAGGTGTTGAGTAACGATACTTTGAAAGATATTGCCGCCAGGTATGGTAAATCGGTAGCGCAGTTATGCATAAGATGGTGCCTCCAGCATGAAACTTTACCATTACCGAAATCGGTAACTCCGGAAAGAATCAGGGAAAACGCGGAAGTTTTTGATTTCTCGATCGAAGAAAAAGATATGGAAACCATCGATAACCTGCCTTATATAGGAGGCTCGGGTTTGGATCCCGATAAAGTTAATTTCTGAAAATGCCGGATTGTTTATAGTTGACAAATCCCCCTATCCGGTTGCCTTCCGGTAGTAATTTTTCCAGACGGTTTATTATTTTGTATTTAGCGGAAAAAATTTTACGAAAGTCGGGAGGTGCGCCGCTATAACGGAGTATATTCTGCCAATCCATTTGACGGATGCGCTCTTTCATCACTTCAGGATGTGAGCCGTGGAATTCAGGAAATAAACTGATATTCCCGTAATCATAATAAGATACGGTACTCTCCGCTTTATCTTTTTCTCCCGAATGCAATGCATCCTGTACTTCTTTCTTCCCGACCATCTTATAAGGATTCCTTGACCAGCCATAATGGAATATGAACGCTTCATCGAGCAGGATACAGCTCAGTTTCCGGCTGTTTTCAATCTGGTAATAATCACGATAATCAAAATCCTTTATCTTTCGGAATGACTGGGCGTCTTTCCAGGAGTGGATATCCGGATCGTTGCGCACGATTCTGATTTCTTTGGGATATGCAAAGTGCCGGGCGTCGATATAATGCCGGTAATCAGCATAAATATGGACATATCGCAACAGAAAACCATCAATTTTCTTCGTGTCCAGATATTTTTCGCAGGCCGCCTGAATAACCGGAAGCGCGTTTTCATGTAGTACCTCGTCACCCTGAAGATAAATACACCAATCACCCGTACAGGCTTTCAACGCGAGATTCGTTTCATGGGCAAAAAGCTGGCCGCCGGTATTGTATTGAGAAGAATCCCATTCGGATTCCATGATCCGGATCTTCCCGGAACCGATACTCCTGATAAGTTCTACCGTATGATCCCGGCTCTTACCGACATTCACAATGTATTCATCCACAATGGGAAGTACGGATAAGATCGATTCTTTAATTTGGAAATCAAAAAGTTCGGCATCTCTGATAATAGTGAAGGCACTTAGTTTCATACGAATCCTTTCAGGTGGACGGCAAAAATACGAAAATTCAGGGCTTACGATAATGATACAAGTAATTTATCACCTGAAATCAAAATACATATTCTTAAAATCAATCATGGTTTCCCGGTTCATCCGCATGATATCCTGGCCGATCACCCCGTCCACGGGCAAAGTGGTAAGGTTAATATCCTCCAGGATAATATCTATGGAGGGAAGTAATAAGTTCCTGGTACCGATCCGGCATTTGAAGTTTTCGATGGTATAGACAGGGAAAACCCGGAAACCGCCGTAAGAAGCCAAACGGGTCTGACTTGCGGAAGTGTAAGTAAGTCCGTGGTTGCTCCTGCCGAAATAATGATTAGAGAGACTACTTACATTGGACCCCGAATCGAAATGCATCAATAGGGAATCCCGTCCGGCGATCATTTGCACATATACCATGTTATTGACGATCATCATGTTGGGTGGATACGGAATATCATTGGGCGAACGAGTCACTTTCAATTGCCCGGCAGTGGTCACCGTTATTTTCTCGAAAAGCTGCATGACGGGTAATCCGATAATTCCCCTGATATCGTAACCCGGTATATCTTCCACGATTTTATCCGGCGTAATTAGAAAAACAAGGTTTTCTATTTTGATCTCCCCGATCCGCATCTCTTTGGCAATGCCGATTCTTACAAAGCGGTCGTGTCCCGTTCCACCCCTTACCATGATCGAATCCCCCAGGATCTCAATATCGAATTCATCGATATACTGTTCTTCCACCATGGAAATTCCCGCTCCCAGGTCAAGGATGAAATCGCAATGTATTTTTTCATAAGAAACGGGTACTGTCGTCAGGTTCATCCGGTCGCTTTTCAAGTTCATTACGGAAGTATCCGTCATAGATTCAATTCTCATGGGTGCTACATTCGTCAAAGCGGAATAAAGTTTGTCGTAACCCTGATAGATCTCCAGGGTAGTCCGGCTTTTGTAAGAAGGCCAATGACTCACCAATTGCCGGTAGATAAAGGCTGCTTCCCGGTAATGCTGGAGCCTCGCCTCATTATCGGCCAGCCGGGCCGCCAAAGCGATACGATCATCAATTCCCAGCCAGTCGCTATGTTCTTTTAATAATGTCCGGATATGTTGATTGGCCCGGGGAAGATCATTGAAATAACTAGCGAGATAGGCCTGTGCGAAAAGAGATAAAGGTTCGTCTGCACCTTCCGCTAATTGCGGAAATTCATCCCTCAACCTGAAAAATTCCCGTTCCGCCAGATAACGGTTGATCACCGTGTCCGGATGTTCCGCACGTACCGGTATGGTAAACCGTAATATTATGATCAAAATGAAAATCGTTTTTAGCATGCATTCATATTTTGTTAATGTATAGTTAACTATTGAAAAGGGTTATTGTTAGAATTAAAGTCAGCGCCCGAATCCGGAATCATCTTATTTTTTATTACCTTTGTTAACAGTATGCAGTTATGCAGATAACAGACTTGACCATATGAAAGATTTTGCGGCCATTGATTTTGAAACGGCCAATGGGAAACGTTCCAGCGTATGTAGCGTGGGTGTGGTAATCGTAAGAGAGGGAATTATCCGTGAGTCCGTTTACAGGCTTATTCGTCCTGCTCCTCATTATTATTCATGGTTTACGACGAAAATACATGGATTAACCTATCAGGATACGGCTGACGCACTGGCTTTCCCTGAGGTATGGACTGAGATTGCTCCTAAGATCGAAGGACTGCTTTTGGTTGCCCATAACGCCCCTTTTGACGAAGGATGTTTGCGGGCCGTCCACGAAGCTTATGAAATGCCTTATCCCGGATATCGGTTTGATTGCACATGCAGGGCATCCAGACGCTTTTTCGGAAAAATCCTGCCGAACCACCGTTTAAGTACAGTAGCCACACATTGCGGTTTTAATTTGAAAAATCACCATCACGCCCTGGCTGACGCCGAAGCTTGTGCCTTTATTGCCAAAAAGATAATGTTGTGATTGGGTAGTCCATGATCACTCATTTTTTCATGATTCTCTTCAGCAGATTCAGGCAAATTTTTATTATGGAAATTGAAGATTTCCAGGCGGATTTAACCTTATTATTCTTACTTTTCCATTAATTCTTTTAATTTATCACGATGCACCCGGAAGATCAATCCGTCTTTGATTTTACATTTTTTAAGATTTACGGAAGTGGAAATCGTGAAAATACCGGCTTCCGTCATTTTATCCAACTGACTCAGGGATATCCCGAAATATTTCCGGATAATCACAGAAAGTTTCATCGGAATATCGGTTTTAGTTTCCATTATGAAGGATACCACTTCGTCGCCGCCGCAAGCAATAGAATCCAAAGTTACGGGTTCACACCTGATCTCATATTCCATGGTCGAATAATCCAATTCCAGGCTATTTTTACGGATAATCTCCGGATCCAGGGCATAACGCCACGCCGCTGCCGGATCGTTTATGGTGAATTGTTCGAACAGAACTTTCGGAACCAGTTCCGGTTTTGTCCGTGATAAAATTGTGACATTAAGTGTGGTATTACAGGATACGCATTTATAGATCAGCCAGATGTCAATATTTTTTTTCTGGGCGTTCATCCTGAATTTTTCACTACATGAATAATGGATGCTGTTACATTTGGGACATTTCTTCTTTATCATGGGTAAGCCGGTGATGTTAATTTCCCACCGGCGATCATTACTCGCTTTCATCTGATTCATTTCCTGGCATAGCGCCATAGATGATCCCGGATACGATAGAATCTTCCGGAACCGGAATGGCGTTCTTACGGGCTTCATCAAAAGCCGTAAGGATTAATAATTTATATGGATAGAAATAAAAGTAAAATCCAAAATAGAGAGAAGTTTTTGGAAATTACTATAGATATTAGCAGGAAGCTAATATTTATGCCGGAAATTGTGGAAGAGCAGTTCTCAAAATATTCGGTGTTAAAGTTTTCAATTGCAAAGATACGGATTTTTACTGCTCGGGGAAAGTGATGTCTGAAAAATTGATATACAATGTTTCCTGTCATTCTGAGTGTAACGAAGAATTTTATATCTATATATCCTTCACTACCACTTCGATAAACTCAGTGTCCGTTCAGTATGATAAAAGTAACTTTCGGGCTATCTTTTTTATTTGGATTTCCTGTAACTTAAAACGGCCCATATATTGAAAAATAACATCATGGCGGTTAATGCGATAAAATCCGGCCAAAGGTCGGCAATTCCACTGCCTTTGAGGTAGACTGTCCGGAGTACATTGACCATATATTTGGTTGGGGTAAAGGCCGCTACCACCTGGGCCCAGTCGGGCATGCTTTTTACGGGGGTCAGGAGTCCGCACATCATAATACAGATGATTACGAAGAAGAACATCACGAAAGTGGCCTGCTGCATGGTGGAAGAATGGTTTGATATAACCAGTCCCAGTCCGGTCATGGTAAGAATAAACAGTCCGGAGAAGAGGTATAAAGTAAACAAACTGCCTACGGGAACGAGTCCATATACCAGCCATGCCAGGAAAAAGCCTATGGAAAGAGACACAAAACCGATAATCCAGAAGGGGATAAGCTTGGCCAGGATAAAAGTAAATTTGCTGACAGGCGTAACATTCAATTGTTCGATCGTGCCTTTTTCTTTTTCGATGACGATGTTTACAGCCGGTAAAAACCCGCACAATACGATCGTGATGACCATGATCAATCCCGGTATCATCGTTTTCTGGTAATCCAGTGTCGGATTATACATATTCTTGGTTTGAACGGTGATTTTAGGAGATAAATGCCGGTGAGTTTTACTGGTCACGACAACTTTTTCATTGGAGAATTCAGACGCCAAAGCAATCATGTAGGATTGTCCCATCATTCCTTTGATACTGTTGACGGCATTGACGGATATCTGTATAGGCGATGTGCCGGAATTAACCATGTCGTATTCAAATCCCGAAGGTATTTCAACGATCAGTTCCGCATGCCCGTATTCCAGCTGAGCGATCCCGTCTTTATAATTTTTGGTCATGGACGTAAGGTTGAAATAAGTGGAATTATCGATTTTATCAATCAATTGCCGGGAGAGGGGAGAATGGTCATGATCAATAACCGTAACTTCGATGTTCTTAATATCGAGCGTGGCGGCCCATGGCATTACCAGCATTACGGTCAACGGGAATACGATCGTGAGCACCGGCATGAATTTATTCCGGAAAAATTGTTTGAACTCTTTTTCTAACAAATATTTCAGGACCATGGCTATTCTAATCGGTTATTGAATTTTTTAAGGCTGACGAAAATGAGTACGGAGGCCATGACCGTCAGGATACCGATCTCCTTGAGAGCGAATGCGACGGGCAATCCTTCTATCATGAGTTTCCTTACTGCGGAAATGTACCACGTCGGAGGTAGAATACAGGAAACCGCCTGTAATATTTTGGGCATACTTTCGATCGGGAACACCATCCCCGATAATAAAATCGTCGGCACCATCAATAACATGGCGGAAAAGAGCATCGCTACGATCTGGACTTCCGCCACCGTAGAAACAAGAAGTCCGAGCGCTAAGGTGGTGAAAATATAAAGTAGTGATACCAAAGCCAGGGCCAGGACGCTTCCTGCTACCGGTACTCCCAGTACGAAAACGGATAAAAGTAAAATGGTGATGAGGTTGATGCAGGAAAGTGTAAAATAAGGAGTCATTTTAGCCATAATAATATAGATAGGTCGAATGGGAGAGACAAGCAATACTTCCATTGTACCTGTTTCTTTCTCTTTCACAATGGCAATCGAAGTCATCATCGCACAAATGAGCATCAGGATTAGACCCATGATACCGGGTACGAAATTGTAGGAGGATTTCATTTGCGGATTATAAAGTAAGACCACATTCGGTACAATCCCCTTGCCGCCGCCTTCCGGAAGTATTTCCCGGAAATACTGGGCAATGATGGAGGCGGAATAGGTGGTATAGTTTTGCGCCATGTTGGCATCCCCGGCATCAACTATGAGCTGGATAGGGGAACCTTCGGGAGTGAAAATTTCTCCTGAAAAATGTTGTCCGAACGCGAGTACCAGATCTATCTCCCCCGACCTGAATAGACAATCGATATCACCGGGAAGGTCAAGTTCTCCTTTGACGGTAAAATACTCGCTGGCGTCAAGCCGGTCCGCAATTTGCCTTACGGTATTATCCGGTTCAGGGGCCAGTATGGCGACATTGATATTGCGTACTTCGGTGGTCAGCGCAAAGCCGAAAAGGATAATCATCACAACCGGCATTACCAGAAGAATCAACATGGTACGCCTGTCGCGTAAAATGTGGTAGAATTCCTTTCTTACAAATGCCAAAAATTGTTTCATATTCCCGGAGAACAGTGATCGTTATTTTCCATGATAATTATCCGTAGTACTATTCGTTTCTTTCCGCTTTCCGTGCCAGGCTGCGGAATACTTCATCCATAGAACCGGCTTTAAATTTTTCTTTCAGGTTGCGGGGAGTATCCAGGGCGTCTATACGTCCGTCTACCATAATGGATACCCGGTTGCAATATTCCGCTTCATCCATATAGTGGGTCGTCACAAAAACCGTGATTCCCTGGTCGGCAGCTTCGTAGATCATTTCCCAGAATTGCCGTCTGGTAGTTGGATCTACTCCGCCTGTGGGTTCGTCGAGGAATACGATTTTAGGATCATGGAAGATAGACACGGAGAAAGCCAGTTTCTGTTTCCATCCTAACGGTATTGAACTTACCAGGGTATTTCTTTCATTTTCGAAATTGAGTTTATAAAGCAGTTTTTCAGTTTTTTCAGCGATATCCTGATCCTGCATACCGTAAATACCGGCATAAAGCCGGATATTCTCCCATACTTTCAGGTCTTCATAAAGGGAGAACTTCTGGCTCATATAGCCTATGTTTTTCTTGATATTTTCAGCCTGGTGCCTGATATCGAATCCTGCTACTTTCCCTTCGCCCGAAGTCGGTTTGCTAAGTCCGCATAACATTCTCATGGCTGTAGTCTTGCCGGCACCATTAGCGCCGAGGAAACCGAATATTTCTCCTCTCTTAACCTCAAATGAAATGTGATCCACTGCCGTGAAGGAACCGAATCTCTTGGTAAGTTCTTTAGCCGATATCACGATCTCCTCTTCTTTCATCTTTTGCTGTTTTAATTACGGGAAAGCCGCATGTAACAATCTTCGATAGTAGCCTGTATAGTAAATATCTCCAATTCCTGATGATTTTTTCCTGACAGGTAATTTTTTAAGTCCTCCGGGTTAAATTCTTTCCGTTCAGTGGTGAAATGGTGAAATTCTCCTGATACGTAACAGTTGTCAATGTCCCGGTAATCTCTCAGGTCTCCCAAAAGTCTGAACATCTCTTTACTCTTAACACTCCACAAGGGGACATCGAAACTTTCAATAATACTCCCCGGAGTATCGATAGTCAAGAATTTGCCGCTCTTGATCAGGGCGATACGGTCGCATAAACAGGCTTCGTCCATGTAGGGAGTGGAAACAATGATGGTAATACCTTGTTTTTGTAATCTTTGGAGCATTTCCCAGAATTCCTTACGGGAAACCGGATCGACTCCTGTGGTAGGTTCGTCGAGGAAGAGTATTTCGGGTTTATGGATCAGTGCACAGCATAAAGCCAGTTTTTGCTTCATTCCTCCCGAAAGATCGCTGGCTCTCCGTTCTTTAAATGGTTCAAGTTGTTTGTAAATATCTTCTATCAGGTGGTAATTTTTCCGTATGGTAGTTCCGAAAATGGATGCAAAGAAAGTGAGGTTTTCTTCCACACTCAAATCCTGGTAAAGGGAAAACCGGCCCGGCATGTAACCCACCCGTTTGCGGATTTCCTTATAGTTTTTCACCACGTCGAATCCGCCTACGGTAGTGTTGCCCCGGTCCGCCAGGATCAGAGTCGTCATGATACGGAAAAGCGAAGTTTTCCCGGCTCCGTCGGGACCGATAATACCAAATATCTCGCCCTGCTCGGCCTGGAAACTTACGCCATCCAAAGCCGTAACGTTGGCGTATTTTTTATGGATATCTTCAACAATGACCGTTTTCATGATGCTTAATGTATTCAACCGGGCCCGGGACCAAATTTTCTTCCCGTGTAATTTTAAAATTACCGGAATTTTATTTCGCCGTATAATCCTAATTTAAGATAACCGTCGTTGGGTACCGACACTTTGATCGCGTAAACCATATTGGCGCGGTCATCGGAGGTGGTAATGTTTTTCGGCGTAAATTCACTTTTATCCGATATCCAGCAAATTTCACCCAGGTATTCCCGGTAATTGCTTTTTCCGAAATCCGCCCTTACTTCTACCTGCTGTCCCAGTTTTATATCCATTAATTGAGCGGCAGTAACGTAGGCTTTCAGATGGATATGGTTCATGTCGGCTACTTTCAGCATGGGACTGCCGGCGGCTGTCAATTCACCCGCCTGGGCATATTTGGCAATTACAATACCATCGATCGGAGCAACGAGGCAGCATTTTTTCAGCCGGTCGTCGACCTGGGCAATCTGGCTTCTGAGGGACAAAACCTGGGCATTGGTACTGGTCCGTGAATTACCCAACGCATTTTCCTGTGCGGCGATTTGTTTTTCCAGGACGAAAATAGCGGAATTGATATCATCCAGCTGTTTTTGAGTGCCGGCATCCGCTTTGAGCAAATTGGTTATCCTGGCCTTTTCCTGATATTGCTTTGTGAGTTGCTCCTGTAAAGGGGCGATCTGGGTTGATATTTCCGGACGATTGGCCTGAATCGCGATGATATTTTGCAACAGTTGTTGCTTTTGGAGATAAAGTTGTGTGGAGTCGATAACCGCCATGACCTCTCCTTTGGTAACCCGCGAACCTTCCATAACGGGAAACTCGATGATCATTCCGGGTGTTTCGCCGGATATCATAATTTCCGTGGCTTCGAAAGTCCCGGTGGCATCATAATTATTCTTGCGTCCGGAACAGGCCGTCAACAATAACAAAAAACCCCATATTAATTTTTTCATGTTCTAATTATTGGTCGTGTATTTTAAGTCGTAAATATTTTTGAGGAGTTCTATCTCGCGGGTGATCTTATTTTGACGCGCCAGTTTTTCGGCATTGATATCCCGTAAAAGATCGCTGACGCTCATGGTGCCGTTTTCCACCCCTGCCTCCGTCCGTTTCCTGATGGTTGTCCGGAGATCGATAATCTCATCGTCTTCGCGCATTACTTCCTGCATGTTGCGTATTGCCGTTCTCATCCGGGTAGATTGTAAATTAGTATTGTAGAGAAATGTTTCCCTTTGTAAAGAAAGTTGGGAGCGGTTGAGGTCAAGTTGGGAAAGTTGGTTCTTGCGGTTATAGAAACCTGCGATATTCCAGGAGAATTTCACTCCGGTAATGAAATATGGCGACCATTGGTTTTTTTGCATGTTCTCGAAAAGATCCAGTCCGGGATTGCCATAAGCACCCTGGAAGAAAGCTCCTATCTGCGGTTTGATTTGGGCATTGATCGCTCTACGAGTAGCACTGATCATTTGCGCCTGTGCTTCAAAATACTTTAATTCCGGACGATTATTGGGAAGGTCCGGATTTTCCGTAGAAAGCTCCGGTTTTACCAGGTCGGTATTTCCGGTTAATTCCCTGTTGATCATAATGCCTAACATCATAATATAGGCTTCCCGGTTAGCCGTGAGTTCTGATTTTTGTTGTCCGGCGCTTAGTAATTCAACCCGAAGCTGGTCCAGGTCGTTTTTCCCCGCAATACCGTTTTCCACATAGGATTGAACAAGTCTCAGGTTGCGGTTTAGTTCTTCGATAAGTAAATCGGCTTCCATGATTTTTTCCTGCAACAGCAGAGCACCGAAATAGAGTTGGTTTACCCTTTCCCGCAAAGTGTACATTTCCACTTCCCAGCCATGAAGGTTAGCCTCGTTTTCAGCTCTGGCCATTTCTACCCGGGCTTTGACGGCGCCCCCTCCCCAAATAACTTGTTCTACCTGTATCGCTGCCTTATACTGATCCTTCCTTAGTCCCTCAAATTCCATACCCATCATTTCAAACAGGTTGTTGACCTCATCGGGGAAGGTGATCACATCCGACTGGTAAGTGGCCTGGGCCGCAACGGAAACCTGCGGCAGCCAATTATGCTTGGCGTTGGATATGGTAAATTGTGACGTTTGGTCAATGAATGCTTTTTGGCGGATGGCAGGGTAATTTTCCCTGGCAAGCTCCTGGCACTCTTCCAATGAAAGAGTTTGTGCTTTTAAGGATAAAAGTAAGCCAAAGTACAAAATAAAGCATAGTGTTTTTTTCATATATGTTTATATAATCGTCAAAAATATAGATTGTTCATTGTATAGGGATCATATTTAAAATTTACTTTCTGTAAAAGACAAAAATAATATTTTATTAAAGATAGGGGTTTCACCCTCCTTTGCCCGGATCAGGAATGCCCGGGTGTAAACTTCGTTATGGTTTCAAAACGTGGATAAGAAGGGAAAAAATGTGCTTATAACTATTGTTTTTTTCTTCTATGATGTGGACCAATATTCATCCGGAATAATTTAAAAATTGATAATCAAATAATTATTGTATCTTTGCCGAAGATTTGAGTTTTGAATTTTTATTGTTTAGTACCTCCTTTAATAGATTACTTGTAAGCAGCCTTTCCTTAATTTTTCCGTCTCAATCACAAACTAATTATTTTTTAAAAAGAATTGAATGAACATTTACATTTCAGGTTTGAGTTATGGTGTGGAAAATGCCGACTTACAAAATTTATTTGCAGAATACGGAGAAATTTCCTCTGCTAAAGTTATTACAGACAGGGAATCCGGTAGATCGAGAGGATTTGGATTTGTGGAAATGCCCGTAGAGGCCGCCGGTGAAAAAGCGATCAAAGAATTAAACGGAGTCCAGTTTGACGGTAGAGTAATTTCCGTGAATATTGCCCGTCCCCGTGCCGAAAGATCCGGCTGGGAAGAAAACCGTGGCGGTTACAATAATTCGAGAAGATATTAATCCCCGGATTAAATAATGGAGAAAATGAACAGGAGCTTACTTACTCCTGTTTTTTTTATTTTATTTGGGTTGAAAGATAATATTTATTCGTGGATTGGTTAGTCGATCTTAGTTATTTCGGGCTTTTCATAGGTTCTTTTTTAGGAGGGACCGTGCTTCCCGTGAGTGTCGATATGCTCGTCATCGGTATATTGGTACTGGGAGGAAATCCCTGGATCACGCTCATTGTGGCCACGGTGGGTAACTGGCTGGGTGGTGCCTTTTCTTACCGATTAGGCTGGCTTGGAAGTTGGGACTGGCTGGAACGCCGGTTTAACGTGACCAAAGAGAAACTGGAAAAGCAGCAAAGTAAGGTAATGCGTTACGGAGTCTGGGTAGTACTGATTTCTTCATTGCCGACGGTCGGGGCATTAGGTCTTATCGCCCTGGGATTTTACAAAGTAAAACCCAAAACCACGATGTTATTATTGCTATTGGTTTGTTTTATCCGCATTTCCATTTGGATATTCCTCTATTGGATGTATGGCGATCATTTGTTAGAATGGATAAACAGATAGGCGTTATACTTATGTTTTTTACTGCCTTGAGTATGAGTCTCTTTACCGTTTAGAACCTATTATCCGGAAATTAATCGTATCTTTGCACCGTTATTAACATTTCGTGTTGGTTCAACAGCACCCGTTTTTCCCCCACTATTTGTTAGAGTATTAATTAATACAACTACCCGTTGAAGGTGGTTAAATTTATGACATTTAAAGATTTAAAGATTATTGAGCCTATTTTAAAAGCTCTTGAACAAAAAGGGTATTCAATTCCCACACCTATACAGCAAGAAGCCATACCGGCTGCATTGAAAGAACATGATTTACTGGGATGTGCGCAAACCGGCACGGGAAAGACCGCGGCTTTTGCTATTCCGATTATACAGCATTTAACCCGGTCAGCAATACCGGGAAATAAACGTAGTGTTAAAGCTTTGATCCTCACGCCTACCCGTGAACTGGCTATCCAGATAGCGGAATGTATAGGTGATTATGCGAAATATACACCGGTAAAATACGGACTTATCTATGGCGGAGTAAACCAGGATCCCCAGACAGCTACCTTACGGAAAGGAGTCGATATTCTGATCGCGACCCCGGGCCGTTTATTAGACCTGATGAACCAGGGATTTATCCGTTTGAATTCTGTTACCCATTTTGTACTTGACGAAGCCGACCGTATGCTTGATATGGGATTTATCCATGATATCAAAAAGATTCTGCCTAAACTTCCTCAAAACAAACAAACTTTATTCTTTTCGGCCACGATGCCTTCGGCCATAGCCGCACTCTCAAAGTCTATTCTTCGTAATCCCGTAAGAATTGACATCACTCCGGAATCTTCTGTGGTGGATACGATTGAGCAATCGGTCTATTTTATAGAAAAACAAGGAAAAAATCCTTTGCTGATCTCTTTATTGAATGAGGCTGCGAACCAGTCTGTTTTGGTTTTTTCACGTACCAAACACGGTGCGGATAAGATCGCGAAAGTATTGTGCCGGGCGGGAATAGGAACCGAGGCTATACACGGTAATAAATCCCAGAATGCCCGTCAGCGGGCGCTTACCAATTTCAAATCCGGAAAAACCCGGGTGATGGTGGCGACCGATATCGCAGCCCGCGGTATCGATATCAATGAACTTCCCTTAGTCATCAATTATGACCTGCCGGACGTTCCCGAGACTTATGTACATCGTATCGGCCGTACCGGGCGCGCGGGAAACACCGGTAAAGCGTTAACATTTTGTACCCGCGAAGAGCAAACCATCGTGAACCGTATCCAGAAACTTACAGGAAAAACCATTAATCCGGTTTACGTATAATCAGTATTTTTAAAAGTAATTTAGATAATATATGGCAAGACCCGCATCATTCAACAAAAGAGATATAGAGAAAAAGAAGCTTTCCAAAAGATTGGAAAAACAAAAAAAGAAAGACGAGAAGAAAACTTCCGGCAAAGGGAAAGGATTTGACGATATGATCGCTTATGTGGATGAAAACGGGATGATTACGGATACTCCTCCCGATTTGGAAAAGAAGGAAAATATTGAAACGGAAGATATTTTAATTTCGGTACCCAAAAAAGAAGATCTGCCGGAAGAAACGATGAACCGGGGTAGGGTAGAACACCTCAACCAGGCCAAAGGATACGGATTTATAAAAGATATTGCCGGAACGGATAAATATTTCTTCCATGTCAGCGAATGCATTGATGAGGTAGCGGAAGGAAATATCGTATTATTCGAACTCCGCAAGGGTAAAAAAGGAATGAATGCCGTGGAAGTTAAACTGGAGAAATAGTTCACTCTAATATAATTTTTCCGGAAAGATCCTGAGATGATCAAAGATTTATATCTCTGAACATCTCCGGATTATCTGTTATTTTTATATACTCTTCCCGGATATTACGGGGATCCAGGTAAATCAGTTCACTTTTTCCGTCAACCTGTTTTATCACGGTCAGGCCGTATATTTCCATATCCCGTTTTACTGATTCCAGGGACATGCGTTTTATTCCGTCCGGGATGTCAAACCTCGTTTCCGGAACTTCAGTAATGATAGCCACTTTTTGGGTTTGGAGTAATTCCGGGGCCGCCTGCAAAGTCATTGCAATACAACCGGAACAGGCATTATTGGGAACAATGATAATATATTCATAGGATAACAAATTACTATCTATTTTTGACAAAACTTCTGAAATACCGGCAAATTGTGGCTCCGGATTTACCGTAGCCTTGTTTTGTCCGCAGGAATAAACAATAAATAACGCCATAAAAAATATATAGAAGTGTTTTCTCATAGGTTTTTATATTTAAAAAGTTGAAATCGGATATTTTCTCCACGGGATTGTCCGTCGCCGGGTGCTATTAAAATACCATCTTTTATAATCAATACTTTTCCAAAAAAGTATTTTTTTCTCTCAAATTTTTGCTCCCCGATCAGGTTAAACTCCCGGTCGAAAAACATAATCGACCATTCCCGGTCAAAGAACATATTCCTTTTTAGAGTATGCGTAGCACTGTCTATATAAGTAGGTGATTGATTATGGGCCGCGACCCGCAAATAAATATCCCGATAAGGATCATACATGAGATCGACATAAAATCCGATAGTATCCTGGTACATTTTACTGTATTGCGGATTTTGTTCCAGCTTTGGATCCATAGGCGGCGGCGGGGTGAAATACTTACTACCCGGAACTTCTATTTTTTGAATATTCCCATGGGAATATTCAAATAGGCTATCCACTATGTTAAATGAAAAGAGCATGTTACCTTCAGGATTTATACATTTGGAATATCTGATTCCGGTTCCTCCCCACCAATTCTTCCCATCATAAATAGAAGGATAAGTAAGGAAATGATCTTCGATCTTATGGTTAATCAAGGAATATTTTATTTCAAAGTAAGACTTAAAAAAAATATTCAATGGCAGATCTGGTATGACGGAAAGTATAAGATAATCATCGTAAATTCCTATATCTTGTGATGATCCACCATAAATATCATATTCAATGGAGTTTATCACGAGCGGGACCGTAAATGTATCCAAAAGTTGGTAATCGTGGTTGAATAGGGAGAAATTTCCCCTCCGGTCATGGAACAGGAAAATCGAATCGGGATTCCTGATATAGATGTTGTTAAATTCTTTTCCCATATTATAAGAAGATATTTCTTTAAAAATATCCCCTTCTAACCGGTATGCCAGAAGTTTATTTTCGGAGCGGGAGTAATAATATAGGAAAGCATTATCATTTTCTTCCATACAGAATAGAATGTTTCCCCAGAGATCCCGTGTACTTTCCATGGAATAAAATTTATCTTCCAGTAAAATCTCTTCATCCCGGGAATCGCATGAAAAGCAGGATATTAGCAGGAGGAAACATACAAGATACTTCAAGCGTATCTTGTATGTTCTGTTTATGAAAACAGCCTTATTTAAGCGCATATTTTTTGATTTCTTTCGAATCGGAATTTACTTCCCGGAATGTTTTTTTGCCACTGGCGAAGGCTTCGATATCTTCTGCGGATAAAGGAGTATTTCCTGTTTCTATTTCCATCTTAAGATATTCCGTTACGGTTTTTTGATTGATCTGTTCAGGATTACAGGCCACATCCGGAGTAATGACAAAACAATCATTTGCTGGTTTAGTACATTGATTTTCTTTTTCAATGTATGTTTCCCACCAGGTGGCATCTACCGGGAGTTTAGCTTTATTAATTGCCTCTATATCATTATTAACCTGGCTGGAAATGAATACCTCTTTTTCTTCCGGTTCCACCGAAATTTTGGTGCAATTGGAATTTATGAATACCATTGCAACCAACACTATCAATAGATAAACTTTTTTCATCACTATTATTTTTTAATTCATAAATCATTTATTGAAGCCGGATATGTCGATCCAAAGCTATAAAACGGAATATACGATATTATTTTTTGCGTGGCAGGACCACGCTTTAACCGGGCTAATACTGTTGAGGCCACTTTACCCGATAAACTATTATGGCTATTTCCGGGAATTTTTTTATTCATATTTATTTCAAATAGTGGACAAATATAATAATTATTTTTTAATTTCATCATTTTTACAGAGTTTTATCTAAAATATTTTTGTATTGATGGATCAAAAGTTTTGGAAGCAATATAATTTTCTAAAATAAAAACCGGGCTTATCTGATGAAAGAATAAGCCCGGTTCGGGATTTGTACGAGATATTAATACTATTCTTTAAGGATCTTGAATTCGGTCCTGCGGTTCAATGCCCGTCCTTCTTCCGTGCTGTTACTTGCAGCCGGCTGGTCAAAACCATATCCTCTGCTGATCAGCCTGTCCTGACTGATTCCCATCTTAACCAGCTCTTTCACCACAGCTTGCGCCCGTCGCAGGGAGAGGTCTTTATTTACAGCGGCAGTACCCACATTGTCGGTATGTCCTGAAATTTCAAGTTCGACCGTCGGGTTGTCTTTCATTAACCGGTATATTTTCTCAATCTCAATCATAGATTCCGGCCGTAAAGTCGCTTTATTAAAGTCGAAGAATATGTTCTTCAGGACCACGGTCTTATCCACGGCGATCTTATCCAGTACAATCACTCTATTTTGGAAAGGATTCCTGGTATTTTCCTCAATCCGGATCTGGTCACTGTAATAAATATACCCTTCTTTATTTACATTGATGGTATATTCACCGGGTTCCAGTTCGATCGAGAAGCTTCCGGTAACCGGCTCGGAAACGGCCGCCGAAATGAGTTTACCTGAAGAAATGTCGGTTATTTCAACGGTAGCTGATAATGGCAGTCGGCTCTGAGCGTCCAGTACCGTTCCTTTAATACCTGTTTTTTCAGGAGTTTTATTTTGCCTTGCCATCTCTTCCAATATCCGTTGCATATCCCTCATGGCTTTTTCCAGGCTGTCCGCTATACGTGTATCCTGAGGAGGAGCAATCGGGGTAGTGTCTATGGTCTTTTTCGGAGAGAGTTTTCCCAGTTTAACCCGGATACCGATCTTTCCCCTTACCGAGAGCGGATGTATTTTCTCTGTTTGCGTACTGTTGATTACTCCGTTATAATATACGTTCTCCGCGATGAAGGTCCCGGCCTGCTGGGTCGTTCCTTCCACGGGACCGATAAACGGCTGGTCGCCTTTCCTGCTGTTGGTCAGTCCGTAATCGGCGGATACTCCGAGAGTCAAATCCACGCGCCGGGAAAGTCCGAACAGGAATCCCGCCTCTCCGGCCACGGCAAAGCCGGTCCTGATCTCATTATCTCCCGCCCAAAGACGTTCTCCGTTTGTCCCGTATCCATGCTGAGGTAATTCCACACTCAAACCTTCTTCTCCAAGCGGCAAATTCCAGTCCGGATAAAAAGCAGACAAAGTTACACTTCCGTCTCCTCTCTCATAAGTAGATTTTAACGGTATCTGGACTTTAAATCCAAGTCCCAGGTAAAATCCGTGTTTTTGTTTTTCCCCGAATTTATACTGGTAGTTGGCCATTAACGGTATTTCGAGAAAAGTGGTTTTCTGGTTCTCTTTCCAGTCACGTAAACGGATCTTGAGGTCGTACCTGTCGTTTTCGTCATCGATCTGGTTATTAAAGATGAAAGATTTATCTCCGTAATGGCTTTGGGTGTTGAATACGAATAATTCCGCGCCTGTGGAAATTCCCCAATGACGGTTGAAAAAATATTGCACTCCCAGAGATCCGCCATAACCCAAACGTCCGCGGTTGTTCCCTTCATCGAGTTTGTAGGTGTATTTGGTCCAGCCGGCTCCACCGTCCAGGGTTAAATGCAGGCCTTTTTCCTGTGCTTGTACTCCCAGAAGTCCTAAGGACAAAAATAGTACAAAAAGTATCTTCTTCATAATATTATCTTTTAAGTCTTTCCGGGATCATGAGGCTCATCCCGGAAAGCATTTTATTTTCCTGATTTATCATTATTAATTAGCTATGATCACTTTCATGGTTACCATTTCACCTTGCGCCGTAGTGACACGGACCATATAGGTTCCCCAGGTACTGATCCTTACTTTTTGTTTTACGGATTCCATAGTCAACCTCAATACGGATCTTCCCGTCATATCGAATATCTCCAACCGGGTATTTCCTACTTCGTCCGCTTCAATAAAGCGGCTTACATCCACAATGAATTCCTGGTCTTTGGAAGCGGGGTTGGGATAAACCGTTACCTCGCGGTTCCGGTTGCCGGAAGATTGCGCGGTGTAAGGACAACTCATCGCCTGTGAACCGTCGGCATACGTTACCAGCACAGAATAGGTGCCGTCGAGACCGCCGTTTTCCACGTAAGACTGGTAGTTGCCGTTCACGGAAACAGGCCTTCCGTTTTTATACCATTGGTAAGCAGTAAATTGCTCCGGATTATTGGAGATGAAAATTACATCATTCCATTTGGTGAGCAGGTGCAGATCGCTTTTGTTCACTTCCGCGGTTTCACTTGTTACCGTACCGCATTCATTGGTTATGATCACGTAATAATTTCCATAGGAATTTTCGTCGCTTTCCGTTACGGAATATGTAGCGGAAGTGGCTCCCGTAATGAGATCGCCATTCCTGTACCACTGGTAAGTCAGGTTGTTACCTGTTGCCGATACGGATAAGGTAAAACCGTCGGAGTTACATACTTCAACAGATTGAGGTTGTCCGTCGATTTGTGCTTTGCCGTTAATATGGATTACAAACGGATAAACATAAGTGTTTTCGCAAACTCCTGTCATATTTATACGGAGGGTAGCGCTGTAATTTTGTACGATCAGATTTTCCGGTAATGAAATCCCGATCTGGTCGCCGCTCAGGAGAATATTATTCACGTTTACAAAGCCGGCTAAAAGCGCACTTTCGCTGAATTCGATGCTGTATCTCAATTCCGCTTCTCCGGGAATAAAACCGGTAGTGAGATTTAAAACCGCTTCCGATTCTTCCTGACATGCGTATACAGCCGCATCGATGGTGATCTCAGGTGCGGGATTTACCCGGATAATTACCGTATCCCTGGTATTGCAATTCCCGTCCGTCAACTCAATAATATATTTTACTTTAATCGTCGAATCGGTGCTATTTTGTAATAATTCGGTGATATTCGCGCCGGTTCCGTGATTTTCATTTCCATTGTTTATACCTCCGACTCCCGGCCTGAACCAGGTGAAACCGGTGTTGGGCAGGTTGCTTGTAGCCGTATAATTGAAATTCGTATTGGAACACATCTGTCCCATATCCCTGGCGCTGGTCATGACCAGTTTAGGATATACCGTGATGTTGAAACGAACAGTATTTCCCTGACAGGTTCCGCTGACGGGCGTTACGTCAATAAAAGCAGTTAACGGATTAGAAGTATTGTTTACTGTGGTAAAAGCAGGAATAGAATCTGTTCCCGAAGATACCGGTAAACCGATATTGTCGCCGCTTTGTACCCAATAATAAGTAATTCCCGGTTCATCGCCCAGCGATTGAGCAGGAACTTTTTCATCCGCGCAATAGATAACATTGGAGATGTTACCCATTACCGGTTTGGCATTCACGGTAATATATTCACCATTACTAATACTTACGCCGCAAAGGGTATTGAGACTATATTGCAGTAATTTACCGTTATCTGATATCCTTATCGGCTGTGTAACGGGATTAAAGACGAAACCCTCGAGTAACCAGGTCCCTTCAACCGGCGCATTACCGTTCCAAGTAATATCCGGTATCATCACCTGTAAATAATCACCTTCACATACTGCATTAACAGGCCTGTCCGTAATACGGGGTTTGTCCAGTACTTTTACGGTCTGGGTAATATTGGATTGCGTGCCGCCGGGGGTTTCGGTAACCCATAGTGTTACGTTGTAAGTTCCCGGTTGCGTATAAGTATGGATCGGATGTTGCGTGGTGGCCGTAGTCCCGTCGTCAAAATCCCAGTACCATGAACTTATGGCATAGCCAGATGTGGTAATACGGCTTAAATCGCGGAAGATGAATTCATTTTCCGCAAGACATTGTACATTTTCATTGATGCTGAACCTGGCTTCCAGATCGGTAACCGTGCTGATCGCGATCGGGCGGCTTACCACTACTTCACAACCGTCGGCGGAAGTAACTTTCAGGGTAACCAGATATGTTCCGGATAAACCGTAGGTATGTTCGGGATTTTGCACATGACTTGCGGGAGATCCGTCACCGAAGTTCCAGCTCCAGCTTATAGCATTATCCGAAGACTCATCCATAAACTGGATCGTGCCGGGTCCGCTTACGTGTACACTAAAATCTGCGGTAAGAGTAGGATACACCGTTACGGTTGCCGTGTCGGTATTGCCGATACAAACTACCCCATTATACCAATATTCCGGAGTTATTACGATATGCGCCGTTACCGGTTGTGAGTTCTCATTCACTGCCGTAAAAGAAGGAATTACATCGCTGGAATAATTGGTCAGACCGATATTCCGGTCCACGCTCCATCTGTATAATGTCGCTACTCCGTCGAAAGAAACAGGCAGGGTAGTTTCACCCGCACATACGATCTGTTCCTTATTGGCTACGGTAAAGATCTGCGGTGTCGGATTTGTTCCGATCCTTACAGCCCCGTAATGGGTTTGTTTGCTTGCACCGGTCGCGTCGACAATATTAGAAATTGTGTAAGTGGTATATTGAGGTACCCGGGATAAATTTTCGGGGATTTCCACAGCAATATTTACCGGTAATAATTCCAGTGAAGTGATGACGGTATCTATGGAGAAAGTTCCCATGTCGTCACTGATGGTCACGGTCCAGGGTGCCTCGCCGCCCATAATGTAGGATAATTGCACCAATTCCGTATCTCCGCCGCCCGGAACATTACATTTTACAATATCTTTTCCTGTTATAATACCGGTAGGTAGCCCTCCTACCTGCGCGGGAATGACAACTACGGTCTCACAACCGTGTTCATTAACGGAAGTGTAAACGATCTCAGTGTTGCCAACCCGTTTTCCGGTCACCCGTAATTCATAATTTACCAGAACTGCATCCACAATAGCCGGATCTCTGACGAGAATAGTTTTGGCCCCTGGATTCATATTGGTATTATTATCCGTAATGATCACGGTAACGGAAGAACCTACAATGGTGTATGCTCCGGCAGGTATTACTCCTACCACAGGAGGCGTGCTCAGATATACATTGATTGGAGTAAGTCCGCTGGTACAACCGGTAACCGGATTTACGGCTTTTACATAATATACGGTATATTGTGCCGGAAGCGATAGTGATTCGGGATGGGTTATTTCAGTAATTCCCATGTCACTATAATAAATGTAATTTAAATTCGGTTCTTCCGTCACGACCTGGGTTAAATCAAAGGTTAACGCATCCTCGCAGGCATAAATATCGTCCGTCACAACAGGTGAACCGGGAGGTATATTGTAATGGGCTTCGATAGCCGTACGTTTACTTTCACAATCTCCGGTACGGTTTACCGCATAATATATGGTCGGTATCGTAGTCAATGCCGTAGAAGAAGAAAGTATATTGCCATTTGTCGGGGCATCATACCAGGTGATCCCGCTTCCGGTGATATGCAAATCGGCAAGAGTAATATTTTCTCCGCAGAAACTTTGGGGAGAAGGGGCCACAGGTCCTTCCGGAGTGCCGAATTGGATCTGAACGGGTGTGCGTGTCGTACTTTCACATACGCCTGCCCGTTGGGCCGCATAATATGTTACCGGCGCCAATAAAGTGGCATGAGATAGCGGCGTGTTTCCTGTAGGTGTCGCATACCATATAATCTGGTTGTTGGGAACCACTATATTGCTCAACATGGCTCCTTGACAGAATACTTGTGGAGATGTAATTACCGGTGCATTAATGTTATCGGATATATATATTAACACAGCGGTCCTTTCCGTACTTTCGCAGGTACCGGCGCGGGTAGCGGCATAATAGGTCGTACCGTTGACCACAAAAGTATTCGGAGGTAAAGCCGTACCGATTTCGTCATACCATGCGATGTTGCTTCCGTCAGTGCCTATATCCGCAAGCGTAGCATTATGGCAGAGCGTTTGCGGTGAAGCGATATCGGGGGCGGGTATCTCATATTCATCGGTAATGATGACTTTTACCGCCGTACGGTTCTGACTTTCACATATTGCCGAATGTTGCGCTGCGTAATAAATACGACCGTCTATTAAGATTTCGTTTTCAGCCAATAAGTTGCCGTTAACCGGTGCATCATACCATCTTATTGCCGTACCGATAGCCATTAAGTCTGATACTTGTGATCCTTCGCAAAATAATTGCGGACTTGAGGCGAAGGGAGCGGACAGACCGCTTTCCAGGTGCACCGTAACCGCCGTGGCATTACTTTCGCACCCGTCCTCAACGGCCTTTGCGTAATAAGTCTGCCCATCAACCAAAGGTGTGGACGGATCAAGCAATACATTGAGTGAATTATACCATAGCAGGCTGCTGTTGGGTCCTACAAAAGCGACCAGATCACTGACCAGAGCGTTTTCACAAAACACCTGTTCGCTTATGGCTATAGGTTGTGCCGGCTGTTGACAGGCGGCCTTGGTAGTAAATTCAGTTTTATCCCCGACCAGGATGTAAGGATCAGAGGTTTGAAACGCATATTGCATAACCGACCAGGCATAATACCGGGTACTATCTTCAAGATTTCTTATGGTTTCCACATAATCGGATGTCCTGTCCGGAGTTGTGTTCGCGTTCCATACAATATAAAATGTTTTACCGGCACGGTCAAAAATACCGGCTGAGATTTCCGGACTGCTCGGGAAATTATAATCCGTATCGTTAATATTGAGTTGATCGGAGATCCCTTTTACGGTCATGTTCACATCTTCTTTACTGTATATAAAGCCACGATACGCGACAGAGTCAAAATCCAGCTTCCCTGTTTGGGTTGCGGAATTACGTCCGCTTACCACTATATCGGAAGCCGGGGAAAATGTTCCCCTGGTAATATTCCCCTTAAGGTCCACCGTATCGGATCCGATTGTCGCAGGCAAAAGAGTCGTAACAGAAGACGGGGAACGATATGAAAAAAGGTCCTGGTTGTGATAGTATTTTTCAGAAGCTCCCCCCGGTGCGAAAGTTACGAAAACTCCCCGATAACTCCATGAAGAAAAAGATCTTGGAATGTTCTGGTTATTATGATAACCAATATCCGAAGTTTTTAACGGTTCTCCAGTAATTTTTTTCCGGAAGAAAACGGAATAAACGGGGATCATTTTTCCTGCCGGTACCCGGATTACTCTTGAGGAAGAGGTATTGGATGTTCCGATAGCCGTATTTAATGACCTCATTCCTGCAGCCGGTCCGGCCGGAATGATTTTATGGTTCATAACCTGTGTGGAGAAAGTGGGATTGGTTGCTAAAAAAGCACTGTCCATCTGTATTACCGGCGATCCTAAGTCGGAAGGATTAAGGCCGATAGGTATATCACGGGCAAAGGTATGATCCGTTAGAACCAATGCGTCAGGCTGGTAAACCAGCTCAAATCCGTATCCGTCTGCCAGGATCTCACCGATCGCCATGACCTGCAGAGTTACGTGGTTTTCCGTTTCGATGATAGTCACCGCCATACGGGAATCAGAGCTTCCTATAACTTCGCCCTGGGCACCGTAATAAATGGTTTGTGCTGTCGCAACGAAGGGAACCAGGTGGAATAAAACCCCTATTAATACGAGGCTTATTCCTTTTACCATAGATAATCTAAAATATTTTATTTTCATCATCGTATATTTTTAGCTTTACTGTTTCTTAATAGAGTTGCAACCAATCCATGGTTTCCTGATAGATTTCGATACTGGCTCCTATATTGGACATGATGATTGAATTATCGCGGAGAAAATCAATGATTCCGTCTCCGTTAAAATCAAATCCGGGATCGTATTTCGGATTATCCTGCTCGGTACCGATCATCGAAGATTTCGTATTAAGTTTAGATACGTCAAATAAGTTTACTTCGTGGTTATCATCCACGTCTCCGGGTAATATTTCCCTGTGTCCAAGGGAACCGTCGCTGTTGATGGTAATTTTACCCCATCTTACAATGAATCCCTTACGCCTGATCTCGATGATATAATCTCCTTCCGCAACATTTTCGAACACATATAAACCGATAGGAGAGTTCGGGAGATCACCTAATCCCGTAAGAGGAGTGTTGTCCACTGCTCCCTGTGTTTTACCGATTTGAGTCCAGTCTATCGGTAATCCGGGATTGGTCTGCACATTGATGCTGCCCGGATTTTTGGGCGTTCCGGGTACGAATATTGTCCCGTCGTAATTTTTGGCACGGACAGTATGTACAGGTATGCTGCTCAGGAGATAGTCAATAGGATCACCTCCGTCTGCCGGGGGAACATTGTATAATTTTACGGTTACCGGGAACAGATTGTTAAAATCCGGATCACTTTCGTTGACAAACGGGAAAACGGTGCCCATTACGGTATGGCAATTAAATGTTATGGTCACAGCCGTCCGCGCTCCTGAACAACCTGCCGAAGTTTGGGCGGCATAATAGGTTGTATTCTCTGCCAGAGGAGTGTTTAACGGAAGAGGCGTAGTGCTGGTTTCCGATGCATACCATACGATACCCCCACCTGTGATCATAAGATCCGCCAAAGTGTTGTTTTGGTTACAAACCGCCTGATTCGGAGGTGCAATAGGAGCGGGGGGCGCATCCAATATAATAGATACCGGAGTCCTGGTGTCGCTTTCGCATTCACCAGTTCTCTGCGCGGCATAATAAGTACCTTCAACCAGTACGGTTCCTGCCGGAAGCGGATTACCTCCGGAAGCAGCAGTATACCAAATAATGTGGGTATTGGGAACCGCGATATTTGCTATGGTTGCTCCAGGACAAAAATGTTGAGGACTGGTGATAACGGGAGCGGATGGTAATACATCGGTAATGGTTATTTCTACTTCGGTCCGTAATATACTGATACAACTACCGCCTGCGCTTTTAGCGGCGTAGTAGGAATTTCCGTTTACCAAAGGTGTTGTCAAAGGTAATTGGTTTCCGTACATCGGAGCGTCATACCATATAATATTATCATAAGCATTCGGTAGCAGGATATCCGCGATTGTAGCGGATCCGCAGAAATTTTGCGGACTGGTTATACGCGGCGCGTCTACCACCACATTGTCATCGATGAATACTTTAACAGCGGTTCTTGTCGCACTTTCGCAAACACCGGTACTTTGGGTAGCATAATAAACCGTTCCGTCAATTAATGCCGTAGCCGGATCCAAAGCGATACCGCCGTTAGGTGTGAGGTACCATTTTATATTAATACCGTTGGCTTCCAGATTTGCCACAGTAGCGCCATCGCAGAAAGTTTGGGGTGTCGTGGCAACGGGAGAGGTGATTTTTCTTTCCTGTTCCACTACGATTTTAGTATCTTCAAAAGTACAGTCTTCAGCGTCTTTAACGATTATGCTGTAGCTGCCCTGTGCGACACCGGTTATGGTAAAAGTATCCTCACCTGCCGGAAAATCTATCCAATTCCGCCCGTCAATGCAATATTTGAAATCCGGGACTCCGCCGTTAACGTGAAGCGTGATGCTTCCGGGTGTTCCGTCACATTGTATGTTCGTAACCGTAGCGGTAAAAGACAGGGTATTATCTCCGATATTATTGATAATTTGCCGGTCTGTTGCATAACATCCTGTTGCGTCAATAATTCTCCATGAATGATTTCCTGCGGAAAGGTTATTGATGATGATAGTATTGCCGGTAGCTATTCTCATTACGCCGCCGTCAATCTGGTATTGGTAGGGAGGAGTTCCGTCGACATGTAGGGTAAATGAACCCGAGGTTTCACCGCATTCGGTATGGACAACATTATCTACATAGGCATTTAATCCTCCGTTATTCGCATGAATGATGAATTCCCCGCTGCTGGCAACACAGTCGTCGTCATCTATCACATCCAATACATATAGTCCCGGTTTAAGATTGTCGATCACTCCTGCAACAGGTGTCTTTTCTTCCCCGTTGAGAATATATTTATACGGTTCTTTTCCTCCTGTAACATATACGGTTAAAGAGCCATCTTCAACTCCACATTCGGAAGCATTTTCAGTCGTAATATCCAGGTGCATATCGCTATTGAGCGATTGCAAAGTAATTGCCTCACTAATAGCGCTTCCGCAAGCCGGAGCGACAGAATCACGTATGGTCACCCGGTAGGTTCCCGCACCCAGGTTCCTGATAATGCCGTCAGCCGGGAAACTTCTGTATACAGTACTGTCGTTGAGCACATATTCGTACTTCCCGCTGCCGCCTGTTACGGCCAATTCGATACTTCCCGTAAATTCACCGCACTCAGGCTGATCCTTCACTTTAATTGTTCCGGTCATGATACTACCGGTATAGTCACTTTTAATCACCAGGTTCCGGTATTCGTATGTGCAATTATCGGCATCCATCACTATGATATCATAACTTCCCTGCGCTATTTCAGGTATAGTGACCGTAGTTGCATTTACAGCGAAATTTTCCCAATTTTGTCCGTTATCCAGACTATATTTATAGGATGGAGTTCCTCCCGTTACCGTAATGGTTATCGTCCCTCCGGTAGTTCCTTCGCACTGGGCATCGGTTCCTTTAGCCGTAAAAGCCAGGTTATTACTTCCTGTATTGTTAATGATTTGCCGGTCCTGTGCATAGCAACCTGTGGAATCGGTTACTTTCCAGGTATGGCTTCCTGCCGTCAGGTTGTCAATTTTTATGATGTGGCTGTTTGTAGTCTTCACCACGCCACCGTCGATCTGGTATTGGAAAGGAGCGGTTCCGTTGACGGTTAACGTAAAAGTACCGTTTCTTTCGCCGCATATGGTTTCGGATACGTCGCTTACGGCAACATCGAGTCCTCCGTTACCTGCTTCGATCATGATTTCTCCGCTACTGATCAGGCATTGATCGTCATCTATCACATCCAGTACATATACGCCCGGTTTAAGCTGGTCGATTATTCCTGCAACGGGAGTTTTTTCTTCCCCGTTCAGGATATATTTATACGGAGCGCTTCCTCCGGTAACGGTTACTTCCAATGAACCGTCTTCTTCTCCGCAGGCAGTCGCATTATTGATGGTAATATTGATATTCATGTCGCTGTCCAGCGCCTTCAGCGTAATGGCTTCACTGACTGCATTCCCGCAAGCCGGTGCCACGGAGTCGCGTACGGTAACCCGGTAAGTTCCCGCACCCAGGTTCCTGATGATGCCGTCGGCCGGGAAATTTCTGTATACCGTACTATCGTTAAGTACATATTGATAGCTTCCGCTTCCGCCCGTTACGCTTAATTCGATACTTCCCGTAGGTTCATCGCAACCGGGCTGACTGTTTATTTTGATCGTCCCCGCTATGATATTACCTGTATAATCACTTTTGATCATCAGATTTCTGTATTCATACGTACAATTGTCGGCATCCATCACTATGATATCATAACTTCCCTGCGCTATTTCAGGTATGGTAATCGTGGTGGCATTTACAGCGAAATTTTCCCAGTTTCTTCCATTATCCAGGCTATATTTATAGGATGGAGTTCCTCCCGTTACCGTAATGGTGATCGTTCCTCCGGTTGTTCCTTCGCACTGGGCATTGGTTCCTTCAGCTGTAAAAGCGAGGGTATTTGATCCTGTATTGTTAATGATTTGCCGGTCCTGGGCATAACAACCTGTAGAATCGGTCACTTTCCAGATATGGCTTCCTGCCGTCAGGTTGTCGATTTTTATGATATTGCTGTTTGTGGTCTTCACCACGCCACCGTCGATCTGGTATTGGAAAGGAGCGATCCCGTTCACGGTTAAAGTAAAAGCACCGTTTCTTTCGCCGCATATGGTTTCGGATACGTCACTTACGGCAACATCGAGTCCTCCGTTACCTGCTTCAATCATGATTCCTCCGCTACTGATCAGGCATTCGTCATCATCTATCACATCCAGTACATATACGCCCGGTTTAAGGTTTTTGATAACTCCGTTTTCAGGAATTTTTTCTTCCCCGTTCAGGATATATTTATACGGAGCGCTTCCTCCGGTAACGGT
>CALECM010000043.1 GCA_937949745.1 uncultured Bacteroidales bacterium | reverse complement strand
GGCTACAAAACCACCGGCGGCGAAACTGATCAACAACGAAATAATAGTCATAATACCTGTAGCGGTCCCAATTCCGGAAGCAGGTTTACTGGATAGGGGATCGAATGTGAAGAATCCGATACTTGCGCCTAAAACAGCTAACAGGATAGATATTGCCAATACGGTGATTACACCTCCGATGATACTTCCCCATGATACTCTACCCTTGAAGTTCTTGAATCTAATTTTTTCCATAAGTTAATCTTTTTTAAATTATAATTATTTATTGTAAATCTGATAACAATTTTTATGATAAAATGTTCGGCTTTATCTTATTACTATGAAAGCGTATGTAAGATTTATATCCTAATTTATATTTTATTCAGGGAGGATATAAAGAATATTCCACATTAATTCATTTCCAATTGCCGGAGAATAATTTTCATTTTTTTAACAATATATTATAGAGATAAATTTTTTAAATTTGCGCCCAAAAAATGGCATTCAGGCGGCCTTATATAATTTTACTGGTATTATATCTGTATACGTCTTTGATTTATGCGCAAACACCCGGTGTTGATGGTGGTGGAATTTTGGTTAAAGGAAAGGTAGTTGATACTGAAAACCGGGCGGTCCTGTATGCCTCAGTTTACGTGGAAGAGACGAAAAGCGCTTATGCCACGAACGAATCCGGAGAATTCTCTTTCCATTTAAAACCGGGCGTATATACTTTTCACGTGGGACAGGTGAATTATGAAAACCTGACGCAGGTAGTGGATATTTCTCAATCCCGGATGCTTACCTTCCGTCTTACCGCAAAGAATTTTACTTTAAGGGAGGTAGAAGTAAAAGCGGGGAAAGAAGATCCCGCTTATGCGATTATGCGCAAAGCAATAGCCAAGGCACCTTATCACCGCAGGCAATTCGATTTTTATCAAGCCGAAGTTTATAGTAAAGCAACTTTGGAAATACAGGAAATACCTGAATTTTTGGCTAAGCAGATCGAAAAATCCGGAGACAAATCTTTGAATCCGGGAGATATCTATACCCGGGAAAGTATCAGCGAAGTCCGTTATTCGGAAGATTCATTGCGACAACGGGTACTTTCGGTAAGGACCACTTTTCCTGAAGAGATTGAGACAGGGGACCTGGATCGTTTTAATTTAATGAACATATATGCCCGTACGGGCGGTTTTGTTTCTCCGCTCTCCCCGGAAGCTTTGGCTGTTTATCGTTTCCGGCTGGAAAATAGTTCCTATGATAAATACGGAAAACGTATTTATCATATACAGGTTATCCCTAAAAATAATAATCCTTATGCCTTTACCGGATATCTGGATATCGTGGATTCGACATGGCATGTTCATTATTTCAGCCTATCAGCCGGCATGGATCTCAGTATTGTTTCGATGAATTTTACGATTAAACAGAATTTCGGGGAACTGGAGGAAAATATCTGGGTCCCTTTTACTTCCTATCTGGATCAAACCGTCGGAATGCTTGGCTTCAAGGCCAATATAAAACAGTCTTCGTCCATACAATACGGAAATTACCTTTTACGTGAAAATACCGAAGTTAAAAAAACAATCGAAGAAATGCGGGAAAAATCAGTTTCGCAATCCGTAAAATCACAAAAACTGGACCGGAAGATCGAGGATATTTATACAAAAGAACAATTAAACAACCGTGATGTCCTAAAACTTATTTCGTTGCTGGAATCGAAGGAGAAAGAAGATAGGAAAAGTAATTCCGGTACGGAAAAAAAAGCTGATGAGCTGGAAATAAAAAGAAGGAATTATAATATAACGGTTGATCGGGACGCTTACACGCGGGATTCTGTTTATTGGAACGAACATCGCCGGGTTCCGCTAACGGAAAAGGAAAAGCATAGTTATGCACTGAAAGAAGCGGATACCGTCAGGAAAAATAAATTGTCCGCATTACGGAATATTGATACCTTGCTTGTCGCCGGGAATAATCGTTTGCAATATGGTTTTAAGGGTATACAGGAAATCCTGACTTTCAATCCGGTGGACGGTATTAAATTAAAATTGGGCGGCCGCCTGAACTGGAAATTTAAAGACAGCACGATTTGGTATAATTCGTTAATCCTGGGAGGAGCCTTTAAGAGAAAGGCGTTCGTTTTCAGGGCCGAAACCGGTTATGAATATTATCCCGAAAAAAGAGCGTCGATATTCTTATCCGGAGGGAAGGATAGTCGGGATTTCAATACGCACGGTGGAATCCATCCTTATGTAAATCTCTTGTCCACCCTTTTCTTCAGAAGGAACTATGTTCATGTCTATGACCATGCTTATCTTCAGTTAGTTCATCATATCGAACCTTTTAACGGATTTGATACCCGGGTTTCTTTTTCTTACGAATGGCGGGGAGCCTTATCCAATAACAGTAATTATTCATTCTTTTACCGCAAATCCAGGGAATACCAGCCGAATATTCCAGGAAACCGATATATCGAACAAAATCCGGGATTACTTGACAATGGAAGGGGAGCTTTATTGGATGTGGAATTGAGTTATACCCCGAAACGCTATTACCGTTATCTGGACCGTAACAAAATCCCGCTTCATTCCAATTTTCCTACTTTTACTTTTTTATGGAGAAAGGGGATTCCCCATATAGCGGGAAGTAATACCGACTTCGATTACCTGGAATTTTCCGTTACCCAGAAGATTTCCAGGAATATCCTTCGTTCATACAGCTACCACCTTTACGCGGGATGGTTTCCGAACAACAGCCGCATGCATTTTTCCGAGTTCCGCCATTTCAGGGTTTCCGGCTTTACGGAAATGCTGGGTGTTTTTTCCGATACCTACCATTCCATCAGGGTTTACCAGGCGTCGACCAATCAGTGGATGTTATCCGGTTTCTTCAAATACGAGAGTCTCTACTTATTGCTGAAATATATTCCTTTCCTCAACAAAACCCTGATGACCGAAAGTCTTTATCTTTCCTATCTTAAAACACCGTATGTAAAGGATTTTATCGAGATAGGCTACTCTCTGAATAATATCCTCATGTTTGTTAATTTGGGTGTATTTGTCAGTTTTGAGAATTTTAAATACTACGGCTGGAACTTTAATATCTCTTTCGCTTTGCCGAATTAAGAAGATATTTATGGATACATAATCTTTCAATATATTTCAAAATGACTTGCCACAATCGTGATTGAGAAGTCTTATGTTATTTAGATGGTCAACATTAACAATAATCCAAAAGAATAGCCTTTGTTACATATATTAATTTAATTATTGTATACTCCAATTTTCCTCAAGATAATCTATATATTGACAAAATCGAGAACTTTTTTCTGAATATTTCTTTGTCAACTTTGCCCATTCATCAAATTTTTGTTTGTTTTTGGCAATAAAGTAACTTTGAGCCATATTAATTGCCATTTCTGCTTTTTGTGATTTATCTTTGGATAATTTAATTCCTTTCAAATAGGTTTTTTCGGCATCATCTAATTTATTTTGATTTTTAAGAGCAAACCCTAATTCCCTATAATACAAAGAATTTTTAGGCTCATTTTTGATGGCTTTATTTAAAACAGAAATTGCTTCATCAAAATTTTTCGTAGCATTATATGCGTATGCAAGTTCAAATTCGAGTCCTTGAAAATGTGGTTCTTTCTCATACACTTTTAATAACGGTCCTATTGCGTTATGGCTTGCCCCAACTTTATTGTATAGATATCCAATTTTTACAAGATAGGAGTTCTCATTTTCGTTTATTTTATAGTATTTCAACCAATCTGGTTCTTTAGGCAAATCCAATTGTTTTATCTGTTCCTCAGACAGTATCGCTATTGGTGCTGTTTTTTCTGTTAATCTATATTTTATACTACCGTCCATTATTTTTGGTAATTTTTCTAATTTATTATTTCTTATGATAAAAGGTGATTCATAATCGAAAGTAAAACCGGCTTCCTCATCAATATAAAGAAATCCAACAGTATAATTTGAATCATCGTTTATTTTATTAAAAGCAACCCATTTATCCACACCATCATAATATCTTGTGGTAAATATAAGATCTTGATTTTGTCCAAAACAAAATTTTGAGAATAAAAATAATATCAATGTTAACTTTTTCATAAATAATCCTTTTAATATTCAGTTGATCATCATTACTCTTCATTTTGGTAAATTGATACCATTATCGATTTAATAATACTATGTTATTTACTGGTCTGTTGTTTTTCTTTGAAGTCTTGCCCACAATCAAAGCAATGATAGGTCTTACTGATAAATGGTAAAGGAAAACCTAAGAGCAGGATTGAAATTGCAAATGCTTGTTCCGAAAGTTTGGGTTTTGAAACTTCGCTTGATCCGCAATTCGGGCATTCTATATTTGATTTCTTGCTTATCAAAATCTCTATTTTATTAATCGTTCAAGTTGGAAATTAAAGATGTAAGGTAAAGGATACCTCCAAGAAACAAGAGAACAAAAGCAATAATGATCATCAGTCGTAACTCCACCCGTAAATTTTTAAGAAAAGGTACTTCTGAAGTTGCCTTGTCAAATTTGCTCAGATTTTTTGGTAATGATTGCAAATCTTTGTCTTTAATGTAACCACCGTCTTTTAGAATTTCAATAGCTTTTTGAATATCACTTTCCCTTATTTGAAGTTTTATTCCACCAATGGCGTTAGAATAAAATGGATTCACTTGTACGGTCAGTTCGTCCAATATTCTACATTCAATTCCCTCTGCCTCGAGTTTTCCCCGCAGGACAGCAAATTCAATCGGCTGGGTAAATGTCATTATGGTTATAAAATGGTCCAATCGTTTTTTATCAAATCAACTATTGAATATTAAGGTGTCTGATCCGTCTATGAATATTCATACCTTTGTGGTTTATTGGAAAAATTTATTGATGGAATTGATATGACTTTCAATGGATTTCAATTCTTTATAATCTAATCGGAAATCCTGAAGCGGGATTAGAATTAACTGATCATCCAGGGTAAGGATTTCAATATGCTTCAATGTTTTCTTGATATATTTTGCCGGCTGGCTTGAATTAAATATAAATTCATTACTACGGTGTTTATATATAAACTCTTCGTCATTTAAGCTGAATTCAATATCTTTGATTTTTTGGAGGCGTTTATTGGAAGAAACTAATGCGAAGATTCCGATACCCATAAGAATGATGTAATTCAAAAAATCACCCAATGTTTCAAAACTAATTAAGTTATGGTAATTCTCCAAAAAGATTCCGATAATCGAGATTAATATCATCGTCCAAGCTAAAATATTTAAAATCTTTAGTCTTTTAATCTGTTTTTGTGTTGTATACATGATCGGAATATTAAAATATCAATCAACCTATACCCAGGCTTCTTTATGGTTAAATTCTAAATTTATTAAAAAAGCCAACAATCTCTGATCATTGGCTTTCTTCTGTGTTCCAGCTGGGATTCGAACCCAGGACCCCATCCTTAAAAGGGATGTGCTCTACCGGCTGAGCTACTGAAACATCCTTTCGTTTTAGGAGTGCAAAAATAGTATTTTTTCCTTTATCATTTATACTTTTTTGCTATTTTTCTTGCTGTTAAAGATAAAATATTGACATTCAATATGAAAAATTCCTTCTTACTTTACGATGCCGGTGAACAATTCGATTTTATATAAAGAAATCCTGCTTCCATAATAAGTCGTTAGTGTAATCTGGCTCCGATCAGGTGCATAAATTCCTGCCTTGTATTTTCGTTTTTAAGGAACGCTCCGGTAAATTCGGATGTGGTGGTCACGGAATTCTGTTTCTGGATCCCTCTCATTGACATGCATAAGTGCTGGGCTTCGATCACCACGGCGACCCCGATCGGTTTCAGTACATCATGCAAACAATCTTTAATCTGGGTGGTCAGTCTTTCCTGTAATTGCAACCTTCTCGCGTAAGCGTCCACGATTCTGGGAATTTTGCTTAATCCCACGATGGTGCCGTTGGGAATATAACCTACGTGAGCTTTGCCGAAAAACGGTAGCAGGTGGTGTTCACACATCGAATAAATCTCGATATCTTTCACTACCACGATCTGTTTGTAATCTTCATGAAAAAGCGCGGTCTTTAATATTTCACGGGGATCAAGGTTATAGCCGTGGGTTAGGAATTGAAAAGCTTTGGCGGCCCTTCTCGGCGTTTTGAGCAGTCCTTCCCTTTCCGGGTCTTCTTTGGTAACCCGTATCATGTTGAGGTAGCTTTCGGATAAAATATCCAAGCTTTCCTGATTATAGAGGTCACGTCTTTCGTATCCCGATTCCAGTTCTTCAAATTCTTCTTTATTTCTCATAGTTTATAAATAGGGATTATCAGTTTTTTCTTTGCCGATAGTCGTGCTGTCTCCGTGTCCGGGATACACGATCGTATGATCCGCCAGGGTAAAGAGGTTTTCCCGGATCCCTTTTATCAGCAGATCCAGGTCTCCCGTCGGAAGATCCGTCCGTCCTATACTTTCTTCGAAAAGCACGTCGCCGGTAAAAACCAGGTCATGTCGGGGGTCCCATAACGATACGCTTCCGTCGCAATGTCCGGGTGTGTAAAGAACCCTTAGTTCCTGGTTTCCGAAAGTGATTTTATCGCCTGCTTCGATATATTGGTCCGGTGCCGGGAATACCGGCCTTTGAAACGGATAGGAAGAACAATATTCATCGGCCTTTTCATAAATGGGTATACCGGCTTTATGCATCAGCAGGGAGGCATTAAACGTTTTTTTGCCGTATTCGTTGCCGAAAATATGGTCGATATGGGGATGGGTATTGATCAAATATTTAACGGACAATACTTCGTTTTTAATAAAATCCGACAATATCCGGTTCTCTTCTCCGGAAAGGTTGCCCGGATCAATGATCACCGCTTCTTTGGTCTCATCATATAAAACATAGGTGTTAACCTGGATGAAGTTAAAATGGAATATTCTGATCGAAAGATCACCTGCTGTAATTTTTAGTTTATCCATAAATTCCCTGATTGAAATTTTTTTCTTCATGTATTATTCTCCGTTAAACAGAAACTGTCCTAAAAAGGTTTCCTTACCGAAGGATCGGTATTGACATGGATCTTAACCTGGCGGTCGTGGTCGAATTCCACACTGTAAACCAGTTTGCCGGCCGGATTCCAGTAAGACCATTTCCCGTGTTTAAGCCGGTTCTTATACTGTCCTTCCATCTGTTTTTTTCCGTTCGGATAATATTCGGTAAAAACGCCGGTCGCTACATCGTCGGTAAAGTTCTGCTGGCGCATCATACTTCCCCGTTGGTCGTAAAATGTCCATTTCCCGTTCTTCATGTCATTGTGGTAGCTCCCGGTCTCGAAAAGCTGGCCGTTGGACGCGTATTCGTTCCATTTCCCTTCCTTTTTGCCGTTGGCGTATTTACCTTCCGAACGTTTGCGGCCGTTGGGAAACCAAAACTGATATTTGCCGTGGCGTTCCCCGTTTTTATACTCGATCTTGTAACTGAGTTTCCCGTCTTCATAGTATCCCTTCCATTCTCCCGACATATTCCCGTCCCTGAAATCACCGGTGTGCTCCACGTTTCCGTTTTCATACCATTGCGTCCAGGTGCCTTCTTCTTTATCATTTTTAAACGGTCCCCGCCGGTTAAGGGCTCCCGATTCGTACCAGGCTTCCCAGATACCGGTACGTTTCCCTTTCTCAAAATATCCTTTCCTCCATAGTTTGCCGTCATTGTAAAAGTATTTCCATTCTCCTTCCTGCAAACCGTTTATAAAGTTTCCCCGGCTGCCCAAAGTGCCGTCTTCATGATAAAATGTCCAGGTGCTGTCCTGCAAATTACGGACCGATTTCCCTTCCATGTCGGGAAATCCTTCCCTGGTAAACCATCGTGCATATCCGTGTAAGGCGCCGTTATCATAATATCCTTCAAAATGGATTTTCCCGTTATTGAAGTATTCTTTTACATATCCGTGAACGCTGTCGTTAACATACTGGTTGTTTTTAAATATTTTCCCATTCTCATGGTAGAAAACCCAGTCGCCGTTCTTTTTCCCGTTTGCCAGTTTCCCCTGTGATTCAATCTGTCCGTTCTGGAACCAGCTTGTAAACGAGCCTTCCGGTGTCTCATATTCCTGCCAGATTTTCCCGTTATCATACCACACTTTCCATACGCCGGTTTTTTCCCCGTTCCGGTAATGTCCCTCGCTCCATTTTGCACCGTTCCGGTAATAAAAAGTCCAGAGGCCTTCTTCTTTATTCTCTTTTTTCAAGCCTTCCGACATTAATTGTTGGTTGCTCCAGTAAGTTCTTACGGTATCCTGGCAAAAGCAGGAACTGAAAATCGACAAGGCAAATAAAATCAGGGTGAATCTTTTCATGGAATAAAGATAATTAAAAACAGGATGCAAAAATAGTAAATTATCTACATTTTTCTTATTTTTGCAAAATGTTTCATTAATAACGGTAACTTTATGAATAGTAATAATATACGTGCAGCTTTTCTCTTTTTCTTTGAATCTAAGGGGCATGCCATAGTACCTTCGGCCCCGATGGTAATTAAGAATGACCCTACCCTGATGTTTACGAACGCGGGAATGAACCAGTTCAAGGAAATATTTTTGGGCAACGCACAAACGCAATATAAACGGGTGGCCGACTCTCAAAAATGCTTAAGAGTTTCGGGAAAACATAACGACCTTGAGGAAGTGGGCCGGGATACATACCACCATACGATGTTTGAAATGCTGGGGAACTGGTCTTTCGGTGATTACTTTAAGAAAGAAGCTATCGATTATGCGTGGGAATTCCTGACGAAGGTCCTAAAACTGGATCCGGAAAGGTTTTATACTACGGTATACGAAGGCAGTGAAGAAGATAAAGTTGAAGCAGATCTGGAATCCAGGGAATACTGGAAAAAATATTTACCCGAATCAAGGATATTATTCGGGAATAAAAAAGATAACTTCTGGGAAATGGGAGATACCGGTCCGTGTGGACCCTGCTCGGAGATCCATATCGATCTGCGGCCGGAAGACGAACGTGCAGAGACCGACGGTGCTTCGTTAGTCAATAAAGACCACCCTCTTGTAGTAGAATTGTGGAACCTGGTTTTCATCCAGTTCAACAGGATGGCATCGGGAGAATTGGTGCCATTGGCTGAAAAACATGTGGATACCGGAATGGGCTTCGAAAGGCTTTGTATGGCGGTCCAGGGTAAAACTTCCACATACGATACGGATATATTTACTTCACTGATCGAAAAAATTTCTTTCCTTGCAGGAAAAAAATACGGAGAGGATGAAAATGTGGATATTGCCATGCGTGTGATAGCAGACCATTTACGTGCGGTGGGTTTTGCGATCGCGGACGGCCAGTTGCCTTCCAATACCGGAGCAGGTTACGTCATACGACGGATCTTGCGCAGGGCTATCCGTTACGGATATACTTTCCTCGGCTTTGAAGAACCCGTTATCTATACTGTGGTGGCTGACCTTACTTCACTGATGGGCGGGCATTATCCGGAACTCATCAAAAACAGGTCTTTGATCGAAAACGTGATCAAGGAAGAGGAATTGTCTTTCCTTCGGACGCTTTCCCATGGTGTTACCAAATTTGAAAATTACTGTGCACGGCTGGGCGATAAGAAAGAGATCGACGGTGATTTTGCTTTCGAATTATTCGATACCTATGGTTTTCCGATCGATCTGACTCAATTGATGGCGAAAGAAAAAGACCTTACGGTGGATATGGCCGGATTCCAGAAAGGATTGGACGAACAAAAAAAACGGTCACGGGAAGCCGCCGCCGTTTCAACGGATGATTGGGTGGAGATCATACCCGGGCATCCGGGTACCCGGTTCGTGGGTTATCACTCGTTGGAAAGCGAATCTAAAATCGTTAAATACCGGAAGGTCACCACAAAAAATAAGCAATTTTACCAGTTGGTGCTGGACCGGACTCCGTTTTACGCGGAAGCGGGCGGACAAGTAGGAGATGTGGGAATCCTGGTTAGCGAAACGGAAAAAATCTTTATTGAGAATACGATCAAAGAAAATAATCTGATTGTCCACCAGACGACCATTCTGCCGGTAAACCTGACTGCGGTATTTAAAGCTACCGTCAATGAAAAAATCCGGACCGAAACCCAGAATAACCATACTGCCACGCACCTGATCCATATGGCACTCAGGCAGGTATTGGGTGATCATATCGAACAGCGCGGTTCATTGGTTACACCTGAAAGGATACGCTTCGATTTTTCCCATTATGGAAAAGTGACCGATGATGAATTGAAAGAAGTGGAAATTCTTGCCAATAAATTGGTGCGGGCGA
>CALECM010000042.1 GCA_937949745.1 uncultured Bacteroidales bacterium | reverse complement strand
CAGTTCCGCCATTTTCATATCCGCTGTGTAAAAGGTTTCTCGTTTCATTTTTGTATGATTAACGGTGCAAAGGTAATGTTTTTTAGTGCTTTTCCGTATCTTTGCACAAATTTAATGTTATGGCTGATGATAAGAAGATCATCTTTTCGATGGTCAATGTAAGTAAAGTATACCCGCCTCAGAAACAGGTGCTGAAGAATATTTACCTCTCTTTTTTCTATGGCGCTAAAATCGGGGTTTTGGGATTGAATGGTTCCGGGAAATCTTCATTATTGAAAATTATTGCCGGATTAGATAAGTCTTATCAGGGAGAAGTCGTTTTCTCTCCCGGATACAGTGTCGGTTATCTTCCCCAGGAACCTGAGCTGGATGATAACCTCACCGTAAAAGAGGTGGTAATGCAAAGTGTACAGGAAGTGGTCGATATCCTGGCCGAATATGAAGCGGTAAATATGAAGTTCATGGAGCCGATGGATGACGATGAAATGAATAAGCTGATCGAACGGCAGGGCGAACTGACCGAGCTGATCGAACAGCATGATGCCTGGGAACTCGATTCCAAACTGGAAAGGGCAATGGACGCATTACGGTGTCCGGAAGGGGATACGCCTGTGAAGAATCTTTCCGGAGGAGAAAGGCGACGTGTGGCTTTGTGCCGCCTGCTACTTTCCGAACCGGATATCCTTTTGCTGGACGAGCCGACCAACCATCTGGACGCGGAATCGGTACAGTGGCTGGAGATGCATTTACAACAATATAAAGGTACGGTGATCGCCGTTACCCACGACCGTTATTTCTTAGATCATGTGGCCGGCTGGATATTGGAACTGGACCGGGGAGAAGGAATACCGTGGCAGGGGAATTACAGCTCCTGGCTTGAACAGAAAAGCAATCGTCTGGCCATGGAAGAAAAACAGGAGTCCAAAAGGATGAAAACCCTCGAGCGGGAACTGGAATGGGTCAGGATGGCTCCCAAAGCCCGCCATGCCAAGTCTAAAGCCCGTTTAAATGCCTATGATAAATTATTAAACGAAGACATCAAACAAAAGGAAGAGGCGCTTCAGATCTTTATCCCGAACGGTCCGCGCCTCGGTAATAATGTCATCGAAGCCGGACATGTAGCCAAAGCTTACGGGGACAAAATTTTATTTGAAGATCTAAATTTTAGCCTTCCTCCCAACGGGATCGTAGGGGTGATAGGTCCTAACGGCGCCGGTAAAACCACGCTTTTCCGGCTTATTATGGGATTGGAGCAACCCGACAGCGGTACTTTCAAAGTGGGGGAGACCGTAAAAATAGGATACGTAGACCAGCAGCATGTCGATATTGATCCTGAAAAAACAGTATGGGAAGTGATCTCGGAGGGTAATGAACAGATTATGCTGGGCAACAGGCTCACCAATTCCCGGGCGTATGTTTCCCGTTTCAATTTCAGCGGAACTGACCAGAGTAAAAAAGCGGGAGTGCTTTCCGGTGGGGAACGTAACCGTCTCCATCTGGCATTAACACTCAAATCGGAAGCCAATGTGCTTTTACTGGATGAGCCTACCAACGATATCGATATTAATACTTTGAGGGCATTGGAAGAAGGACTTGACCATTTTGCCGGCTGTGCCGTGGTCATCTCCCACGACCGTTGGTTCCTGGATCGTATATGCACTCATATACTCGCCTTTGAAGGAGAGTCGCAGGTTTACTTTTTCGAAGGTACATATACTGAATACGAAGAGAATAAGAAGAAGCGGCTGGGGAATGAAGGTCCGAAGCGGATCCGCTATAAAAAACTGGTTAAATAGTTGATACCCGTTTAACGATAAACGATCATTCATGAAGTACTACATTATTGCCGGAGAAGCATCCGGAGACCTGCACGCCGCAAATCTTATCAAGGCTGTAAAGGAAAAAGACCCGGAGGCGGAATTTCGCGGATGGGGCGGAGATTTGATGGCAGAAGCTGGGTGTGACGTGGTAAAACATTATAACGACCTGGCCTTTATCGGCTTTTGGGAAGTCTTCATCAATCTTAAGACTGTCCTGAAAAATCTCTCCGTATGTAAAAAAGATATTCTCCTCTATAATCCGGATAAAGTGGTTTTGGTGGATTATCCGGGATTTAACCTGAGAATAGCCGAATTTGCCAAACAGAAAAAATTCAGGGTCATATATTACATTTCTCCCAGTGTGTGGGCCTGGAAAAAAGGAAGGGTAAAAAAGATCAAAAGAAATGTGGATGACCTGATGGTAATTCTGCCTTTCGAAAAAGAATTCTATGCGAAGTATGATTATCCGGTACATTATGTCGGCAATCCCGTATTGGATGAGATGGTCCGTTTTGACCCGCAAAGCGATGAAGTGGTCAACTTTCGTAAATTGCACGGACTCGATGACCGTCCGATCGTAGCTCTGTTACCGGGTAGCCGACGGCAGGAGATCAAAACCATGCTTCCCATTATGGTTAAGGTAATGGAACGTTTCCCGCAATATCAGTTCGTTATTTCCGCAGTAAAATGGCAACCCCGTTCTTTATACGAAGATATTGTCCAAGGCGTTCCCCTGATAACGGGCCAGACTTATGCCATGCTTAAAAATGTAAAAGCGGCTGTGGTCACTTCCGGTACGGTGTCTCTGGAAACCGCCTTAATGGATATTCCACAGGTGGTGGGTTACCGGGCCAGCTGGCTCTCGTATTTTATCGCTTTGCAACTGGTAAAAGGAATCCGTTATATTTCACTGGCGAATCTTATTCTGGATAAACAGGTTTTTAACGAGCTCATACAGGGTGATGTAAACCCCGACCGGCTTGCGCGGGAACTGGAGGCTTTACTTCATGACGAGGTGAAAATAAAGCAAATGAAGAAAGACTATGCTTTATTACGTCAGGTGCTGGGTGACGGCGGAGCCTCACAAAAAGCAGCCGGGATCGTGGCCGCTCCCATACTTTAATATCTACTGATAATGCCTTATCCCATCATTTTACTTGACAATGGCCTTAAACTTATCCATAAAGAGGTCGATTCGCCCGTTTCCCATTTCGGTATCCTGATCAATGCCGGAACCCGTGACGAAGTTGAGAACCGGAGTGGCCTCGCTCATTTGGTGGAACACACTATTTTTAAAGGGACAAAGAAGAGAAAAGGATATCAGGTACTGCGAAGGATGGAAGACGTGGGCGGAGATCTTAATGCCAGCACATCAAAGGAAGAAACTTATTTCCATACCTCTTTCCTCTCATCGGATTATAGTCAGGCGATAGAATTACTTTCGGACATATTTTATAATGCCACATTTCCGGAAAAGGAAATAGAGAAAGAAAAAGATGTGGTTTACGAAGAGATCAAATATTACCGTGATACGCCTTCCGAACTTATTTTTGATGATTTTGAAGCTTTGGTGTACCAGGACCATCCTCTCGGACGATCCATACTGGGAACGAAGAAAAGTGTGGGTTCCATTAATAGAGAAGATATCCTGGATTTTATCCGTACCCAGTACACCGCAGGAAATGTAGTACTTTCTTCCGCCGGGAAGATTTCCACGGATAAACTGGTAAGTCTTTGTAACCGTTATTTCGCTCCTTATCCGTTGCCCGGGAATGAACGTACGCGTATGCCTTTCCTTACCTATCAGCCCCAAAAATTAATTGTACACAAAAAAACCAACCAGGCGCACGTGGTTTTGGGTACGCCTTCCTTTTCGGTAATGGAAGAGAAAAAGAACGCGTTTATGCTGTTGACTAATTTATTGGGTGGACAGGGAATGAACACCCGGCTCAATATGGCCATAAGGGAAAAAAGAGGCTTGGCTTACAGCGTTGAAGCTGGTTATTCCTCTTTTTCCGATAGCGGCTTGTTCAATATTTATATAGGATGTGATAACGATGCCTGGCAACAATGTGTGGATCTTACCTTTAAAGAACTGGATAAACTGAAAAATAATAAGTTGGGAACGATGCAGCTCCATTATGCAAAGAAGCAATTTCTGGGACAGCTGGCGATTTCCAATGAGTCCAAACTCAACGAAATGCTTTCCATAGGCAGGACCGCCCTTTTCTTTGACGAAGTCGAGACTCTCGAAGAATTTATTGACCAGATCGGGGAAATCAAAGCCACGGAAATTCTGGAAGTCGCCCATGATATATTTAACAGGGATCAATTTTCGTTATTGGTATATTATAAATAATCTTATTGTTTTATGGAACAGTGTCTGAAAAAAATTCTGGCTTTCTTAGCGATTATAATCTTTTTTTCCTGTTGTAAATCCAATCGTCAGGAAAAAGAACCTGAAGCGGATATGCTCCCGGATGAAACTACCGTAACGGTTTTCGGACGTCAGATTGAAAATTCGGTGCTTGACGGTAATCCCGCATTCTATAACAATGCTTTTGATAAGTCCCGCATTAAAGAGACAATTTCGGATAATTCCATTGTTTATAGTAGTTTCGATACCGATTTCGGGAAGACTTTTTTCGAACATAATTTCATGTTGGGGGATTTTGCCGTGGAAGCAGTCAACAACGGCGGGGATATCAGGTTTGTCCGTTATTACGAAGAAAACGGGGAACACCATATTGTAATACGGCTTTATGAAGATTTCGGTTTGAAGATCAATGATTATATCGTGGACACCGTGAACAATGAGCTGAAAATCCGGGAGGGTTTCCTTTATGACCTTTCTACTTCCCTGACCAATAATGTCCGCTATAACATGTTATTCGACGTGATGAATCAGACCGATCCTTCGGGAAATACTGCTATGTTGATCAACGCAAAAACTATGCTGGAGAATGAACAATATAGACAGGCACGCCAGTATCTGGAAGATAATTACGCTTTCCTTCATGAATATCCCTATTATAATCTTTACCATATCGGAAGTGTATATCACAGTGACCCGAAATATTTTCCGGAATTTTTAGATCAAATGGAACAGAACGGATTTGACCGTCGCTCCGTATTATTCCATAAATTGCTCTTTTATACGGAACAGGGAATGCCTGAGGAAACGGAAGAAACGGTAAATGAACTCATTTCCTTTACCGGCGATGATCCGATCTATCTTTTCTTTTACGGAAGAGCCAATTACATACGGGACAATTATGAAATAGCGCTATATTGTTATGAAAATGCCGCTACCGGAATGCCTGTGATTTGGGATCTGTGGTACGGTAAATTACAATGTTATACGCAAATGGGTGATAGGGAAGGGCTCTCCCAAACATTGGAGGAAGGGAAAATCCTCTATGGACTTTCTGAAAAAGAGATTAATGAAATTGCCGCATCTTTGTCGGATAATTCAACACGATAAATAATTTGATCCGAAAATATAAAAAATATCTCTAAAAATGTAATTCTTTATTATATTTTTCTATTTTTGTTCACTATTTGAACCTTAATTTATGAGATACCCATTATTATTCATTTCGGTTTTACTCCTTCCTGTTTTCATTTTTGCACAAAATAAAGTAACTGTAAGTGGTTACGTAACAGAGAAAGGAAGCAAAGAATTTCTTCCGGGTGTAACCGTTTATCACCCTGAAAGTGATGTTATCGCTTTTACTAATAATTACGGTTTTTATTCGATCACAGTCCCGAAACGTGATACCACTGTACTATTTTTCTCCGTCATGGGTTTTGCGGTCGATACATTCCGGCTGTCCATCCGGGAAGATCACACGCTGAATGTCGACTTAAACCCGGTTTTCGTCCTCGATGCCGTTTCCGTGGTTTCGGAGAAACAGAATAGTCAGGTGGTACAGATGAGTTCGGTCAAGATCACGCCCATGGAGGTGAAAAAACTTCCGGCTCTTTTCGGAGAAAAAGATGTGTTTAAAACCTTATTGTTGATGCCGGGTGTACAATCGGCTTCCGAAGGTACTTCCGGGATTTATGTCCGTGGCGGCGGCGCGGACCAGAACCTGATCATCCTGGATGAAGCGATTATCTATAACGCCAGCCATTTGCTGGGTTTTTTCTCGATCTTCAATGGGGATGCCATTCGTTCGGTCGAATTGATCAAAGGGGGATTCCCGGCACGTTACGGAGGAAGATTATCTTCCGTGATTGATGTTAAAATGAAGGAAGGGAATAAATCCTCCTATCACGGCGAAGGAGGGATAGGGTTGATCTCTTCACATATCATGGTGGAAGGCCCGATCGTGAAAGACAAAGCTTCCTTTATGTTTTCCGCAAGAAGAACTTATTTCGATATTTTGGCCCGGCCTGTTCTCAAGCTTGTCGAGCCGGGTCTTTCCGTCGGTTATTTCTTTTTTGACCTTAACGGGAAAATTAATTATGATTTTGGAGATAAAGATAAATTATTTGTGAGCGGCTACTGGGGGCGTGATAAATTCTATATGAATGAAAAATGGGACGATGAAATCAATAAGGTGGGTTTGTATTGGCAGAATGGTACGGCTTCGGTAAGGTGGAACCACATCTTTTCAAATAAACTCTTTTCCAATCTATCCTTCATTTTTAATGATTATAAGATGGATATATACAATAAATACATTGATCCCGATTATGAATACCACCTGGATTTTAATTCCGGAATAAGGGATTATGCCTTGAAAGCGGATCTGATCTATAACCTGAATAATACCCATACTTTTTTAATGGGAGCTATGGTAACACTTCACCAGGCCCGCCCCAATGCTTATGTTATTAAAGAAGATAACGACAAATATAGTAAGGTGAGTAATGCTTATGGTTTGGAAAGTGCTTTATATTTTGAAGATGAGATCAATATCAAAAATCGTTTAAAAATTAATCCCGGGCTCAGGGCCGTATTATTTTCCGTGCAAGGCAAATCTTATTTTCTGCCGGAACCCCGTCTCGGTATGAGTTATAATATAAAAAAGAACCTGGCGGTGAAAGCCTCCTATGCCATGATGAACCAGTATATGTTGCTTTTGAGCAGCAGTACGATCGGGTTGCCCACTGACCTTTGGGTGCCGGTAACCCGGAATATCAAGCCGCAACGTTCCCAACAGGTAGCTTTAGGAATTGCCTATGATTGGCAAAAGCCACGGTTATCTTTTTCTTTGGAAGGTTATTATAAAAAACTTGACCATATTATCGGTTACAAGGAAGGTGCCTCTTTTCTTATGGGTGCTTTGGAAGGTGAATTGAGCACGGACAATAGTACCTGGGAATCGAAAACCACATCTGGACAGGGATGGGCTTACGGGATGGAATTCCTGGTTCGTCGTAATGTCGGTAAAGTTACGGGTTGGGTAGGGTATACCTTGTCCTGGATTCAGCATCAGTTCGATGAATTGAATTACGGGAAGAAATTTTACGCCCGTTACGACCGGAGGCATGATATTTCGGTAGTATTGATGTACAGTCCCACCAAAAGGATTAATCTTTCCTTAAGTTGGGTATATGCAACCGGTAACGCGGTAACACTCACAGAATCTATATACCTGAGCGAAACGATGCAGGAATATTATAATGAAGTGATGCAAAGAGGTAATCAGTACCCCTATTCGTATTCTACGGGATTTATTGAAAATTACGGAGAAAAAAACAATATCCGGATGAAGGCTTTTCATCATCTTGATGTAAGCGCTCAATTTATTAAACCTCATAAAAAGGGCCGTTTCGAAAGTATATTTGAGGTAAGTGTATATAATGTTTATAACCATCGAAATCCGTTCTTTTATTATATCCGTAATGAAACCGTAATGGATGAGATCACAGGAGAAACAGAGCAGGTCTATAAACTCAAGCAATTATCTATTTTCCCGATCATACCTTCTTTTACGTATCATTTTAAATTTTAATAATAGATCCATGTATTTATGAAAATAAACAAGCTGTTTTATATCCTGCTACTATTGACCATTTTCTGCCATTCATGTGTGGAAGATGTGGATATCAATAAAGATATGAATATCGTGCCCAGGTTAGTTTTGTATAGTCGCATTTGTCCACAGACGGATACGATCTACTTGCATCTGAGTAATTCCCAGCCACTTTTAAATAATACGGTTAAGGATATAAAAGAAGTGGAGAATGCCGTAGTCGAAATATCCGCAGACCGGAGTCACTGGACCAGGATGAGATATAATCCCGAAAAGAAAAGATATATTTTACCTCAAACTGAATTCCGGATCAGGGAGGGACAAACCTATTATGTCAAGGCTTCAGCCCCTGGTTATAAGGAAGTATTTTCTTCCTGCAAGGTACCTTATTTCCGCGAAACCAATTTACGCACTGAGTTAAGGTTGGCGAAAGGGGATACGCATTGGGGAGAATATTATGCGGATGAACATTACGACCTGTATATTCATTGGGATGATTATCGCGGGGAAGAAAATTACTATACTTTTCTCTCTTCGGAATTGTATTACTATATTGACATGATATGGGATTCGTATTATCATGAGGATACTCTCAATTATTACGATCATCACTATTTTTATGATGAAGAAACATCGGATTTTTGTTTTACGGATGCCGGAAAAGACGGTCAAAGATTGTCCTTTCTATATTATTCTGAATTTGATCCGGAATATATTCCGGAGTTGCCGAAATTCTACTTTATGCAGCTCGACCGGAATTGCTATCTGTATGAAACCTCACTAAACGATTACGATATCATATTTTCTTTTCTGATGGAACCCGGTAAAACCTATAATAATATACAAAACGGATACGGACTTTTCGGCGCTTATACCCGTAGAGAATATAATTTGTCTCAAATGGTACGGGTACGGAATAATTAAGTAAAGGAGATAACTAAATAAAAAAGAGGCGTTAAAGCCTCTTTTTGTTTAATATTCGTCTTCGTGAAAAAAGAAGTCTTCTTTTGTAGGGTAATCCGGCCATAGATCTTCAATGGTATCGTAAACTTCCCCTTCGTCTTCTATTTCCCGTAAATTTTCAATGATCTCCATCGGCGCCCCGGAACGAAGTGCATAGTCGATCAATTCATCTTTAGTTGCCGGCCAGGGGGCATCTTCTAATTTTGAAGCTAATTCTAGTGTCCAATACATCGCTAAAAATCCAGTTAATAATATCTTTTTTTAGGGCTGCGAAAATAACATTAATTTTAATTGGATTGTTCAGTTGTGGTAAATTTTATTGATTTGATTTCCAGTAGATTTCAGGGATATTATTTTTCTGGTGTAAATGCCGTGCCAGAATAAATAAAAAATCGGATAACCTGTTGACATATTGTAATAAAGGATAATAAATTTCTTTCTGCACGCATAATCCGGCTATCTCTCTTTCAGCTCTCCGGCAGATTGTACGGCTCATGTGTGTCAGCGCTATCTCCCTGGATCCCTGCGGTAAGATAAAACTTTTCAATGGAGGCAGGTCCCGGGAAAATAAATCGATATTATTCTCCATTTCCTGGATGAAAGCGGTGATGTCCGTGTCCTTCCAATATCGTTCCCAAAGATCACATTCCGTCGCCAGTAAACCTGCTACTGTAAAGAGCTGATCCTGTATCCGGGTAAGTTCCGGTATAGGATATTCCGCGATGAGAACGCCAAGTGACGAGTTGAGTTCATCTATGGATCCGTAAGCATTCAACAGGGGAGTGCATTTGCTTATCCTTTCGCCCCCGGCTAATGAAGTCTCACCCCGGTCTCCTTTTTTGGTATAGATTTTCATATTATTAGTTATTAATTATTTGAATTAAGGATTCTTATCTGCCGATAAATTCGTCATCGGTGAGGGTAAGTAAAAAAGCTTTAAGATCGGCTATCTGGGAAGGAGTGAGCATAGCTCCGCCCTGGTTTATTTTGTGCATCAGCGGACTAATATACGGAGAATTGACCAGTCCCATATTATAAAACTCCAACACTTCATCCAGCGTTTTAAACCGGCCGTCATGCATGTAAGGCGCCGTAACTTCGATATTGCGGAGGGAAGGTGCCCGGTATGAACCTTTATCTTTCGGGTTTCCCGTGAAAGAATACCTGTCACGGTTGTCGTTGAAAACACCGTCCAAACCGTTGTTATAATAAAGATTGGTCGTAAAGAGCGGACTTCCGGCGCCTCCGTGGCAATGGAAACAGTCGGCTCCTTCTTCCGTGGTAAAAAGTATATAGCCATTGAGTTCCTGTGGTGTTAACTGTTCTTCCCCGCGCATATAACGGTCGAATTTGGAATTGGCGGAAACCAATGTCCGGATATACTGGGCGATCGCTTTTTCGATGCGTTCCATGGTGATCTCTTCCGTGCCGAAAGCTTTTTTGAACATGCCCGGATAATAACTCACGCTTTTGATCGCGGCGACGGTTTTCTCCACCGTGCTGTTCATTTCATGGGGCGCGATGATGCCCATCGTAACCACATCTTCCAGTGTACGTTGATGGCTGTTCGGATTATTACTGTGGATCATTCCGTTCCAGAAATAACCTTCATGGTTAAAGACCAGGTTATATAGCGGCATGGCATTGTGCGGAGTGGGAATTCCGGTACGTCCTACCGTAACACCGTCGGTGAATCTCGGATTGTTCATCCCGACATCATAAGCGTTGCCTCTTACATGACAGGTGGCGCAACTCATCAGGGAATCGGGATCGTTACCGAGATAGCCGCTTAGTCTTCCGTCGTTAAATAAAGCTTTACCCAATTCCACACCCTCTACGGTCAGCGGATTGTCGGCCGGAATATTAAGCCGGGTAGGAAAAAATTTCGGAATATCCAGTTTGTAAGGAGTAGCCTGCCAGGGTTCTTCAACCGGTGGATTACAGGAAGAGGATAGCATGACTAATGCGGTCAGCCATAACAACAAACTGGTAATATACGGGCGTGTTTTCATTTTATTTTAAAAAAGCGACAATTGTTCCGCGTTATCTTCGTCATCTTTTTCCGGTTTCTCTTTTTTCTTGAACGTTTTCCTTACTTCGATCGTTTCGAAAATCTCTTTGGCGATAGAAGTATCGATATCCTTTACCTCTTCTTCTGCTTCCGCAGATTCTTCGGCTATTTCCGGATCCCCGCCGGAAGCTTCTTCTTCCGGTTCGGTATAAGGAAGGGGTTCGATAAATTCCACACTTTTAATGTTTGGAGTCTGGATGCGTTTTCCCCTTGCCTTAATGCTCATAACGTCAACGTATTCTTCCACATTTAGAATCTCCGTTTCCGTTTCTTTAGCCTTATTCAGGGATTTTATTTCGATACGGGGATAATAATCGATGGAAACATGGAGAAGTTCTATCGTTTTATCCACGGCAAGGAATTCAATTTTTTTCTCGGTATTTTCAGGTTTGAACCTCTTGATAAAATATTTATCCTCCTTTTTATTCCGGTAGATAACCGTCAGTAATTTATAGGGAGTCAGTTTTTTGATAATGAGCAGATCATCTTCGAAATGCGTGGAAATATCATAGCCCGTAACCCTGTAATGGCCTGATTTATAGATGGAAATAATTTTATCATCTTCTTTAAAAGCGCCCAGTAACTCTCCGCGCTCTTCCGTATTGAGTCTCATTACGGTAGGATCGTAATAAATATTAATGGCGCTTAGTGTAGAAATGCCTTTTTCCATGAGTTCCACTTTACGAACCGGGTTCCGCGTAAGGATATTTCCCTGCGACGAACGTCCTTTGATGGCTAATGTACTGAAATCGAAATCAAATTGCAGTTTTTTCAATTTCGGTTTAGCTTTCAGGAAGATCTTCACTTTCTCCGCTTCCCCGTTAGGATTGGAAGTAAGGTATAATACTTTGGAGCCTTCTTTGCCTTTGGTTAGCTGATACTCTTTATCCCTGGTAACGCCGCCGATCGCGAATCTTTTCACCATGGCCGTGCCGTTCAGGCCGTCGGAATAGATGAGGTTGTATATGGTCCGGTCATCATTTCTTTTGAATACCTCCACATGAATAATATTCCTTCCGAAAAAATGCTTTTCCGATACTTTCCGTACCGTAAATTTACCATCTTCATTAAATACGATGATTTCGTCGATATCGGAACAATCGCCCACATATTCCACATTTTCATCTTTTTTCAATCCCGTGCCCACAAATCCTTCTTTGCGGTCCACATATAATTTCTGGTTGGCCACTGCTACTGTGGAAGCGACGATCACGTCGAAATTCTTGATCTCCGTTTTCCTGTCCCGGTCTTTCCCGTATTTTTTCCTGAGTTGCCGGAAATAATTGATGGCATAACCGATGAGGTGTTCCAGATGATTCTTTACTTCTTCAATGTTGATCTCGATATCCGCGATTTGCTCTTCCGCTTTTTTGATGTCGAATTTCGAAATTTTCCGGACAGGTTTTTCACATAATTTCAGCACATCTTCTTTGGTGATCTCTTTCCGGAAAAGTTTCCGGTAAGGATCGAAAGCCTTTTCTATGTTCGCCACCTGGGTTTCCCAGGTATCGGTGTCTTTTTCCAGCTCTTTATAGATCCTTTTTTCAAAGAATATTTTTTCCAGGGATATCCAGTGCCACTGGCCTTCGAGTTCCTGTAATAATATCTCCAGTTCTTTCTTCAAGAGCTTAACGGTATTTTCGGTATTGATCCTCAGGATTTCCTTTACCGATAAAAATGCCGGTTTCCCTTGATGCAGTACACAGGCATTTATGGAATACGACATTTCACAATCGGTGAAAGCGTATAATGCGTCAATGGTCTGGTCCGGGGATACGCCGGGATGGAGGTGGAGCAATATTTCCACATTTCCCGCTGTATTGTCGTCGATCTTTTTGATTTTCAGTTTACCCTTCTCGATGGCAGGCGTAATGGAATCCTTAATGAGTTTGGTGGTATTGGTGCCGTAAGGGATTTCGTTAATGACCAAGGTCTTTTTATCCAGGATCGTGATCTTGGCACGGTTCCGGATCCGTCCGCCCCGCATGCCTTCATTGTACTTGCTTACGTCCACAGAACCGTAAGTGGGAAAATCGGGATAGATCTCAAAATCACGGTTCTCAAGGATGGCAATGGAAGCGTCCAGTAATTCGTTGAAGTTATGCGGTAAAATCTTGGTTGCGAGTCCCACGGCGATACCTTCCACGCCCTGGGCCAGTAATAACGGGAATTTTACGGGAAGTACGATCGGCTCTTTGTTTCTGCCGTCGTAGGAAAGCTGCCATTCGGTGGTTTTATGGTTGAATACTACTTCCAGCGCAAGTTTAGACAGGCGCGCTTCAATATAACGGGATGCCGCCGCGCTGTCGCCCGTAAGTATATTACCCCAGTTTCCCTGTGTATCGATGGTCAGTAATTTCTGTCCTAATTGTACGATGGCATCCCCGATAGAGCGGTCTCCGTGGGGATGGTATTTCATGGTGTTTCCTATGATATTGGCCACCTTATTATACCGGCCGTCTTCCAACTCGTCCATGGAATGAAGGATACGTCTTTGCACCGGTTTCAGTCCGTCAAGCACATCCGGCAGCGCGCGGTCTAGAATTACATAAGATGCGTAATCCAGGAACCAATTTTCGAACATGGATTGCACATGGATAATTTTATGTAAATCAGCGTTTTCCGGTAATGATTCAGGGGCGTTGGACTTGTCATCGGGTTCAACCGGCAGATTATCTTTTTTCTCTTCCATAAAAGTTGATAAAACAGGGTAATAATTTGCAAAGATACGGAAAATATTATATTTTTGTACGCGAACAAACGGCATCCGGCGGTGTTTAAACTTACAATACTACCCCTTGTCTAATGGTCGAATTTTCAAGGTTATATCACAAACTAAATAGTTATGAAAAAAGAAATTAAGTTCTGCCTGTTGTACCGGGATATGTGGCAATCTTCCGGCAAATATGTTCCTCGGGTAGATCAGTTAAAACAGATTGCTCCGGTCATCATCGATATGGGTTGTTTCGACCGTGTAGAAACCAATGGAGGAGCTTTCGAACAAGTCAATCTTCTTTATGGGGAAAATCCTAATACCGCGGTAAGGGAATGGGTAAAACCGTTTAATGAAACCGGTATTAAAACCCTTATGCTCGAGCGTGCCCTGAACGGTCTGAGAATGTTTCCTGTTCCCGCGGATGTACGTAAACTGATGTTTGAAGTCAAGAAAGCGCAGGGTGTCGATATCGCGCGTTCGTTTTGCGGTTTGAATGATCCCCGGAATCTTGAACTTTCGGTTAAATATGCCAAGGAAGCCGGCATGATATCACAGGGAGCGCTTAGTATTACCTATTCTGATATCCATACTGTGGATTATTATATGCAGGTGGTGGACAAACTGGTGGAATTCGGTACGGATGAGATTGCGTTGAAAGATATGGCCGGTGTGGGCCGTCCGGTAATGCTGGGTAAACTAACCAAAGCGATTAAAGATAAATATCCCCATATTATCGTGGAATATCACGGTCATAGCGGACCCGGTTTTTCCGTGGCTTCTATCCTGGAAGTTTGTAAAAACGGGGCGGATATCATCGATGTCGCCATGGAACCGCTTTCCTGGGGAATGGTACACCCGGATGTGATCACGATCCAGGCGATGCTTAAAGATGCCGGATTCGAAGTGCCGGAGATCAATATGAAAGCTTATATGGAAGCCAGGAGACTGACGCAAAGTTTTATGGACGATTTTCTCGGCTTATTTATAGATCCTAAGAATAAAGTTTCTACGTCACTGCTGGTCGGCAGCGGTTTGCCAGGAGGGATGATGGGTTCTATGATGGCGGATTTGAAAGGAGTGAACAGTAGTATAAATTCCTTCCTTCGTAATGCCGGGAAGCCCGAAATGAGTGAAGATGACCTGCTGGTATCCTTATTCGAGGAAGTTGAATATGTCTGGCCAAAAGTGGGGAATCCGCCATTGGTAACTCCATACAGTCAGTACGTGAAAAATATCGCGCTAATGAATATCCTGCAAATGGCGCAGGGAAAACCCCGTTATTCCAATATGGATAAGAATATGTGGGATATGATCCTCGGCAAAACCGGAAAATTACCCGGCACCGTGGCTCCGGAAATCGTGGAGCTGGCGAAAGAAAAAGGGTATGAGTTCTTTACGGGAAATCCGCAGGATAATTATCCGGATGACTTACCCAAATACAGGGAGTTGATGAAAGAAAAAGGCTGGGACGAAGGTCGGGATAAGGAAGAATTATTCGAGTATGCCATGCATGAACGCCAGTATGAGGATTATAAATCCGGCGCGGCCAAGAGGAATTTCGAAAAAGAAGTGGAAACCGCAAGGGTTCAGGTATGCGCCCCTGTTGCGACAAAGGAACCCGGAGATCAGAAAATCCCTAAAAGTGCGGCCGAAAAAATGATGGAACAGGATCCTGCGTTGAAACCGGTTACCGCTACCGTATCCGGTATGGTGATCTGGGAACTCGCCGTGGATGAACCATCTCAGAATCCGCCGGTGGGGACTTCATACAAAGAAGGTGATGTTATCTGTTTTATCTCCGCTTATTTCGGAAATGAAGAAATCAAATCCCTTTTTTCGGGAAAATTGCTCCATGTTTTCGCAAATCAGGGTGATCGGGTATCCAAAGGAGACATTATCGCTTTATTGAAATAATATTATCAGCCACTTAAAATGCCGGTTTCCGTTTCTGGAAATCATGCGGGAGAATAATCTCCGGGTATTTTAAGTGGTTTTTTCTATGTATTTGAATATGATATTCAGGAAATCCACAACGGAAGATATTCCCGCTATCATGGAAATCGTCCGGGATGCGCAGGAAGCGCTTCAAAATCTTGGAATAAACCAGTGGCAGAACGGTTATCCTTCTGTTTCCGTTATTGAGAACGATATTGCCGGCGGCAATAGCTATGTGCTGTTCCGGGATGATAAAATAGTAGCCACGGCGGCTGTGTTATTCTCCGGTGAACCCACCTATGCCGATATCCATAACGGGGCATGGATCACCGATGATGACTATGCCGTAGTTCACCGGCTGGCCGTAAAGCGACAATACAAGCAGGCGGGAACAGCCTCTTTTTTGATGGATAACATTGAGGATATGGTTATAGATTATGGAATGAGAAGTATTAGGATCGATACCCACGAAGGCAATATTCCAATGCGCGGATTGCTGCAAAAGAAAGGATACAAGGTTTGCGGTATTATTTATCTGGCTGACGGTAATCAAAGAGTAGCCCTGGAAAAAGTATTGGGTGAATAGTGTTTCAAATCCGAATTTTATTTTTTTAAATTAAAATCAGGCAAGATAAATTTTTTTTATGATTGATAATTAAATTTGTATATTGCGTCCTTCAAAAAAAGGGAATCCTTTGGTATTGTTTTTAGTGCTAAGACATTAGTTAATTATGACTTACAATAAAAAAATAAAGAATTTTTTCAAACTGTTGTTCGTATGTTTGATGTTTTTTTCTTCCATTCCTTTATCCGCTTCAACGGAAGAATTGGATAATTTTGAACCGGGTCCTTTTATCATCGACCATGTGCTGGATTCATACGGATGGCACATTATTACGTATAAGGGACATGATGTTTCCATTCCGTTGCCCATTATATTATTCGACCATGGAAAACCTGTTTGCTTTATGTCCGGTAAATTTCACCATGGGCATGATGCTTACAAAGGCTACGCTTTGGGTTTCACGGAAAATACGAAGAACAAAATCGTAAAATTAAAAGGAGAATACGCCGGCTATACCGGTCATATTACGGAAGAAATGATTCCGGCAATTGATTCGGAAGCTAAGATTTTGGACATATCCATTACTAAAAATGTTTGTTCCCTTTTTATTTCTATTATCCTGATTTGTTGGATATTTATCTATATCAGTAGAAGATATAAGGCCAATCCGTGTAAAGCGCCCAAAGGACTGCAATCTATTCTGGAAGTGGTCATTTTATTTGTCCGGGATGAGATCGCCCGGCCTTCTATAGGTGAAGCGAAATATAACAAATATCTTCCCTATTTACTGACTTTGTTTTTCTTTATTCTCATCAATAATATAATGGGACTTGTACCTATATTTCCGGGAGGAGCCAACCTGACTGGTAATATCGCGGTAACGGCAACGCTAGCGCTGATTACTTTTATGGTTACTTTGTTTTCTTCCACCAAGAATTACTGGAAACATATTTTTAATACACCCGGTGTTCCGTGGTGGCTTAAAATCCCTATTCCGATCATGCCGATCGTCGAATTCGTAGGTGTGATAACCAAGCCGTTGGTACTCATGATACGTCTTTTTGCCAATATTACCGGCGGGCATATCATTATTCTCGGATTCGTCAGTTTAATATTTATTTTCGGCCAGATGACCCCGGTAGCGGGTTTCGGAGTATCTGTAGTTTCGCTTATTTTTTATCTCTTCATGGGTATGCTGGAACTGATCGTGGCTTTTGTACAGGCTTTCGTATTTACGCTCCTTTCGGCCTTGTATATCGGTATGGCATTGGATGACGGACATCATGAAGAAAAACATGTGGCTTTAGCATCAGAAGAATGTTCTTAAAAAACATCATCATTACTTAACCTTAATTTATTTTTTATGACAGCATTAACTTTATTACAGGCAGCCATGGATTTAGCTCCTATCGGAAAAATGGGAGCCGCTCTGGGCGCAGGTATTGCAGCCATTGCAGCAGGAATCGGTATCGGCCAGATCGGTAAAGCGGCGGTAGAATCTATCGCTCGTCAACCGGAAGCCAGCGGAAGTATCCAGACCAATATGATCCTTACTGCAGCCTTCATCGAAGGTGTGGCGCTTTTTGCTATTGTGGTTTGTTTGCTTATCGCCATCGCGTAAGCAGAAAATTGAGAATGCCTTTCCCGCGGTTGGCGGGAAGGCATCCTTATGATGAATGGAATTGAAATTATAATAAAAAACGATCATTTTAAAGAAATCTAGATTATGGAATTGATAAACCCCTCATTCGGATTGGTTTTTTGGATGCTTATAGGTTTTGGAATATTATTTTTTATACTCGCCAAATACGCGTGGCCCGTTATCGTGGGTGCGATCGCCAAACGGGAAAAACATATCCAGGACCAGCTGGCCGCTGCCGATATGGTACGGCAGGATATGAACCGTTTACAGGCGGAGCATCAGAAATTACTGGCACAGGCCAAGGAAGAACGGGATGCGATTTTGGATGATGCCCGTAAATTGCGGGATAAGATGTATGAGGATGCCAAAGCGAAAGCGAATAAAGAGGCGAACGCCCTGATCGAAGATGCCAAAAAAACCATTCATTTCGAAAAAATGAAAGCGGTGACCGATATTAAAAACGAGATCGCCAATATGTCGATCGAGATCGCGGAAAAAGTACTCCGTCAGGAATTATCGGATAAAAAGAAAAGTGAGGAACTGGTTGAGAAATGGATGCATGAAGTCCACCTCAATTAAATATCAAATTTATTATTTTTATATATTTCGTTACCCGTATTAAACATTGCTCTTCCCGTACTGTTAAACTCTTATAAAATAAGTTCATTCCAACTCTAATTTGTTTATTATGGAGCGTTTATCATGCAAACTAATTCACAATTATAACCAAAATTATTCACCAATTAAATTTATTGTATGAGAAAATGTGATTTTTTTAAAGGAGTCATATCCTTTTTGGTAGTGTGGCTGGTCATGGCGGGCACTACCCTATCCGCGGGAAATCCGTGGCAACGGAATTTAGAAAATCCGGTTAATGATTTAAACGCCTTCCTGATAGGTACCCAAAATCAGGATGATCCGTGTGCGATTACGGAATTGCCGTGGACAGAAAATTTTGAAACCGGGCCACAGGGTCCTCATACAGTAGGAACATGTTTTAATAAAATACCTAGTACTACTAGTCATTCTCCATATTTTTTTATAAGGCCTAACCCTATTATTGAAGGAGTAGATAATATCGCACAAATGATGAAAGCGGGGGGTGCAAATCCATCTTTTCTGATTTTTCCTCCAATTGGTGAGGATATTCCTATGGAAAACCTGGTAGTAAAATTTAAATTTAAACCGGCAAGTTCAGCTCAGGGAAACGGAGCTTTTGAAATAGGAGTGATGGATCCGGCTAATGCCGGTTCATTTTCCCGAATAGATTATCTGGATGTTTCGACTGGACAGGTAGGAGTATGGCATACCCGTGAAATATCTTTGGCAGGTCATCTAATAGGTCACAGATATTTAGCTATAATGGCTCCCTTAAACTCCAGTGATACATATTTTGATGATTTTGAGATAACCATGCAGGCATCCTGTGTTGAACCCGCGAATGTGAATATTGCCAATATCAGTTATAATGCCGTCTACCTGAATTGGGAAGGTGGTGTATCTGATCCGGAAACTTATATCATAGAATATAAAAAAGATACCGAATCCGTGTGGAATGAGATCGTTGTACAGGGAAATGAAAGGAATGCCATTATCGAAAACCTGGATCAATTGACCTATTATGACGTCAGGATCAAGGCGGCATGTGCTTCCGATACCAGTGATTATGTTGAATTTCTTCCTTTGACACGATGTCCTTCTTATGTGGGACAGAATATAGGTGAGGGAACGGGTAATACCGATGGGAATAAGATCCCGGTCGACTTCGCATCAAGGCGTTCTTTTACCCAGCAAATATTCCTGATGAATGAAGTCCCGACCGATGTGCATACGGTTACGGGTATTGCTTTCCAATGTGAGGGTGAACATCCTGAATATAGCACAAGGCTTCTTACGATTTATTTGGGAGAAACAGATAAAACTACCTTTGACGGATTAAGCGCTCCCAACTGGATAGGGGCACGTGAATTAAAACAGGTATTTAACGGTTACGCGGATTTAAGTAGCGATGGATGGGTAAATATTGCTTTTGATTCGATCTTTATTTATCAACGAGAGAAAAATCTGGCTGTCGTTGTCGCGGATAATACTAACGATCTTTTGAGTACTACCGCACGTAATTTTTATACGCATGATTCCGAAGCACAAAGGACCATGCATTGGGCAGGAGACGGCTTCGTTTCCGCAAGCGCTCCTCCTGGTATGGCTACCGCAATTACTACCTACCGTAATAATATCCGTTTATTAAATTGCGGAAATTTCGAATGTATTCCCCCTTCTTATGTCAATGTTTCGGATATAAACCAATCCGGGGCTACTTTAACATGGGCCCGCGTTACGCAGAACGCCCAGTATAAGGTGGAATACAGGGAAGTAGGCGAAAACGACTGGACTTCTTCCGGTGAAGTAGCACTGGATGCGCCGGTTTTTACGATAGAGAACGGAATAGGCAATACGGAATATGAATTTCGTGTGATGACAATTTGTGGGTATGAAGATCTTTCGGATTGGAGCGTTACCGGTACTTTTAGGACCTCTTTACCTTCGCTGGTACTTCCGTTCAGGGAAAGTTTCGATAGTTATACCGACGGAACCCTTCCTTTCGGTTGGATGGGAAAAGCGCCTGTTGCCGGAAATGAGCCGGTAATTAAACGTGCCCGGCAGGATGATACTACAGCCTACCATAGTCGTTTTAATGTACTGGAATTTAAGGCTGTCGCTTCTTCATACAGTGAAATAACCTTAACAAATCTTGATGAGCAGAATGATATTACCGATTATGAAATGTCATTATGGACCAGGTTTTCAGAAAATAACAGTTCCCAGTTTTTTATCGTGGGAATTATGAGTGATCCGAATGTCGCTACCAGTTTCGTGCCGGTGGATACAATTTATGCCGAACAGGAAAATATATGGGAGTATAAAGTGGTTTCTTTCGCTGATTATGAAGGTGAAGGTTCATGGATCACTTTACGCTGGATGAATAGCGGCACAGGAACCCTAATGGTAGACGATATAGTAATTGACAGACCTTCTGCCTGTGATGTTCCGATTAAATTGGAAGTTTTCGAATATGAAGGAGAATTAATGTTAAGCTGGGACCCGCAGAACTTTGCCGGCCCCTGGATCGTGGAATATGATGTGACCGGCTTTGAACCGGGAACCGGTAGCAATTCATTTGAAGCCATTGGATTTTCGGATATATCCTTGCTTGATCTTGCGGATAACACTTTCTATGATGTATACGTGAAAGCTAAATGTAACGATGAATCCTTTAGCTGGTATTCCACTCCTTTCCGTTTCAGAACTTCCCAGATTCCGGGTACATTGCCGTATCAATCGGAATTTACTTTACAGGCTGAAAGGGATAACTGGACTTTTGCCGGTGAATTATATGAAAATGAGTGGGTAATAGGTACCGAAGGAAATAATACATCCGAGAATACTTATTCTCTCTATGTTTCGAACGATGGAGGTGTTACCAACAATTATATTATAAATACCGGAAGTAATTCTTCCGTATGGGCATACCGCGATATTGCTTTTGATGAAGAAACTCGTGAATATCAAATCTCTATTGAATGGCGTAATCCATCTTCATTTTCTTATATAAATGTTTTTATTGATACCAATTTAACGGATGTAATTTCGGGTCCCGGGATTATTTCATCAACCGCATTGCCTGTTGCTACAAGATTATCAGCCAATTCAGACTGGCAGACCATGAATTATATTCTTTCAAGTAATTATGGTAATAAAACCAACCGTTTATATTTTGAATGGTATACTCCGAGTGGAAATAATCCGGATGTTGCCCCTGCAGGAACGATCAGGAATATTTCCATTGTTCCCATGGATTGCCCGGTTCCTACCGGTTTGGAAGGGAAACGTCCGACGGCCAACACTGTTGATTTGGAATGGGTTACTGACGATGAAGATAATGCGGAATGGATTATTGAGTATGGCTTAGCCGGTTTCACCAAAGGTTTGGGGAATATGATAGGAACGGACACGAACTGGTATCAGGTTGACGGTTTGGATCCTGAAACCCGGTATGATTTTTATGTAAGAAGATTCTGTGGGGAAGGTGACACCAGCACCTGGTCATTGAAAGCTACGGTTAAAACAGGTCAAATACCGCTTACAGTGCCATTTATATGTGATTTTGAAGACGATGATCTGAATAAACATTGGTTAATCGCCAACAGGGAAAATGGATGGTTCATTGGCTCCGCGACTAATATCGCTCCTGAAAGAGGCAAAACCCTTTATATTTCCAATGACGAAGGATTAACTAATGCTTATGAAGGATACACATACGGAACTTATGCTATCCGTGATGTACGCTTTCCTTCCGTAACAGGCGGAGAATTTATTTTAACCTTTGATTGGAGATGTTTAGGACAGGAAAATCAGGATTATATGGAATTATCTATTGGTGACAGCATTCTTTACTTAAATGAAAATAATGTATTATTACCTATCGGTATAAGATATATTACTTCCATAGCAGAGTTAAACGGATCATCAGACTGGAGTCAGAATACATATACCCTTCCTTCTTTTTATTCCGATACACTGGTGCGTCTGGTTTTAGACTGGAGAAGTAATGTTTCACAGGATAATCAACCACCGGGCGCTATAGATAATATCTCTATTACATATAACAGCTGTGTTTCGGCAAAGAATGTCAATGTATCCAATATATTGCATAACGGAGCATTTGTAACATGGACTCAGGAAGATGATGCAGACCATTGGCAGGTTGAGTATAAATTGAAAGGAGATGAAGATTGGACTGCTATTGATGTAAATACTTATCCGCAACATGCTTTTACTACACTGACGGATTCGACTGAATACCAGGTCAGATTAAGAACGGTTTGCGGCGACGGCGATACCAGTATTTATTCCAATATCGTTGATTTTACAACTTTGCGTACTCCTTGTTCATCAGCCCAGGTATCTGTGATTGATATCACCAAGTCTTCTGCGACCGCTACCTGGATGAGAAACGGCGATGAAATGGGATGGGAGTTTTCTTATAAGAAAAGTGCAGACGAACAATATGGTGAAACTGTTTTCCTGACCGATACTTTCTTTAATTTTTCAGGTCTTACACCCGATACTGAATATAAGATAAACATAAGAACCAAGTGTGATGAAAATTACTACAGCGAGTTTGCCGAATTTACTTTTAGAACACATGATGGAATAGGTATCAATGAAGTAAATGCCGGTAGGAATGTGGTCATCTACCCGAATCCTGCTCAAAATAAACTTCAGGTTAAAGCCGATGCCGGTTTTGAAACGATAAGTGTGATCAACCTTTTAGGACAGGTATTGCATAACGAACGTATTATGGATACGCAAAAATTAGAGATCAATGTATCTTCTTACGAGCCGGGTGTTTATTTTATACGGCTTGAAGGGAAGAATGGCGTAGTCACTAAAAAGTTTATCAAAAACTAAATGATATCGTTATTACATAGTGAAAAGGTTGAGTCTCAGACTCAACCTTTTTTATTTTTTACGGCCAATTGGATGGGAATAAAGGTTTGGACCGTATCATCAATTAAATGACGATCAGTTTCTCACATTTGAAAGGAGCGCCGTCACCGGATTTTATTAAGATCATGTATAATCCGCTTTTGTCGGGAAGTCGAACCCGGGACGTATTTCCGCTAACCATCTCATTAGTGCATAATTTAATGCCGGAAGTATGGTAGATTTCAATGATCCATGAATGTGATTCTCCCGGAATTTCAGGTAATTCAATGGTAATGAATTCTCCCTTTTTTGCGGGATTCGGATAGATGGTTTCTTTATTTGATTTATATACATCGCCGACCACAGGAGATTTTACTCCCGGAACCGGAGAAATCCGGTGTAGTGTGTTTTGTAACAGCCCGCAATCACGGTATTCATGATATTGCATTTCATACGCTCCGATATCTATGTTATCGCCAAACCGCCTGGGTCTTCCTTCTATGTCCTTATCATAGGGATTTACATCATTGAGTCCTGTATTGCATGCCGGTCCGAATGGAGAAATCCGGAAATTACCGGATATGGTTGAATTCTGTGAAGCATCGCATTCCTGGTAGAAATTCGGCGATACATTATGGTTATTTCCCAGGTTCGTGCCATATTTTTTCTGCCATTTTCCGTTTTGTATACAGTTCTCCAATATGTTGTATCTCCATAATGCAGTGCTGTCATAAACATTATCAAAATTCCTGTCATTCGGTAAATGGTTTCCCGTATGTTTATTCCCCCATAGAATAGAATTGGTGAATTT
>CALECM010000041.1 GCA_937949745.1 uncultured Bacteroidales bacterium | reverse complement strand
GGCCGAGTATATCGGAATTTATTCAGGAACATCCTCAACTGCTCCGACAGGTTATGGTAGTTATCAGTGGTATAAATATAAAGGTGAAAAAGGCGATCCCGGTACACCCGGTACACCAGGAACTCCCGGTACTTCGGCCTATGTTCACATTCGTTGGGGAACTACTGCCACACCTTCAAGTTTGCTAACTGCTCCGGCCGAGTATATCGGAATTTATTCAGGAACATCCTCAACTGCTCCGACGACCTATAGCGGTTATAAGTGGTATAAATATAAAGGAGAGAAGGGCGATCCCGCTATTTCTCCTGTTCCGATAGACACTTTAAATTCCACCAGTACGAGCAGTCCCTTATCAGCTAATCAGGGAAGAGTACTGAATACGAATAAAGCTGAAAAAAGTGAAGTGGACAAAATAAAATGGAGTACCACGATATACAGAGAAACAGCATATTCGGGTAATGTAAGATACATAACGATTGAAGGTATTAGTTCCTATTCTGATATAGTTAATATTCCTATTTATATAAAATCAAACACCCATAGTACGGGGGGAGTTTTATCGCTTAATATGAATGGCATGGGAAACGTTACGGTTCTCGTTGCTTCTCATACAGGAAATACTTTAGAGAACCCCGGTGCTTACCATATAATAACCGGAGATGTTTATTGCGTGGCTTATGATGGAAGCCGGTTTATTTTGATCGGAAAACAGAACATTAACCTTAATGTCAACTATTCATCCGTTTCTAATAAACCTATACTGAATACCAACAATACCACTGCCCAGACTGCCGCAAGTGAAACGATTAACGGAACCATTGCCCTCCATAAAATTTCTAAAACGGGAACCTATACTGACTTGTTGAGTCGTCCGGTATTAAATACCAACACTACCACAGCCCAGACTGCCACAAGCCAGACCATAACCGGAACAATCGCTCTGCATAAAATTTCCAAAACGGGAACTTACAGCGATCTGTTAAGCCGTCCGGTATTAAATACCAATAATACTACCGCCCAGACTGCCACTAGCGAAACCATAAACGGAACCATTGCACTGCATAAAATCGCTAAAACGGGAAGTTATAACGATCTGTTGAATAAACCGGTTCTCCCTGCGATTTTCCAGGCCACAGGAACTTCCACTACGGGTGTGATGTCACAGAAAGCCGTAACTGATGCATTAAATACTAAAGTTCAAACCGGTACACAACAAGGCTCTTCACCGGTTGTCAGAACCATTGTATCGCTTACCGAAGCGCAATATAATGCATTGACAGTGAAAGACTCAAACACTTTATACATAATATTATGATAACTCAGGCAAACAGTCAGATAAAAGACTTGAAAATAGGCAGCCTTGAGGCCAAAAAAGCTTATTTGAACACTACGCTTGTTTGGCAAAAGGAAAACCTGGAGATCTGGAGTTATCAGGATCTCTTACGCCTTAAGCAAGAAGTGGAATCCGGTGATGATAAAGCCGGGAAAACCTATACTGTGATGACAGATATCAACCTGGAAGCATATCGTCCGTTTTACATAGGTAATAGCTTTAGCAGCAGGCCTTTTTCCGGTACTATTAACGGTAACGGGAAAATGATATCTAATTTCGGCACAAATAGTACATCTGTGGGTTATGCCGGTTTATTCAGATATTGTAAAGGTGCGGTTATCTATGATTTACACTTACGGGGAGATATGAAAGGAAATGGACAAATAGCTCCTTTCTGCGGTAATTCATTCGGAACACTCTTTGAAAAATGTTCGTATAAGGGAAGTATATCTCCGGCTCCAAATTCAAGTTGCAGTTTATTTATATACAGCACCAGCGATACGACCATAAAATCATGCTATGTATCCGGCAGAATTATAGGAAAAACGGATAGCGGAAATGCAAGCGGATTCGTAGCTACGAGTTCATACAATATGCCGGGAAGGACGTTCAGATTTGAAATGGAAGACTGTTTCGCGGATGTTCATCTGGTAAGTAATACGGTTGCGGGAATCACCACTGACAATTTTATCACACATCCGATCAGGATTTCCAGGTCTTACGTTACGGGCTCCCTTGCAGGCAGAAATGGCGGAGGCTATGGATTTACCAGTCAGTTGTACGATAGTAATAGTATTAGCGGAAATAACAATATAAATAATAGTGTTTCCGCTTTATATGATCTGAATGCCTCTCCGGATAAGTGGAGCAGGATAACCGGCGGTATAAATCAGGGTGCTCTTCTTTTAACTAATCTCAATAATAATTTTGCTTCCGACAAAATGCTGATCAACGGCGGGCTATTTTCGGGAACTTCTTCCAGAAACGGAATCCAGGGAGAAACGGTTGCATCGTCAACATTAAATCTTCGTAACTTCTATCAAAATGCTTTAGGGTGGGATTTTACGACAATATGGAAAATGTCACGGCCGGAAGGCGAATACAACGGATATCCTATCCTGCAGTGGATGGAAGATGTGAGCTTCTGGCAGGGAGATGGAACCGAAAATAATCCGTATCAAATTTGGGAATTCCGCCGTCTTAAAAGATTGGCTGAAGAAGTCAATGGCGGGGATACCAAACAGGGGAAATATTACAGATTAATGGACCATATAGATCTGCAGGGGACTGAAGAGAATCAATGGATTCCGATCGGCAATAACGATGTTGCGTTCCAGGGAACTTTTGACGGCAACGGAAAAACGATCAAAAATCTCTATATCGATGCACCTGACTCCGATGCTCTCGGACTTTTCGGAACTTGTATTGGCGGGGCGATCCATGATATCGAACTTCTGAACATATTTATAAGCGGCAATATATTTTTAGGAGGATTAATAGGAGGAACATCAGGTAGTGAAACAAAAAGAACTCTTGTTTTTAATTGCGCTGTATCCGGGACTATAAAAGGAAACGAAGGAATTGGCGGACTGATAGGATTCTCCATGGGTGGTACGGATGTTTACGATTGCTTCTCTTTTGTGGATCTGGACATTCCGGTGGAAGCCAATATATGCGGAGGAATTATCGGTGGGGTACCTGATTCGACGACAGTCCGGAGATGCTATGCCAATGGTAATTTGCCTGATAATGCAGGCGCGATTATCGGATATTGTGAAGGAACCGGTCAGTTTAGTTCCAACTTTTTCGATATCGACAGTTGTGGCACCAAAAAAGGGGTAGGATATGGAAACTCAGTCGGAGTGGAAGGTAAAACATCTTTTGAAATGAGGCAGCAAAGTACTTATTCTGGATGGGATTTTAACAACACCTGGAAAATGTCTCGCCTGGACGGAAAATATATCGGATTACCTATATTTAAATGGATACAGGACACATCCGGTGCATGGGAAGGTAACGGTGCCCAAAGTAATCCGTATCTGATCCGTACGGTGGGAAATTTGAAAAGGTTGGCGCTGGAAGTTAATTCAGGGGATTCTAAACAAGGTAAGTACTATAAACTTATGAATGATCTCGATCTGGAAGGTAATGATCGTAATCAATGGACTCCCATCGGGAATACTCTCTCACAAACATTTAACGGGCATTTTGACGGTAATGGAAAAATAATAAAAAACCTGTACGTGGATATTCCCGGCGCGACCTATGTGGGATTATTCGGATATTGTCTTGAAGGAACAATAAGGAACTTAGGTGTCGAGAATGTTTATGTGTCAGGCAGGGAAATGGTAGGCGGCTTAACCGGTTTAGCCTTCGGTAAAGCTAATTCCCGGTCCGGATGCTTAATTGAGAATTGTTATACAACAGGGGAGATAATAGGCAACTATGATACTGGCGGATTGGCAGGAGCCTTGGTCTATGCCTCTATTCGTAATTGTTTTTCCATGGCTAAAGTGACTTCGGATGGTAATTATTCCGGAGGAATAGTGGGAGAAGGATATTTTGCGGATATAAGCTGTTGTTATGCCACGGGCCGTATCTCGGGAGGAAGGTATGCAGGAGGATTTGCCGGAGGAGATCTTTATGACTGTATTACCACCTCAAATTATTTCGATAGGCAAACATCCGGTTTAACCAGTGGATCGGGAATGGGTGAATTGGCGGGAATATCGGGTAAAACCACCCTCCAGATGAAGACTCAGTCCACCTACGCAAACTGGGATTTCAATAATACCTGGAAAATGTCCCTTCCCAATGAGAAATACAGTGGATATCCCATATTAAAATGGCAGGAAGATATCCGCGGATCGTATACCGTATCGGGAACCGTTTTCCCGTTTGTACTTGAAGGAGATCCGGATTTCGATTCTTTATTTCCCGTGACGGCAAACCTGTATTCACTTCCTGTGGGTAAAAGTGCAGATCCTATTGCAGATTTATTAAAATCAACACCTTTACATACTACCTTAGCCGTATATTACGATGGCAGCCGGTTTGTACCGGGAACACCGAAATATCCGGGTTCATTGGGACTGTTTAATAATCCGGGCGAACCTATCAACTGGAGCTATATCGGGATCGTACCGGGTCCTGCGAATAATACGGAAGTGATGGAAGGGGAAATTCCGGAAACACCCGTAGGTGTATTTACCTTTACGGAAATGGAATCAGGGGAGTATACCCTGGTATTATCCCGTCCCGGATATTTACTGCGCATTGCGAAAGTTACCATTAATAGCGGGGTATTATCTTTAGGACACCGGGAACTTCTTCCCGGCGATGTGGATGGTAATTTCTCAATAAATGTTTATGACAGGCAAAAGATATATGCCAATATCTCCAGCTATCCGGATGTAAAGTATAACCCCAGGTATGATTTGAATGCGGACGGAAGAGTGGATGCGAGAGATGTCACTTTAATGGGTTATTATTCAGGAGTAGGAATAGACATTTATAAAGATACCTCCGATTGGGTTTCGGAATTTATGTAGGAGATTTTATGCAAAGAAAACCAGGATTAAATATCCTGACTTCAGTCCTTCTTAAAGAATTGATATGCCAGACAGAGTGTCCGAAAAGTAATATTCATCTCTTTCTGTCATTCTGAGCGAACAGAAGAATCAAGATTTTCTTCACTTGATCAGGATGATGAAAACAAGAGCATAAAATTACTTTTTGGATACTCTTTTTTTAATAGTTCGGTTATACTATTCCGGATGATCACAAATAATTTCTTCCGGTAGTGTAATATTAGTCTTTGATAAGCTCTGATAACCGTATTCCGGTGGCTGAGTTCATGGAGCCTTCCGGGCGCAATTTTATACGCTTAGCGATCCACGGAATCCCCTTGCGGCTTAATAAGCCCCTGCTCCGTTATGATAAATAAAAATATGGTCGTAACGACGATCCGCAAAAAGTGCACCGCCAAGTTCCCTGATGTCGGCGGGCGTCGATATCCAACTGGATGTTTTGGTATCGAAATTTCCGTATTTCTGTAATTCCCGGTATTGTTCTTCGGTTAAAATTTCAATACCCATGGCTGCGGCCATATCCAGAGCATTATTGTGCGGTTTTGCCGTTTTTCTCGATTCCTGTCCCTCCCGATCATAAGAAAGATTTCTCCTGCCTTTGGGACTTTCGGTTGAGAAATCGTAGAAAACATAGTTCCCGGTCTTTTCATCAAATCTTACCACATCAGGTTCTCCGCCTGTTATTTCCATCTCATGGAGAGACCACAGTTTTTCAGGGTTGGCATTCAGTTTTTCCTCCACTTTTATCCAGTTAATATTTTTGTGAAAACTTCTGTTTTTTTCGAAACGGATTTTCAATGTGGCAAGTAATTCCTGTCGCTCTTCCGGTGATAAGATCCTTTTTGTTTTCATATTGAGAAATTGTTTTCATTGTTTTCTTGGTATTAAACAAATGAAAACAGGGGTTGTTCCCGTTCCGGAAAAACATCGGTGAATCTCCGGATATAAAATTAGATTAAGTTTTGGTTAATTGAGTCGCTGGGATTAATCCGAATCACCGGTTTTTAGTATATTTGTTTCCTGATTATGAAAATACTGGTTATTGAAGATGAGAAAAATCTTCGGGAAACCATTAAGGATTTCCTTAAAGAAGAGAAATATGTGGTGGAATCAGCCTGTGATTATAATTCCGCCATGGAAAAAATATCCATTTATGAATATGATTGTATATTGCTTGATATAATGCTTCCCGGGGGAAGCGGGCTCTCCCTGCTCGGCGAATTGAAAAAACAGCATAAGAACGGAGCGGTTATTATCATGTCGGCCAAAGATTCTATTGAAGATAAAGTTACCGGACTGGACCTTGGCGCAGACGATTATTTAGCCAAACCATTCCATCTCGCCGAACTGAATGCACGGATCAAATCAGTGCTGCGCAGGAGACAGACGGGCGGCGATTCCGGTATAACACTTGAAAATATCCGTTTCGAACCGGAAGCACGGAAAGCTTTTATTGATGATCAGGAATTGGCTCTGAACAGGAAAGAGTTTGATATTCTTTATTACTTCATTACCAATCCTGACAGGTTGATCTATAAGACCACGCTGGCGGAATCCGTGTGGGGAGATAATATCGACCAGAGCGACAGCCTTGATTTTATATACTCACAAGTGAAAAATTTGAGGCGGAAGCTGAAGCAGGCCGGAGCCATTCCCGTGATCCGGTCAGTGTACGGATTCGGGTATAAACTTTCCACCCTTGACGACGGAACATCCGATTAATGGATAATTCTATGAAATTACTCAATTATACAACATCCAAACTTGTTCTCCTGCTGTTTTTGATAATCAGTATCTGGGGTGTGGTTTTCTATTTCGCCATGCATCATGAGATCATGGATGAAACTGATGATATGCTCCGGAGTTACCGGGATATTTTTATAAAAAAAGCGCTGAACGATACTACTCTTTTAAATACGACATTTGAAACGACATTCGACAGATACAGCATACAACCTATCGATATGGAACTTGTCAGGGATTACAAAGAGAGATGGTATAACGAGGAAATGTATTTTCCCGAAGGAGACGAACATATCCCGGTAAGGGTTTATAAATCTATCTTTCGGGCTCCAGGCGATCAGTATTATGAATTGGAGGTAAAGATGTCCACCATGGAACGTGACGACATGATCCAAACCCTGATTATTTATTTGGTAGCCCTTTTTCTCCTGTTAATCATAAGTCTCGGTATAGGTGCAGGTATTATTCTCCGGAAAAGTTTTACACCTCTGAAAAAATTATTACATTGGATACATTCCCTGGTACCGGGAAAACCTGTCCCTCCCATGGATAATGATACCCGGATCACCGAATTCCGGCAATTGAACGAGGCTGCCTTTGAAATGAGCGTGGCAAACCTGAGAGTCTATGAATTACAAAAACAGTTTACCGAAAATGCTTCCCACGAATTACAAACTCCCCTGGCTGTCGTCCGGAACAAACTGGACCAGTTTACCCAACAAGAGGAACTGACCGGAAAACAGTTGTCGGATATTGCACAAATTTATGAATCCCTTAATGTAGCTATCAAACTGAATAAGTCCATGTTGTTGCTTTCGCGTATAGAAAACCGGCAATTCCAGAATAGTGTCGACGTCGATTTCAACACAGTGGTCAATGATATTTCCTCTGACCTTGCGGAAATTTATGCCCACAAAGGAATTCGGATCAGTATCGAGAATAAGGACCACAGTATGGCTTCCATGAATGAAACACTGGCAGGTATCCTTATTGCCAATCTATTAAAAAATGCTTATCTGCATACGGCTAATAATGGTAATATTACGGTTGTCGTTGAAAAAAGAATACTCAATATCTATAATACCGGTGAGCAGGCCCTGGATCAGGATAAGGTATTCAAGAGATTTTACCAGCCCTCCGTTAAGCAGGAACATTCCAGCGGACTAGGACTTTCTATTGTGAAATCTATTTGTGATATTTACCAATTCGGTCTATCCTATACCTTTACGGGCCGGGAGCATCTCTTTTCCATCCGGTTTTAAAAAATTGATACATTTTCTCACAAAATTCCCAAATGTTTCCAAAATCATATCCGACCTTTGTGACATAAAAAATGGCAGAAATTTATTTTTAAAGCTGTTATCATGAAAAAGATCATTTTTATTATCACAATAGGTTTATTCACCGCACAGGCATTATCGGCACAAGATGTTATCACCCAGGATATAAAGCAACTTCCTAAGAAATCCCAGGATTTTATCATTAAATATTTTCCTGATGAAAAAATCTCCTATATCAAGATAGATGAAGAATTCATGCAAAAAGATTATGATGTGATTTTTGTTAGCGGAAGTGAAATTGAATTTTCAAAAGACGGAGAATGGCATGAGATCAACTGTAAAAGGTCTGCCATACCTGAAGCGATAATCCCGGCCAATATGAAGGCTTATATCAGTAAAAATTTCAATAATGCCCATATATCCAAAATGGAAAAGAAAACGAAGCATTTTGAAATTGAACTTTCCAATGATCTGGATATGGAATTCGATCTACATGGAAATTTCATAAGAATAGACGATTAATTTTCATATATTAAAGTGTAATAAAACCAACCATGAAAACAATAATAAGATTTAGTCTGCTCGTGTTTATTGTAACGCTCTCTCTCACTTCCTGTGATAAATCGAATCCTGCGCCGAATGCAATAGTGGGAGAGAACTTTACCGGAATGTATCCCGACGCCAAACAGGTGGAATGGGAAATGGAAAGAGGTTATTATGTTGCGGATTTCCGGGAAAACGGTTATGAAAAAGAAGCATGGTTCAATAAGGATTATGCATGGGTGTTAACTAAAACCGAGTATGAACGGCGGACACCCGATATTGTACGTCAGGCTGTGAATAATACGGACTACCGGGATTGGCGTATCGATGATATCGACTACATTGAAATGGCAGGGAAAGAACCTTTTTACATTGTGGAAGTCGAGAAAAACGAAACGGAAACAGACCTTTATATTTCCCATACCGGCGAACTCATCCGGGAAATTTCCGAAGAGGGCGATTACCACAGGGAAATATTCGATTAGAAACTTCTCAGTCTTTAGGTTAGGCTGATTTTCATTCAATATGATAAGAAGGTGCCGACAGGTGCCTTCTTTGATTTATAATAAAAGATTTTTGCTTCACATGCACGGATATTGATTTTAATAAATCTTATTTACTATTTTTGGGATGAAAATAGTATTTATTCCCTATGTACAAATCAGTATTCTATATACCTAAAATGGATTGTCCCTGCGAGGAAAACCTTATCAGGATGAAATTAGATGATGACCACTCCGTTAAGCATCTGGATTTCGATCTCAATCAGCGTACACTGACCGTAATACATGATCATGATGCAGCCGGGCTTGCGAAAGAACTGGGCTCTTTGGATTTGGGTGCCGTTCTTCAGGAAACCGTAAGCATTAAAGATAAAAATATACTTGAAGATACACTTCAACGCAAATCTTTATGGATCGTTCTTATTATTAATTTAGGATTTTTCCTGATTGAAATGGCTACCGGGATCATTTCGGGATCGATGGGATTAGTCGCTGACAGTCTGGACATGCTTGCGGATGGATTGGTTTATGGGATGAGTTTATTAGCGGTGGGAAGTACGGTAATTCGTAAAAAAAGAGTAGCGCTTTTCAGTGGCTGTGTGCAGATCGTGCTGGCTGTGATAGGTATATCTGAAGTCATAAGGAGATTTTTCGGTTTGGAAACCATGCCTGAGTTCCGGACGATGATTACGGTAAGCCTTCTGGCTTTGATCGCCAATTCTGTTTGCCTGTGGATATTGCAACGTACTAAAAGTAAAGATGCTCATATACGGGCGAGTGTAATTTTCTCCGCCAATGATGTAATAATCAACATCGGTGTTATCGTAGCCGCATTGTTTGTATGGGCATTGGAAAGTAATATTCCGGATTTGATCATCGGGATCGTGATATTCGTTATAGTGATCCGGGGTGCCTTCAGGATTTTAAAATTAGCAAAGTAACGGTATGAATGCGTCATCTTTTATTGTCGATTTTTACGCCTGAGATTTAAAAAAATCGTATTATTGCAATTATCTTTTTAATGAAGAATTGTAAATATAAATAAGTATGAAAAAAGTTATATCCGTAGAAGAAGCTGTTGCCAGGATCAAAGATGGGATGACCCTTATGATCGGAGGTTTTCTGGGCGCGGGATCGCCTCACAAGATTATTGATGGACTTTCGAAAAGTAAAGTGAAGGATCTGACCGTCATATGTAATGATACGGCTTTCCCCGATAAAGGAATCGGTATATTGATAACCAACAGGCAGGTAAAAAAAGTGATCGCTTCCCATATCGGTACTAACCCGAACACGATCGGGCAACTCAACAACAAAGAGCTGGAAGTTCAGTTTGTCCCTCAGGGTACGCTGGCCGAGCAGGTGAGATGTGGCGGCGCCGGATTAGGCGGTTTCCTCACTCCAACGGGAATCGGAACAGTAGTGGAAGAAGGGAAACAGAAAATAACCGTCAACGGAAAAGAGTATCTGCTTGAAATGCCTCTTCGCGCTGATGTGGCCCTGCTCGGCGCCAATATCGGAGATGAGTCGGGTAATTTGTATTATAAAGGTACTACACAGAACTTTAACCCTATGATGGCCACCGCGGCCGATCTGGTGATTGCGGAAGTGGAAGAACTGGTCAAAACAGGCATGATCCCTATGGAAAATGTACATACTCCTGCTATTTTTGTCAATTATATCGTAAAATAATAAAAACTGAAAATATGGATAAACAAGCAATGATTCGAATGAGAATGGGTTCCCATGATGCCCATTATGGCGGAAATTTAGTAGACGGAGCCAAAATGTTACAACTTTTCGGCGACGTGGCTACCGAACTTCTGATTATCAATGATGGTGACGAAGGGCTTTTTGCGGCCTACGACAATGTAGAATTCCTGGCTCCCGTTTATGCGGGTGATTACATAGAAGCCGTTGGAAAGATCGTACATGTGGGCAATTCTTCACGTAAAATGGAATTCGAAGCACGTAAAGTCGTGGCGCCCCGTCCCGACATATCCGATTCCGCCGCTGATTTTTTGGCCGAGCCTGTTGTGGTATGCCGTGCCAGCGGAACATGTGTGGTTCCCGTAAAGTGTCAAAGAAATAAAAAATAAAAAACATCATTATGGAAAAGTTGATTATCACAGCCGCCATTTCAGGCGCTGAAGTCACCAAAGAGATGAATCCCGGCGTGCCTTACACGAAAGAAGAATTCGTTCGTGAAGCGAAATCCGCTTATGATGCCGGAGCCAGTATTATCCATCTGCATGTTCGCTATGATGACGGAACACCGACACAGGATAAGAATCGTTTTAAAGAGATTATCGACGCTATTAAAGAAGTTTGTCCCGACGTGATCATCCAGCCTTCTACGGGAGGTGCGGTAGGTATGACGAACGACGAGCGTCTCCAACCTACCGAATTGAATCCTGAAATGGCAACCCTGGATTGTGGCACGCTGAATTTCGGCGGCGACGAAATTTTCGAAAATACGGAAAATACGATCAAATACTTCGGACAACGGATGATCGAACGCGGTATCAAACCCGAATTGGAAGTGTTCGACAAGAGTATGATTGACATGGCGCTCCGTTTACAGAAAAAAGGATTTATCAACAATCCGATGCACTTTGATTTTGTGATGGGCGTTAACGGCGGTATCTCCGGCGAATTGCGGGATTTCGTATTCCTTCGCGGCAGTATCCCGTCCGATGCTACCTATACCGTGGCAGGAATAGGCCGTTTTGAATTTCCGCTGGCCATGGCAGCCATTATCGACGGCGGCCATGTACGGGTAGGATTTGAAGATAACGTATATTTGTCCAAAGGAGTATTAGCCAAATCCAATGGAGAACTGGTGGAGAAGGTCGTACGTATGGCGAAAGAAATGGGACGGGAAGTAGCGAAACCTGACGAAGCCAGGCAAATCTTAGGACTCAAACCAAGATAGTTATATTATGCGATCCCGCTTGGGATTTGAAAAAATAATCAGCAACAAGGAGTAACCCTCCTTGTTGTTTTGTATATGGAGATTTTAATATTTAATTTTCCTCATTCTTCTTGTTAAAAAAGCAGGGAAAATCTCAAAATTAATAGTATTTTTGCATGTTTACTTCAAAAAGCGGATTGCCCATATTATGAAGGCGATCAGGCTTGCGAAAAGTTTTTAATGTATTAAATAAAGTATACGTATGAAAAAAGGTTGTAGATATGGAACACACCGGGTGATCGAACCGAAAGGTACTTTGCCCCAGCCGGCGCTTCGCCTGGATAATAACATGGAAATTTATGATAATGAGATCCTGATCGATGTCCAGACGTTGAATATCGATTCGGCCAGTTATACCCAGATCAGGCAGGCTTGCGGCGGTGACGCCGGTAAGATGGAAGAAATGATCTACAGCATTGTGCAGGAACGTGGTAAAATGCAGAATCCCGTGACCGGTTCCGGCGGTATGCTAATCGGGACGGTAAAAGAGATCGGTCCTAATTTCCCTAAAACCAATAACCTTAAAGTAGGAGATAAAATAGCCACACTGGTATCGTTATCCCTCACTCCGCTTAAATTGGAAAAGATACTACATCTGAATGCCGACCATGACCAGGTTGATGTAAAGGCGCAGGCTATTCTTTTCGAAAGCGGTATTTACGCCGTTTTACCGGCCGATATTCCTGAAAAGCTGGCTTTGGCCGCTTTGGATGTGGCAGGTGCTCCGGCCCAGGTGGACCGTTTGGTCAAGGATGGGGATACTGTTTGCCTGATAGGCGGCGGCGGAAAATCGGGCGTGCTTTGTTGCTACCAGGCCATGAAAAACGTTGGAAAGAACGGGAAAGTGATCGTAGTGGAATATTCCAAAGAGAACGCCCAACGTATATTAGATATGAAAATGGCCCACCATGTGGTCATTGCCGATGCGACCGATGTAATGGACGTATACGACAAAGTTACGGCTATAGTGGGGGAAAAAGGCTGTGATGTAGTCATCAACAATGTTAATGTGCCGAATACTGAAATGACCTCTATTTTGATTACGAAAGATGAAGGAATGATCTATTTCTTTTCCATGGCCACATCTTTCACCAAAGCGGCGCTGGGAGCCGAAGGAGTAGGAAAAGATATCAATATGATCGTCGGTAACGGATATGCTGCGGGACATGCTGACCTGACTTTGAATATCCTTCGGGAATCACAGGAAATAAGAAGTTTATTCGATAAATTATACGTGTAAATATATTATATCATGGCTATAAATACAAACAGAAGAAAAGAACTCTTTCCGAATGTTTCCGACGAGCAGTGGAACGACTGGAAATGGCAGGTGAAAAACCGGATCGAAACACTGGATGAATTAAAAAAATACATCAACCTTACTCCGGAAGAGGAAGAAGGAGTGGCTAAATCGTTGCAGACGCTCCGGATGGCCATAACTCCTTATTATATGACCCTGATAGATCCCGACGACCGCAATTGTCCGGTCAGGAAACAGGCGATCCCAACCGGAGCGGAAACCCACCAGTCGGCCGCAGACCTGCTCGATCCGTTGCATGAGGATGAAGATTCTCCTGTCCCCGGACTTACTCATCGTTATCCCGACCGAGTTCTGTTCCTGATTACCGATATGTGCTCTATGTATTGCCGTCATTGTACACGTCGGCGTTTTGCCGGACAAAACGATGCGCAGTCGCCATCGGAAAGAATCCAGAAGGGTATTGATTATATTGCCCGGACGCCTCAGGTTAGGGATGTTTTATTATCAGGAGGCGATGCCCTTATGGTAAGCGACGATATGCTGGAATCCATCATCAAAAGGTTAAGGGATATCCCACATGTGGAAATTATCCGTATCGGAAGCCGTACGCCGGTGGTTTGCCCTCAACGTATTACCGATAACCTGGTAAATATGCTGAAAAAATATCACCCTGTCTGGTTAAATACCCATTTCAACCATTCCAAAGAGATTACGCCGGAAGCAGCCGAAGCCTGTGCAAAACTAGCCAATGCCGGAGTTCCTCTGGGTAATCAGTCGGTATTACTCCGCGGTGTGAACGATTGCGTACATATTATGAAATCTTTGGTGCACGATCTGGTCAAGATCAGGGTACGTCCTTATTATATCTATCAATGCGACCTGTCGATGGGACTGGAACATTTCCGCACGCCCGTGTCGAAAGGAATTGAAATTATTGAGAATTTAAGAGGACATACTTCAGGATACGCGGTACCTACTTTTGTGGTCGACGCTCCGGGCGGCGGCGGGAAAACGCCGGTTATGCCTACTTATGTCATCTCTCAAAGTCCGGGTAGGGTAGTGCTTCGCAATTTTGAAGACGGGATGTGTCAGAAATCGCGATTTTTCCAAGCGGCAGGTCAAAAGGCGGGACTTCTGTGTCGGATAGTCTGAATCGTATAAAATGAACGGTGATAGGCTCGAT
>CALECM010000040.1 GCA_937949745.1 uncultured Bacteroidales bacterium | reverse complement strand
GATAATGTAGACATTATCCATATTACTATAAACTTTCACGTTAGTCAGCGTATTTTCTTCTATTCCGGTACTAACCGCGCGCGTAGTGAAAACCGCCTGATCACTCCATTCACTGTCGTTATACCCGCAATTGGCCTGGATTCTCCAAACGTAGAAAGTATTGGAACTTAATCCTGTGAGTGGATATTGATTACCGGTTACATTTGATATTTCCGTATAGTCGGTAGCCTCACGGGTCTTATAACGAATCGTGAAATTATCCGCTTCGGTACTCCAATGTAAAACAGCCGAATTGCTTGTGATGTCGGTTGCGTATAACCTGACAGGAGTTTCACAATTGATCAGTTCAAATTCCACATGGATAGTATGAGAAGCGGTAACATACGGGAAACGATAGGTTGAAACAGGTCCTACGGAAACATTATCCACTTTTACATCGGCGATTTCGTATCCGTCTGCGGGGGTGATCGTGAAAACCTGAGATGCACCGTAATTTACCGTGTTAGCTCCTGCAGGAGAAATAGTACCGTTAGCTCCGGAAGTTGCCGTAATAGTGTATGTTTTGAGCTTCATGGTTGCCGTAATAGTCTTATTAGCCGTAACGGCCGGGAAAGTATAATCGGCATTGCCCATCGGATCTACGTTAAATGTAACATTATTACCGTCTACAATCACATTTTCAACTTCATAGCCGTTTGACGGAGTAATGTAATAGGTCGGCGTTGCATTCTGGTTAACCGTCTGGCTTCCGGGTGTAATATATCCGTTGGCAGGCTGGGTTACCGTAATCGTATAGGTGTTCATCGTAAAGTTCACGTAAATCGTATGATCCGCATTAATATCCGCGAAGGTGTGGGACCATGTTGATGCGTAAACGTTATTGACCGTACCGTCGATAGTGACCGTAGATATCATATACCCTGCATCAGGAGTAGCGGTATAAACCTGGCTGTCTCCGTACTCGAATGTCCGGGTTCCGGAAGGAGTAACGGAACCGCCTGTTCCGGCAGTAGCCGTAATTTCATACCGGCTCTTTGCAAAAGTCGCTGATATGGTATGATCTGATCTCACATTGGTAAAGGTATAGCTTGCCATAGCGCCTCTCTCCTCTCCGTCAATAGTTACACCGGCAATTACATAACCTTCTTCCGGTTGAATACTGTAACGTTGAGATCCGTTATAGGATACCTGGGTCACGCCTTCCGGAGTAATCGTTCCGTTAGCTCCTGCTGTTGCTGTGATACTATATACATATTGACCGAATTGGATATTCACGATATGATCGCTGTTGATTGCGGTAAAGACATGAGACCAGCTAGTCACATTATCACCAGCCTGATAACGGGTCGTATCATTATCGACGATAATTTCGGAAATAAAATAACCTGTATTCGCGGAAGCGGTATAAGCCGGGGATGTATTCCAATTATAAGTAACCGAACCGGAAGGCGTGATGCGGCCGTTCTCTCCGGCGACAGCTTCAACGGTATAAGTATTGATAGCGAAATAAGCCTGGATATTATAATCTTCGGTAATATCCCGAATCGTATCATTATAATAGGAAGCATCTGAAACCGTTTGTGAAATACCATTAATCGTCAAATGCGAAATATGATATCCTTCGGCGGGGATTACTTCAAATCCGAATTCATAGTCAGGATTATACACAATCGCAGTTCCTTCCGTGATGGTACCATGTCCGTGTGCGGCCGTCGTAATCGTGAAACCTTCAGTATCCAGGTAGATATCCACTTCCTTAGGTTCGGTAACATTCCGAAATACGAATTGTCTAACTGGACCTAATGAAATACCCTCTGTCACCACATCTTCGATATAATAACCCGGAACAGGCACAAGGGTCATGGTATGGTTATATCCGTAATCCACAAAGAATTCTTTCACCACACTATTTTCCGTTGCATCAACCAATTCGCCGTTCAGGGTTGCGATACCGCCCGTAACATTGTAAGTTACCATGATCGTATCTATTTTTACGATAGCCCGGATCGTATGGTGATCTTCCAGGTTACCGAATGTATAGGTATAAATATTTTCATCAACCATGACTACCTGATCCATAACAGAAACGTTATCAACAACCACATCATAAAGATGGAAATGCTCACTAACCGTGATGGTATAGGTTGGAGTTGTTCCGTAATCGAAAGTATTCGCACCTTGTGGAGCGATTGCACCACCGATAGCAGGATTGCCGTTCATTCCGATATTATCATAATTACTGATAAAGGAACGGATGGTATAAGTATTTCCCGTAAAAGCAATGTCAATAACTGCATTCTCAGTTACCGGACCATAAGTGAAAGGTATATATTCCGCATAGGTTAAATCTTCGCCCCTTACCATTTCACCGTTAACGGAAATGGATTGTAAATGGTAACCCGGATCGGGCGTAATCAGTAGTGTTACGGATTCTCCGCGGTTAACATCTATATTACCGGCAGGTTGTACCGTACCGTTACTTCCGTGGTTAACATGCAGTTGCAGAATAGAATTAATGTAGAAATTATCGAAAGTAATTCCGGCATTACCGGCATTGCTTATCGCGTGGATCCCGATATAATAAATACCATCCTGAGCTACGGTAAAGGTTTCTTTAAATTGGACATCAGTATTTTCACGACTGAAATTCAAATGTTGTGCAATGACCTGCGGGGTTCCCGGAAAATCTCTGTCAGAAGATAAAACAACCGTAAAGGATTCCGGCAATGCACTCAATGCATTATAGGTATAACCTATTTCATAAGTACCGGCCGGAATATGGATACACCTGCTGATCAACCAGTCATTGGCCTGGTTTACATCGCTGTAAGTATAAACCATTCTACCATTCTCCTGCTGCCAGGTAATACCGTCATCATTGGCATCGTTCACAGTCCATGCCGTTGCACTTATGGAAGAAGTAAAGTTTTCTTCGTAAGGGATTTCTGCAGGCGGCAATAAAGTAAAGATAACTTCCTTAGTATTATTGGAAAGTACGCCCTGTGGCTCATTATCGTTCTCAACCCATACTTTTAACGTATTCTCACCTTCGGCAAGCGTTATTTCAGAGGGGAAAGTATAAGAAAACACCTCTCCTGTACTTAAAGGTTCATCCAGTATAATGTTCTCGCTTACCACTGCATTGTCTTCATATTGATAACTTACCGTAAAATTCATAACTTCACTCTCTCCCAATTGGGTAATTTCGACTGATACCGGAACATTTGATTGACAGGCACTATTGAATTGTTTAACCTCAATAGCCAGATCAACAAGCATGTCTCCTATAATACTGAAATTATCAATTGCAGCCGGTGGCTGGCTTCCTCCGGAGCCGTCATTAAGCCAGCCAAAATAAATTCTTACAGTAGTATCTGAAAATCTATTAGCTTCGAGGATTGTTGTAAAATGAGACCAATTACTTTGTAGTTGAAAATTAGTATTACCGTTCAGCGGATTGATCAAAGTCACCGCACCATCAGGAGTAGGGAATCCGCCTTCACTGGAACCCGTAACCTCTCCAGTGGTATCTCCAATAAATACTCTCATATAATCATAACCGGCTTCACCATATGATCTCCAATCAAAGCTTAATGTATAGTCTTTCGTTGAAGGAGTAAAATAAACATCCCTATATGCCCAGACACGACATCGACTGCCTGTGTTATAGGTATTATTCAATCCTTGATTACTGGAAATATAAAGGGCTTTCTCTCCTCCATTATTAACAGCATTTCCGAAATACCAATCATTTCGCCCTATATTTCCGAGATGCCACATCAAATTATCGTTATCCGATTCGAAACCGGTGATATAAGGAGTTTCCGCCGGTACAATAATTATGACCTCATCCGATTCCGTTGTGAAACTTACGGTTACCCATTCAGGATTTTCACCTTCTGAAGTGGTACAAACCGGCCTGACACGGACATCATATTGCGTGTCAGGAGTCAAATCCCTCAAAGTTATATATTTAACATTTACAATTTCACTTTCACTCCATATTTCATTTTCCTTTTTGTATTGAACTTCCCATTGGATCTCATTGCCTGTAACTTCCCAAATAACCTGGGCCGTATCAGTACCAATATTATTAACATATACAATTGGGAGAGGTCTACATGATTCATTGATACCTACATATATATCATCCAGAAACCATCTGTGTGAATTATTACCCTGATAATTAAATCCTATATAAATATCCTGTCCAATATAAGAATCCAAATCAATTATGGTTTCAATCCATTCATCTTCAACAGATTCCGGTGACCATATTTCAGTGAAATCGCCGGACGCAGGATCCACGTTTCCGGTAGATATCCAAACACTGTTTTTACCATAATCGGATTTTCCTGCATTATATGACCAAAAAATCAACTTAATATTTTCAGAAGATATCCTGATTTTTGGCATGATCAGCCATGCATTCTGATTGCTTCGTGTCCAATCATGATAGGCGGACGCTACCCCTCCTATTGTATGATTCATCAAAGTAGAATATTCCCAGTTTCTACTTGTGGAAATTCCTTTTTCAAGGAACCAGCAACTTCCTGGAAAATTAGTAGAATTCAATTCCTCAAAATCTTCCACATAAGGTAATTCAGTAATCGCTCTACAAAGAGTATTAATTGTTATTATATCAGAAAATATACTTTCAGCATTTGCGAAACATACCGATTTAACTCTGATATAATATGGTGTGTTATCATTTAATCCCTCAATCATATGGTTATCCTGATCAACCGGTATGGATACCCAGTTTTGCTGATCGGAAGAATATTCCAAAATCCAATTATTTATCGTTGAATCGGAAGTCCAGGATACCGTAGCATAATCCATTCCCACTTCCTCTACAGTTAATGCCGAAGGAGCGGAAGCACATCCTGATATCACTACATTTTGTATTGTAATTTTGTTACCCGAAGTCGGCAATTGATGAACAAAGGCGATATACACAATCTGTCCGTTGTATTCTTCAGGAATAGAAGTTATATAACTTTCAATGGATGTTTCAGAAATGCTGGCATGGTAAAAAGGAACAAACCTATCCGTACCGGTACCTGTGGTAGAAATCATGAGGTCCAGATTTTCGACAAATCCACCTTGACCTGAGGCACCGAAGGAAATACTAAAGTTTCCTTCTTCCGGAATGGATATAGCCGGTGTGATCAGATAATTTCCGTTTACAGGTGATATTGAAGAAGCTCCCGCGCGCGCGAAAGTCCATTTACTTTCCACATTGGTCCAGCATTGCGGTTGATCTACCGTATTTAACGGCTCTGTAAATGGTACGGAATAAGGAGCACAACCTGTGGTTACATTCAGGTTTACCCATCCGCTTTCATCTTCCGGACCGCAAACGGCTTTTACTCTTACATTATAATTACTGTTCGCATCCAGATTAAATGTAATATTCGGTTGATTGGCAACCGGGACCTCCGTCCAGGCATTATTACCCTCTTTCCTGATTGCCACAACCCATTGGTCATGACCTTCATCCGTCCAGGATACCGTAGTTCTGTCGGTATAATTGGAATAAGTAATATCCTGCGGCATTTCACAACCGGTTATAGTCGTAAAATTAATCATATCCGAATAATCACTCTGAAGGTTATCGGCACATATTTTGGATGCCCTCAACTGGTAATCGGTTTCCGGAGTAAGTCCGGTGATAACGGCATTGTTATCCGTTACTAATACGGAAGTCCAATTCTGACCGTCTGTCTCCCTGTATTCGACCTGCCAAACATTTTCACCCTCTTCCGCATTCCAGGAGAATTCAGCCGTCCGGGCAGCCACATCCACCAATCTTACTACTGGAGCTTTACAAAGCGTATCATCTATACAGACACTCAAACTTATCCTGAAGTCCATATAAGCCAGATCATCCCGGCGCATTTTACCCGCAGCCGATTGAGGGTTATTATAATCCAAATCAGCGTTTTCAGAATAAGCGATAATTGTTTTGTTAGAGTATGTTCCCTGGTCAAAAGATGCGAAACCGCTTCCGTTTCCATCTTCACCGGTTACTTCAGGAGCGCCTTCGTAGAAAACAACCACAAGGTTTGATGTCCCATCGTATAAGAAAGGCCGGTCCAATTCAAATTTATACCAGGTATCTTCCGTCGTCTGGAAAGGAGCGTCATTTTCATATACCAAAGTCAAACCTTCGGTAATGAAATCATTATTATCCGTAAAAGAAGTTTTTTCCGTTAATCCCATCCATATTTTGATATTCTGGAAAGGAGTTTCATCACTATTCGAATTCCTGCGTGAAAGGAAACTCAGTTCGGTAATATTACCGGATTCACTCTCTAAAATACCGGCATCATAGATTTGCTGTACATAACTACGTCCTCCGTCACCATAAAACGGCACATTGAAACTGATTCTGCTGTTTTCACCCGCAAAACGATTTTCTTCGTCAATATCACTATAGATACAGGGAACTTCAAAAGCGGATGTTAAATAATTGCTTTCATCGTCCATACCGCAAATAGTTTTTATACGGAGATCATAAGCCTGATTGGTAACAAGATTAGTAAGTGTCGTCTGGGGATCGTCATTGACATTAACAGAAAACCAGGTTTCACCGTTTACGGTCTTATATTCCACCTGCCATGCAGTCTGATCCTCTCCGGCAGTCCAGGAAACAACCGCGGTTACATCTTCAATGCCGTTATCCGTATTAACCTCTACGTTTAGATTAGCAGGAACCGGACATAAAGTAGTCATTTCAAAATTATCCATAGCGGCAGGATACTGTGCGCCGTTAGCGCCGTCATTAACCCATGTCATCACTATACGATACATACCGGCCGGAATATCCGCATTAAATTGTTTCCATTCATTGCTGCCGTATAATTTTTCGGAAGTGACCCCTGAAAGAGCCGTTCCCGCTACAGGATAATCAGTGATACCGGTCCATGCGAACTGAAGATAATCATTCATTTCGCCGTTAGACCTGTAATCGAATGTGATCCGAATGCCGGGTTCCTGCACGTTAACATCACGATAAAGGTGTACAATGGAAGGCGTTGAGATATCGTACCTGTTTGTAACTCCGTTATTATCGGAAATATAAAACTTCTCATCTTCAAATCCTTCCACCTGTCCGTAATGCCATTTGTTTTTTTCATTACCGTTTACGACAACCCATTCTCCGCTGTTATTCGTAAAATATACATCAATGGTGGTGCTTTCGTTATAAGGCCCCACAGTATATTCCAGATATCCGGCCTGACTAATATCCTCGCCCCGGATCATATCATTATTGGCGAAAACAGCCATTAAATGATGATCCGCATCAGGAGTTATCTTTAAAGTAAGTTCTTCATCCTCTGGTATATAAACCAAATTTTCAGGTTCAACGGTACCAAAAGGATGTACGTTAACCTGAACAGGATAACTGGCCGACAGGCTAAAATCCGTTATTGTAATTACGGACATAGGCATTATTTCCGGTACAAGATGTTTAATGGCCACATAAAGGTTTTTTCCGCTATACGATTGAGGGATATCAAGGGTAACCGGGATATTTCCTTCTTCCGGAACAATAGTCGTCGTTCCCAATTGTGTGAAATCAGCAATCTCGGTACCGGTTTCGGAAATATAAACTTCAAAAGAAGCGGGAAGGGCTAACGTGTTTTGCACATTAAACGATATATGGATCAGTGCATTCGTCGGTAAAGAGATTTGAGGAGTAATAGCATAGTGATCTTCCGTAGCACCGTAAGGACTAATATTCATGGCGATTGCTTCCGGTGATTCTCCTTCCGGCATAAACATTACACCTCCGTTAATCACCGTCCAGCATTCACGGTCCGTATATAAATAATTGAACGGGACACCGAAAATACATTCATCATTTTGGGCGGAAATTAAATTCCAATTTTCTTTTTCCGGCACTTTAGTCAAAGAAGTGCTGGCAGTAATCGGCAAAGATGCACCGAGAATGGCCATTACTACGAAAATAAAAATCCGCAGGAATGCCATCTTAAAACAGTTTAATTGCTCCATTTGTAACATTTTTAAATTAATACTATAAGATATATTACTGAAACC
>CALECM010000039.1 GCA_937949745.1 uncultured Bacteroidales bacterium | reverse complement strand
GGGCCGAATAAAAACCATTTGGTACTTTGTGGATCCTTCGGTTAAGGCAAGAGGTCTGGAATAAAAGTGCCGGCAGGTTTCTCTTCTGTTCCCAAATGTAGTTCTCCCCTACCACCTCCAGATTGTCAAATATATCATATTCGCCATAGAAGACCGTATACTTTTTATTTTTACCCATCCTGATGAGCTCGGGGTCATACTCAGGAGAGTACTTACGTGCGATATCCAAATCCCTTACCAATAGTTTCAAGTAACGCGATAGCGCTTGTATTTCATTATTATCACCTTTATTATTTGCCTCAATCAATTCCCTTTCCTTGATCTTTTTCCTGGCATACAACCACCTTATCAGATTAATGTGCTCCGGATCCATTTCATCTTCCATATCAAGGATCCACTTCCCTGAAGAATGGGTGGGCATATCGGTTGAATAAAGCTGCCCGTGATGCCATGGAGAATAATCAAACTCAGGATTACCACGCAAGGCCGGAATAACTTCTCCTTTTATCTTATCGTAATTAAGGAATTTTGCCTCAGGCCCCACTACCCAGTCCAGGCTCATCGAATTGGCTGACATACCATGGTTAAAACTCAAAACGAACATGATGGTACCATTCCAAAAATGGAAAGCATTCTCCCATCCTTCGCGGAGTGGTTTACGTTTCGGCATTTTGAATCCCATATCTTTGGAGGCTTTTTTGCCCACCACGTAATGAATACCTTCATGGTAACCCCACTGGGATAATGCGTAACAAATAGCTGGCAGTGTATTGGCCCATGCCTTGGAGTAGGTTGGTGATAAAAGCGCGCCAGTGCTGCCCGGCATACTCCAAACGTTTTGGATTATTCTGCGGGCATCGAGCCCCTCGCTTTTACCGGTTCCCCGGGAGCAGACATAATACTCATCATGGGCTGAAATTATCATCCCCTCCCGTTGCATGCGGTTAAAGAACCGCAATACCCTATCCTGGCGCTTGTGGAGTGCATCTATTATTTTACTGCGGTATGCCTCTATTTTATTCATCTTCCTGGATTATTTCTGCATCAATGATATCGGTTTTTATGCCAAACCTTTTTCTCAACTCCCGGCGGCGCTCCTCAATATTATCGATGGGGTCAATGTTCAGGACGGTTACATCGTCCGTTGGTTCAAAATTGGGTGGTATCATCTTATCCCAGTCCATCGGATCGATATCATCCTTATCCAGGTTGAATGCCTTGATTAATTTATCATTTATTACAGCTACGGATTTTGCGTCCTGGGCCTGCTGTGCCCATTTTAAGGCCTGCATGGAAGACTCATAGACCAGGTGGCGAATCCAGCTTTTGGTGGCATTTTTCATATTTCCCAGCAATCCCTGGACTATCTCCACATCATTATAAGCAGCCGAACGGTCTACCTTTTTAAATGCACCATCCCCGCCCGCCATGATAAAATGTACCATATCGCGAACCGACAAAAAAGGATCATCCAGCCATTTGGAATAAACCGCCATCCAGCGGCGTTTAATCTCCATTTCATGGGCGGTAAGATGCTTTCCCGCCTCTTCATCCGATTTAAATAGATGAAGATATATTTTATCCTTGGTCTCCAATTTGGGGAGTGCCAGTGGCATGGATATCTTCTTAGCCATTATTTTTCATTTTATCGTATATACCTTCCAGATAACTTACTTTGGACTGCCATTTTTCAATACGGCGCTGGCAGTTACGAATGGTATTTTTACTTGCATTTTTCTCCCGGGCATTTTCAAGTGCGTTAAGTGACCTGGTCAAACTTTCACGGTTACGGTATAATGCTTTCCTTACGTCTTCCAGGGCATAGTTATCGGGCAAGAGTTTAGCGTATGTATTGACAGGCTTTTCATCTCCAGCCTGACTTTCGGGCTTATTTTTCCACAGTTCCCTTCTTTCCCCGGAGAGCATACATACGGTTTCGGCAAGGGCTTTGCGCTGCTCATTGGTAATGTGTGGACTTTTCATTTTGGCAAAAGCATCTGCTCTTTCCGGAACCAGGTCTTTAAGTCTCTCTGATAGATTGGTAAGTGGAAGATCTCGGAGAGGACTCTCAGATTCCAAGGGCTGTGGATCCACCGCGTCAAGTATCATATTGGTACCCTTACCCAGGGATGAGAGATGAGACAATGAACTCAGAAGCACGGAAAAGGCCGGAGAGTTTTTGGCAGGGTTCTGGGTTCGGGATAAAAAGTCTATCGTAGTGCCCTCTCCACCATAAGAAGCCAATAGTTCAACACCTTTTTTGAAATCTACCGGATTTTGGATATAGGCTTGGATATCGGTCATAATTAAGATTATTTGAAAAAGGGAAGATCAATAAAAGTCTTCCCTTTGGTTAAAAATAAGCATGTCATCATTGGCTATCCTTCAGCAGGATAAGGATCGTATGGAGTTTCTCCTTCCGGAGCTTCCATATTAATAGGGGTTACCAGATATTGTTTAGGGGTGAATGCAGCAGCTACGCTAACCGTGAAGCTGTATCTTTTGGCGTCCGTTACCGCGGTACCGGAGTCAAAATTGGCAATCACCTTACATTTTAAAAGTTTGTTGCCGACCATCATTTGACGGCCGTCATACTCCTGGAAAACCATATATCCAGGCTGGTTGAGAACATCCGCCGCAAAAGCATCTGCTTCCACTTTGTCTTTTGTGGCAAATTCAAAAGTGGGTGCAAAGCTCTCAGAACCTGTTTCTCCCTGGGTTGCTGCGGCATAATGCGGTGTTTGCTCGATGGCGTCTATAAAAGTTGGTCGCCGGGTATCCTTAAAAACAAACTTGCCGGTCATGGCGCATTTGTCGGACGGAGCCTCATCGGTGGTTTTCCTTTCCGGTACTGCGGTAACGTCACAGTCCTTAATAAACATTGCGCGTGTAGGGTAGCCGGCTATAATATTGTTATTGGTACATTCACCGGATTCGATTACATCGGGGTTATAAGCCATAATTTTTAATTTTATAATTTAAAATAATATGGTGCGGTTATTGGCCACCGCACCCAAAGCCTTTTTATTCCGAGAGCGTTACCCCGTCACTTACTTCACTGTAGTAAGTTTGGTCGTTATAGGTTATAAAAGCGATAAAGAATTGAACCCCGCTACCCGTGGGAAGAGTGGCTGTGAATTTCCCCTCTCCTGCAGTGCCGGTAACCACATTGGTACTTTCTTTCAGGTCAGCAGCATTGGAGGACGTTCCGTATTTAAAACCATAGGCGGGCGCCTGATCAAGAGTAATGTTAGCCGAATATTCTGCGGAAATATTTCCCAGGTCAGCTGCCGGTTTTTCAATTTCCACGACTGGGGCTACGGTGATCATTGAGCTCACATCACTGTAATATGTATTTTCCCCGGATTTCATTTCCGACATGAAGTAATAACTTCCTACCGGCACAGAATCAATTTTGCCCTGGATTAGACCGTTGTTAAATTCCACAGTATCAATGGAAGCGCCTTGTTTCATCACTTCGGGATTGTTGCTGGCATTGTAATAGATCTTAAATGTGGGTGCATCCAGATCCTGTCCGTTAGGATACATGATTGAGCGTATGTAATTGGCTGTAAGTGACGGTACGCCAAGAGATGCCACGGAAATATTTTTGGACTGGTCCGGATTTACCATGCTCCAAATTTCGTTGGATTTATAATCACCGCTTAAATCCATAGGCGTATTTACTCCTTCATTCATCATGAATACATGAGGGGAGAATCCTTTTATCCGGGTGCCCATTTTGGGCTGGGAATAATACTGGATATAGTTCGGGTTTTCGAACGGGGCTCTAACCTGGAATATGTTCACGTCCGGAGTATAGTCAATACCGAAATCAAAGAGATCGCGCATCTGGGGATCTTCGTATTCACCGGTAAGGAAAATGCGGTCTCCGTAACCCATGGCTACGTGAGTGCAGATCTCAAGGCTCCGAAAATGGCCATCTTCCTGTAATCTTTGGGTAACAGTGGCCCAGTCAGGGTCGCTAAAGTTATTAACCTTTACTTTATAGGCCTGTAAAACGGCTGACATCACGTCGTTTGTGATCCTGAGCACGCATCGGCCCGCACGCATTTTTGGGGATGCTTTACGCAACCATTTTAGCAGGTTATCATAAGCATTAGTACCGGTGTCAGAATACGCCAGGGATCCGGAAGGAACATAGTTGCCGAGATTTGCGGAAATTTCTCCGTCAACAATGGCATTGTCAATAATTGTATTAAAACCGTCAAAACAATCCAGTGGTGTGGTACCGGTCTCATTGCGTTTTGCAAAGAACATGGCAAATACGATATCTTCCATCAGGGTGCGGGTTGCATTGGTCAAAATAATGGATTCAAGGGGGATATTATTCATCTGCGGATCGATGTGGATCCCGCGGTTAAAGAGTACCTTTTTCTGGGATTTCTTATCCTCATACAGAGTAATATCATCATATAGATTGATATAGCCCCGTTTGAGTTTAAGCATATAGGTTTTGATCTTCAAGAGTTCGCGATTGTTTTTGATGTCGAACTGATGATCGTAAGGACGTAGCAAGTGCCCCCTGCGGACCAGGGTTTTGATTTCATCATCCTCATTGGTTTGGATGACATTAATTCTTAGCGCTTCGGATACGTCCTGCAGGCTAATGACCATGGTGGTGTAAAGCTCAGGATTATACCGTATGGCTGCCTGTCTGAGGCTGGAAAGGTCAACAAGATTTTCGTACATTGTATATAAAATATTAATGGTTTACATTGGGTTATTAAAGCATTCCGGCTTTTTTCAAATTAGCCTTTGTTTGCTCGAGATTTCCTTCGACAAACAATTCCTTAAAGGAATCTTTTGTTTGAGGATCGTCGGCAGTGGGTTCATCCTGAGTGGCACCGGGAGAAGACGGATCAGAGGCGGGGTTAACTTTTAAATTGGTAACCTGAGTTTTTAACTCCTGGTTTTCGGTCTGAAGATCCGTTATGGTTGTCTGCAGCTGCTGGATAGTTTGGGTTAATTCGTTGATTTTAGAAAGCAGATCCTCGGATCCGGAATCGGAAGTTTTTTTACTTTCCAAGGCCTCAATGATTACATCTGCGGTGATATCCTGAGTAGCTGCGGCTTCGCATCCGGTTTCATCACCACCGGCAACTGCAGCAGTAATTTTGGCAAACTGCTCGGCTTTATACTTAAGGTTTTCATACTGGTCGTTTTGTAGGAGTTTCATATTATTAAATTTAAAGGGTTATAAAATTAAGCTGTCGATGATCTGGTCAAGAGAATTAATGCCATCGATCAATCCCAATTCAAGGGCTTTGGGTGCAAAATAAGTTCTGCCGGTACCCCACTCCGATTGATCCGATTTTAGCTTTTGGCCTCGGTTTTGCTGTATCAAATTGATAAAATATTCATTGTATACGTCGATATTTTCGACCATTTTTTCATATTTCCCTTCCAGGGCTTCACGGTAGCTTAGGTTTTTATCGGTCGACTTAGTGGCGTAAATCGTATGGATATCGATGCCAACAGATGCGTAATATTTTTCGTAGTCTAATAGACGAATGTAAGTTCCGATGCTCCCAACTTCACACATGGGGGTATTGGCAAAAATCAAGTCGCAACATGCAGCTATTCCATAGGCGGCGCTAAAGGCATAATCTTCCACGTAAGCAATAACCGGCTTATTTTTTAATTTCAAAGTTTCGGCCATCATCTGGAGGCCGCCCCATTCTCCGCCCCCGGATTCAATACGTAGAATTATTCCCTTTATGCTGGTATCCTGGTATAATTTTTTCAGCACTGCCGAATAAACATCCATGCCGTAATAATAAAAGTACTTGTAAATACTTCCGTAAATAGAAAGTATGGCGATCCCTTTTTCTTCCTGGATTTCAAAATCCCAGGGAATATCATCATACCAAACATCAATCAGGTCATAATCCTTTTTGCCGGCAATAACCTCAATCTTTTCGTTACCATGAAGTACCTTGGCGATAGTGGCCAAAATACTCGGCACTTCGCGTTGCGAACAAAAAAGAGGCGTTTCCAGCAGGTGTAGCATAGGTATTGGAATTTGAATATACAAATTAACCACCTCAAAATGCCACAACAAAGGACTTATTTATTACTGTAATGGATAATAATATAAGATGCTATGGGTTAATACGGCATTAAAATTTAACACATAACCCCTGAACGAGGTTTGATCATCCCCTATCCGGTTTTCATATTCGAGGGTGAGAGGTGCATCCAGGCTACCACTTACCCATACCTTGTTATCCGTATCGGATAGCAGTAAAACACCTCCATTAACCTTAAAATTATTCAAATAGTTGTTTAACTCGTCGGTAATCTTATAATGTGGTATCCGGACGGATACAGAATGGTCCACGGTTTGAAGGCCATTTTGAATAGCCGGGGTGAATTTACCTGTCAACTCCGTTCCTTGGTATGGAATCTTAACAGGAGTGAAACCGGATGATAATTGAATATTTGCACGGGATTGCTGCAAATTGATCACAATGGCTGCTATATCGGGGATGGCGATCATTTCTGCAGCGATAAATCCAGATATGTTATCCATAATATATAGTGTTTTTGAGGTTAAAATTTAAAGTCCTGAAATCGTGACTTATTATTGGAAAATTTATTCAAATTTCATGATTAACTGCACATAATTTTGTACCTGGGTAGGTATGAATTCCTCAATGGTGTTGCTGGAATTATTCTTTAGTTTCATTCTCTGGTTTCTTTCCCGATAGTACTTTTTCTTTAGGCATTCGAAATACCTGGCATAATTTATTTTATGCTGCCGGCAAAATACTAAAATCCCGTCATTCACTTTGGGATTGGAAACCCTGCTTTTACTATATGTACGGTTTGAGGTCCACTGATCCATAAAAGTAAAGAATATGGAGTCGAAATATTCCATCAGGCACCTTTCGATTTTAGGGAAGTGAAATTCATTGATATAGACATTACCGCGGATATCAGGGCCTGTGTGGTGGCTGTAGTGTTTTAACTCTACATCAAAATATTGTTCCCCGGTATAAAGTTTGGGTGTATAATCCCTGGGTATTCTTTCTATAAAAAGGATGATGATGGATCCCAGGAAGCTCCGCAGGGATGAATTCGCTTTTGTGGATCCGGAAATACCAGTATAGAATTCCTGGAGGTAAGGTTTTAATCTTATAGTTACGGTTTTTTTGTCTTCCATGATTTAAGATTTAACAATTCGTGAAGTTTTGACGGGAATAGAAATTAAGTTCTTTTTAACGCGGTTTGCATTTTTTTGGTCGGAGCCTTGATTTTTTGGTTCCAACGTTCCAACAGTCCAACAAAATTTAATTTTATGTTATATTTTGACTTAAAGCATTGATAATCGGTGTTAATAACATTTAACATTCGTTGGAAAGTTGTTGGAAACAGCCCGATTTTGTTGGAAACAGCCCCTTTTTGGAGCGGTTTTGTTGGAACCAGGAAAAAATGACTAAAATCCTGTTTCCAACAAAAATGACCCCATTTCATACTGTTTCCAACAGGTTCCAACAAGATTTTCCTAAAGTTAAAATACATAATACAAATATAATAATTTAAATATCAATATAATATATAGATTATTTAAAGTTGTACTTTAATTTGTTGGACTGTTGGACTGTTGGAACCGGTTTTTGGCTTCGCGCTCAGAAGTTTTGTTTTTTTAAAAAAAGGGGTGCGGGGAAAATTAACAATAAATTACAATACATAAATAGTTTACAATTGTTATAATACTATTTAAAACTACAAGATAAAGAAAGAGATTGTGGAATCGCGGTTGGAATAATTATATACTACGTAAAGGTTGACAATGTGTTTTGTCGACTACCTTTTTTCTCATCATTGATTTTTTATCAAAACATCTTGATATATTACGTACCATATCACTATAGTTATCATTGCTTTCTGTTTTACCATTTTCATCAGTTTCATCCCACTTATAATAAAATGGCTTTATTGAATAACAATTTTCATGTTCAAATAATGTATTCAATAATGTTCTGTCGGAATTACCACATGAATGACCAAAAATAAAGATCTGATAAGGTTCCGAATCTATAAAACTTAGAACTTTCTTATAATTATCTGTATTGAGATACTTAATTGATTTTATGTTTTCCAGATAATGATTATCTTTGAGTTTTTCCAGTTCATTATATCTATCACATAGTTCATCTCCATAACCAAAAATAATGGGATTTTTTTGATTATTTAGCTCCCCATGAATATGCACTTTTGTGGTTTTAATATTCTTTGTGGTAGCATGAATAGGATTATCATAATATTTATCAGTTAAAGTATAATTAAAATTCAAAAACATTATATTATCAGGCAGTAAATCAAAATTATAAGGATGAAGGTTTAACTGTCTTTGAAAATATTCACGGTTTTCATAATTACCATAAAACTGTAATTCTTTATACTTCATTTTTGTTTCTTCATCAAATGGATTACTAGGATTATGATAACCGTATTTTAAATAGGTCTGAAATTGTGAATATTCATCATTTGAAATTAATTCATATCCTTCTGTTGTGAAATCATTTTTATTAAATTGAGAATATATATGTTCATATATTTCATCCTGTCTTTTTATAATATCCTCATTTTCTTCATACTCTTTTTGTATATCATTTAAATAGAGTTCCAAACGATTTTGGATATCTTTGAAATCATCATTTAATTTATTTATAGTAATATTGATTTTCTTGATTTCACTTTTTAACTTTCTGCTTGTTAATTTGGAACAATTACAAAGTAATTCATAGTAAATTTCTTCTACATCATACCATGTTTTGAGATTTTCTTCGGTTATAGCATATAAAAATTTATTTCTGAATTTCGATGACCAGTTAGTTTCATTTACACAAAAAACACTTTTGAAACCTTGATAATTTTTAACTGTATTAAATTTATAAAAATTTTCATTTGCTATAGAAACATTGACCATGCTATGTGATCCTATATGATGACTAGTATTTGGTTTAAATGTAATTTCTTTTAAAATTTGAGACCAAAGATTTATCAAAAAATCATTATAACTAGATTTTAAACCATGCGCTAAATCAAATCCATTGCCAATTAAAATAATTCTGTTCATTTCTAAATCTTTATGGCAAAAATATATTAAAAAATGAAAAAACAATAATGTAATATCAACAAAATGACGTTGATACTATTTTTATCCAAATAAATTATAGGAAATAACCAAACGCAAAAAAATGAATTTTCGGCAATTAGTTTATTTTATGTAAATCTTCGGAGGTGTTGGTGGTTTATTAAACTGGTTATATTTATCTATTACAAAATACTCCACAAGGACTTTGCAATTCAATATTTCCATACATTTCTTCTGGCTTAAATAAAATAGCTTTCGCTTGATTTTTAAATTCTCTCAAATTTTGAATTCCAGGAATAACATGATAATGTTCGACCCTTTGATCTTGGATACAATCTTCCAAATCAATAATTTTATCAAATGTAGCATCGTCAAGTATTGCCATAGCCTCAAACTCTTTTTTACTTTTATAAAAACACATATAGCATCCCCCTCTTTGCATATAGGGAGGAAAGTTAGGATATAAACCAGATTTTTTTAAAATCACCATACATGCATTCCGGTTAAGTCCATTTTCAGCTAAAGGATATGAGTAATTTACAAATGGAAGCAGTCCATGATTCCCCGTTCTTTTATCGATTTCATCATAATTTAATCCAATCATCAATTCCACTCCTTCGCTTTCAAATTGCCTTAAATAATTATCAATAGGCTTAATTTTAAATTCTCTAGTACAGTAACGAGCACTGGGAGAAGGAAAGAATTTCATTTCAACTATAGCATCCTTAAGGCTCGAATATCTTTCATTCTTAACTATGATAATTTTAAAATCAGGGTGAAATTTCCTTATTTTACATTCCACCGTTCTAATGTGCTCATACATCTCATGATGCTCTGTTCCGGTATCTGCAAATATTGCATCGGCAATACCACCCCATATTAAAGCCATTGTACAGCTTTCAATGCCGCCAGAAAATGATATAAATTTTTTCATTCACTAAAATAATTGCTGCTGGATGCCTATTTTCTTCCTTTTGTATGGTATCATTAATTCGCCCTTTAAACCCGATTTTAAAATGGATTTTGTATTTTCATCCCCAAACGCTACAAATATTGATCCGCAACCAGGTTGACCGCCTTTCTTGCCATCTTCTCTGAAAAAATGAATTCTCCCAGATAAAAAGAATATACTATCGGCATTAGGAAAAATAATATCTCGAAACATCTTGTTGTCGCATCGATTAAACAATAAGGCTATTCCATTATTATGAGCAGCCATTTTTTCAAGGAAATGATAAATTGTTGGATTCGAATAAGGCGGATTCAGCCAAACACGACCAAACCATTCTCTACTCAACCCATCGTCATCTTTAGTATAGTAGCATTTTGCAGATTTATTCAATGAGTAGGCAATCTCCGATGTACAGGGATCTAAATCAAACTCGCCCAAAGATCTTATAATATTAGGTGGAGTATACCATTCATTTGTTGTATTAATACCCCTTTCAAAAGTTAAATCCATTATTTAATATATTAGTGGGTAATGTGAATCCGATTTTTGATTCCTTATAAATTCTGTCCATTGCTCGGCCATTGCACGGGCTCCCGGATATTCACAGCTCTCATTTCAATTATTCTCCAAATACTAAGATTTGTTAGAATTCCATTTCTGATTGTAAAATCACCGGGTCTTCGTCGTTGACATTTATTGCCGGATTATAATCATCCATTTTATACTTCTCAAGATCGATATCCACCATTTCTTTCAGTTTATCATAGTCAAAACATAGCGCTGAAGTATTGGATGATGGTTTTTTCTTAACGAATGATACCGCGCCACCGGTTTCTTCCCGAGCAAATTCCTCCCACTGGAAACGCGTGGATTTTACCTGACCGATGAACGCTTCATGTTCTTCCAGATATGAGGTAAGATTTTGCCGTTTTAAGGCTTCCCCCCTGTGGAGATCCATATAATGGGGATGAATATTATTAATCCGGATGAACAGTACTTTCTTGAAATCCGGAAATACCTTTTCTTCGCTTTTGGTTTTATTAACCTGAAGTGTAATTTTGGAAACCGGTTCTATTTTGAAATCCCGGCCAACAAGGATTTTCTCCCTTAACATCAATGTTTCAAGGCTTTCAAAAAAGACAGCAAGCCGGTTTGCAGATTGAATGGTTTCGCTTTGAGCAATTATTTTGTCCTGGGCAAGTGAAAAAAACTCATCGTAGGTAAAAGGGAGCTTCAGATCCGGAATATGGTTTTCGATGAGCCTTACCATGGTCACAAAAAGTGAAATGGTATTGATTAAACGGTTTTCTACATTATTACCCGATTCAAGGAGAGAGTTCCGGAGATCCTTATATGTTTGGCGCTGGAGATCCTTATAATGTTTCTCAACCATCGGCCGGAAACGCAGGATCTCAACCAGGATATTAGTCAGTCCTGATATCTCTCGTTCTTTTAACTGCTGGAAACGCTGGGTTTGATCTTCTGTCCAGGCTTCATTTTTGGGCACCACGCAAATTACGCAACGGTTGAAGAGGCTGCCGTCATCACGCTCCGGGGATTCCTGACCCAGGATTACCGGCACCGCATTTACTTTAGAAATATCAATATCCTTGCTGCTGATATCCTTCCTTTTTTGTTTTCCTTCCCCATCGTATACGGCGGCTTTTAAGCCCTGGAATTTGGCATCACTAATCGTGTGGTCATTATACTCCTCAAAGACCACAGGAACGTCCCTGTAGCGTTCAAGGGAGGTAAAGAAAGCCGCATCCGTTCCTGAGTTTAGGTTGAATAATGGTGCATCTCTTTTCATAAATAAAGACCTGATACTGATCGCCACCTGGGATTTCCCCGAGCTGGTAGGTCCGGTAAAAAAAGGCGCGGTAAATAGCCTGTCAATGGGGTAAATCACAGATCGGAAAGAAGCCATAATGGCAAAGATCAATGCCCACTTTCCATTATCATTGATATAGTATACCTGGTCCATGAGCTCAGCCCAGGTCTTGAAGTCCGTTTTCTGGGATTCGTTGTAAACAAAATACCGGTCATTCTCATATTTGTCATCGCTCTTTCTCAGCCCGCTGTAGATCTTGCTGAATGCCGGAGAGTAATACAGTTTCTTATCGTGTTCCACAAGCCCGAATTCATCAGTGTATTTAACCTGCCCATGGCTGAAAATGGCATTGCTGAAGGCGTAAAATCCTTCGTGTTGCTGGCCGAATTCAGTGAGCTCGTATGCCGTAGGGAAACTATCCCCGTATGATGATAATATACTTTCCCACATTCCCGAGGTACAGTTGGTGAATAGATTGCTTCCTTCCCGAAATAAGGCTTTCTTGAAAGCTGTCAGATCGATCATAATATCTGACTTCATCTCGATGAAAAAACTACGGTTAAGGATCCCGTTATTGATCTTCATAACACGTTTGTTTTTTTCGGCATCAATGGAGTATATATGAAACAAAGGTTCTATATAGAAATTTCCAACCGGCATAAGTCCGCCATGGTTGTTCCGGAACACATACCCAATTTTTATTCCTTTTGAATTTTGCGCCGCAAAGAACCCGTACCGGTTAAAGAATTTCATGTCCACATATTCCGGAAGACGGTCAGGATCGAAGGTGAGTATTTCTCCTTCACTGATAATGCCATTCATGGACATTCCAACCCGGGTACGGTTCTTTTCAATATATGGTTTTAGTATTTTATCAAAAGCGGCTTTGGTAAGTCCGAGCTGATTAATGGTAGATGATATTTTCATCGAGCGAAATGACTCGTTTTCTTGAGATAAAAGTTCTGCCACATCCTCGATAGTTCTTTTTACCAGCATATCATTACCGGGATTATCAGCAATATACTGAGCGCTCAGGCTCACATACTGGTCATAGAAAGATATCTCGTCGTCATTAATGTCTTGGCAGGTGATATTGATCCTGTATCGGAAAAGTTGCTTTAGGAATAATACCTGATCGGTTGGCCTATTTTTTTTATCGTACAAAGAAAAGGGGTCAACAAAAAAAACATTGGTTGTGAGCACATTGATTTCCTGAAGATATACCTCATTTAATTTACCCTCAAAACAAATGGTATTTTCTTCGTCGTTGGCCTGCCGGGAAAGAAGTGTTTTCCGGTCGAAAGTTATGTTGACTTTATCATTCTCCCGAATGGCATCCCGTGCAAACTCCAGACCCAGCCATCCGTTTTTTGCCACCTCCAGGTGCTTGTTCTCCTCCCTGGATTTTGCCAGGATTTCATCAATGCTTTCAGCCGGGATTTGATAACCTGTTTTAAGTTCTGAAATATAGGCATTTCGAAGAGTGGCATCTGTTACCTTAAGAACCGTCGAAACGATTGATTTAATCATCTCGGTTCGTTCTATAAGATCACTTACAGAATCCCCGCCCAGAGCTTCATATATAAACCTGAGAATATCTTTCCTGTTTTTTTTGAAAAATTCTTTTACCTGGCTAGCAGTTTTGTTCTTGCAAAAGTCATCGGGATCCACTCCATCAGGAAGAGATATAGCCCGGACCTTCATGCCGGCTTCCACGAATATATCAATATTACGAAGCGCAGCTTTTGTGCCGGCCGGATCACCATCATATATGAGCACTACATTTTCGGTGAATCTTTTAATCATCATGACCTGCTCGCGACTAAAAGAGGTTCCGGATCCGGCGACCACGTTCTTTATTCCCAAATGGCTTAATGATAATACATCGATGTGGCCTTCCACCACCAGGCATTCATTTTGCTTAATGATATGCTGTTTTGCCTGATATATACCATAAAGGATTTTGCTCTTATTGAAAAGGGCTGTTTCTGATGAATTTTTATATTTGGCCACTTCACCACCCGAGATATCCCTCCCAGAAAAACCAATAACATGACCGGAAAGATCCTGATATGGAAAAATGATCCGGTTCTTAAAGAAATCATAGGTATTGCCCTTCTCGGATTTTGAAAGAAGGGAAGCTGCCAGCAGCTGGTCCTTATTATATCCGGATGAAAGGGCTATTTTTTCGAGACCCTTCCAGTCGTCGGGTGCATACCCGATTCCGAATTCATTTAAGGTGGTATCTTTCAATCCACGTTTGCGTAAATAATTGCGGGCATTTTCTGCTTTGATATTCACCCGGAAGTAATCAGCGGCAAACTTATTTAAAATCTGCAGGGATTCTTTTTCGGACAATTTCTCTTGCTGGTCCCGGGATAAATCAGTCTGCTTAACCTCTATATTATATTTTTCCGCCAGATACAATAAGGCCTCCGGATAACTCATCCCTTCATGCTGCTGCAGGAATGAAATGGCATCGCCTTTGGATTCACACACAAAACATTTAAAAATACCAAGCCGCGGGCTTACCAGGAGAGATGGAGAACGGTCGTCATGAAAAGGGCATAGCCCCACAAAATTAGCGCCCTGTCGTTTTAGGGTAATAAAATCGCCTATCACTTCAACGATATCGGCGGATTGTTTTATCTGATCGATTGTTTGCTGCAGTATCATTTTATATTTCGGTGAGTAATGGTTAATATTCTACTTCCTGTTTGAAAACCAGTATGACAAACCATCGCTTAAAAACATCGATTTTATGTTCTCTATACATATCCCTCATCAAGTTAATTGAATCAACCCTGTTCATACCGGTGTCTGTATACCAGGTATATTCCGGTATATTTTCAAGCATAATAGGAGTTGCGCTCACCAGTCTCATTTGCCTGCTGCAGGTTTTGCCGCTTTTAAGGATGAACTGAATTTGATAAAAATTACCCACTATATATTTTTTACTCAGCAACCGAACAGTGGTATGGTGCTCGCAAAAAAGTTTATAATTATAGTTTTTCCGGTAGTATATGGTCTCCATGGGCGGGGATTTATAATTAACTGATCTTATCCATGGATTTGGATCCGGCCGGTTCAACTCTGATGAAGACATTTAAATCCCGATTGTTTCCCCTGATAATACCCAGGCATTTTTCTGCTTTATAATCATCATTCTTGTCGATCTCGTTAACCATGCAGGATAATTGCCAGTTCAGTTTCTCAGCAGGAATAGTGCGTCTAATTTTCTTCTGGTTGAGATCACCGATCAGCTGGTCGGCCATGGCCCTTAATACCGGATTATGTTTATACTCTACCCGGTATTTATCAATATGATATCTAATAGTGGAAGGTTCCCGGCACAACAATCGCCCAATGGATCCGAGAGAATAATTGTTCTGGTGAAGGAAGTAAGAAATAATAAGTCTTAAATAGACCAGGTCCTGAACGCGGGATTCATCCTGAATTTGGTACTTTGTAAGTCCGAACTTTAATTCAATATTCTCGAAAATGAGATCTGCCGGATTTTGATTTGTGTTCATAGCTATATATTTAAACCTAATTTTTTACCCCATTTTACTATTAAATTCTCCGGATCTGGCTCGTAAAAGAATTTGCCGATTATCATCCATTTGATCGGCATGAATAAAAACATCAATACCAATACTATCAAGAAGAAAGGTGCTGTTAGCCTGAATACGGGTGACGGTTTAATTGCCTTTTCATATTCATATAGCTTTCTTTCGGAAAGGTATTCCGAAAGAGCATTCCTTTGTTCAGGAGATAGAGGAATCGAGAGATTTTTCAAATATTTCGCAATATCACAGTTTAAAGTATAATAGGGAACCGTTTTCATTTTAAAGATTGTTGCCATATAAATATATTTAGTGTTAATTTTTAAAGATATCATATTCCCTATCCACGCAATTTTCCGGAAGATCTTCACGGTTAATTCCGGCAGCTTTTAGTAGTGAATCTTTGAAATATACTTTGTAGACAGGTGTTACGCCTTTGGATATTTTATCAATATCCTGTAAATTTTCGAGATTAATCACTCCATTTATAAATTGCCATAAATATTGCCTATCGTATGTTCGGCCACTCTCCAAACCAACCTTATACAGATCGCAATAATACCTTGAATCATACATCATTTGTAAGCTATCAGAAAGATCTACTATCGGCTCAATGCTTGCCCAGGTTTTAAATCCGGCCTCGTGGAGCTCCCTCATACAATCTATCCGCATCTGATTTGAGGATGCACCACTTTCTAATTCATCATGACCTGTTAGAGTGAAGCCAATGGATACAATTTTTTCATAAGGAATTCCACCTAATGAAACATGAACAAATCTCCTTGTATACTTTGTATATTTGGTTAATATACTTACAGGGATACCATACTCAATACATAATTTTACTGCCCTATATGTTAATTCCCAAGTGTCTTCTACGAGTGGATCTGTTGTGAAGCTGAAAAACAATCCATTTTGCTGCAGGTCTTCTTTATTTATCACTAATTCTTTTTCAAAAATTTCCAAAGCATGAGCTTCGTCTTTAAAACATTTTTTTAATGTGGGCAATTCTCCTCCCATACGGGAAGATAGGATTCCTTTCTTGCAATAACAATAAGCGCATCCATTTGAGCATCCCACATAAAAATTACAAGCCCATTTTGAATACTCTGCAGCTTTTCCGGTTGGATTATAGATTGCTTTACCTTTAAAACTTTTCATAAAGATTGGATATAGGAAATTTCAAATTCTATCTTGTCATTAAGATCAGTATCTGCTATAATATTAACCGGATTATCTATCGGCACGATCCCTTTATCGGAAAAATAATCAATTTGCTTATTGCCATTTATTTTTAATCGCCCAACACCCTCAATGAACTCATCAGCGCCATACCGCGCTACCATACCCGCTATATTGCCGGCAAATTCTTCATAATCGCATTTGCATATAGCGGAATTGTAACCATCAAATAATTCTTTAAATTCTTCCGAATTTTCGTCAAATTCAATGACTACTTCTGCTTCTAAAGTGACTTGTATTTTCATTTCCAATTTACTTTGTTTTACTTTTAATTATTTGGTATTGGTATCCGATTTTAAGGTTGTCATTTATCAGGTCATATCCCATGGGGATGCGATGGCGGGATAACTCAACGGTTATTCCCAGCTCAATCCCCGGTTTTTTTTCCGGTATTTGATAAACCAGTGATCCTCCGGCTGAAATTCCCCATTTTGGTGATTTTACCAGGGTATTGGTTTTAGTGGTGGTTTTGATGGTTGTTTGGTTGAATACATCATAATTCAACATGGCACTCAACAACACATTACGGGCAATGACAATATCGATATTACCAGACATTAATGAATCCTTATGAGCAATGGAGTAATGTTTCTCAGTATAATAATCGTTTATTGTTTTGCCGGTATCAATGATTAATGTATCGGTATTATAGCATAAAACATATTGCGGTACGGGAAAAGTAATAGTGTCGCGGATCCGGAGTGTATCGGTTACAGTTCGAACTGTTTCTATATAATACTCTGCAGGCTTATTAGAACTACCGCACTGGTTAAATAGCTGGAAGATGAGAATAGTCGCCCCGGCGATAAAAGCCAGGTAAACTACCAGTAATCCCTTTTCAATTTTCAAATTCAATTCCATAAACAAAAGATTTGTGAGTCAACAGGTTTTTGAGAAAAAAGAACTTCCCTTTTTTATGGAGGTGGTTCTCCCATAGTCCCGGGAGGTTGTGTTAATTAACATTCCCGGGAAATAATTATTTATTACAAAGTAGCCCCGTATTTATGGGATTTATCCCTTTCATAAATATTCAATTTTCTAAGGTTTTTAACTCTTACCATGGGCTTAAGATAGAGCATATCCGAATTGTCCATAATGACATAAAAGATTTTTTTACGTGTGAGTCTGGCCAGAAAATTCTCTATTCTGGCGCCTTTGCTATCCGGCCAGTCCCAGTTAAAATAGACCTTCCGGCATCTGAAAACCAAGATGAAGCCACATAAAATCATGCACCGGATCCAGCTCCAGTTGGTTTTACAAAACTTCATAGGATTAAAAATGATGGCATCCGGAAATTCCTTGGCAATACTACGTTCGATTGCCTGAAATTTGTTATAGCAATAAATATATCCCCTTGCCTGTATCTCCTTGCTTATTTTGCCGGCTATGTAGATTTTTGTTTTCATAATAATCTGTTTGATGTTTGCTTTCACCGGGAGTGATGTACAGCTCCCGGATTCAGCAACCTAACGGTAATAATATCTCCTGCCGATTTCGGCTCCGTTTTATCTTTAAAATTTTAAATTGTGTTCGATGGCGAATTTAGCAATGCCTATTTTGGTCTCGGTTTCAATCTTAGGACCAATATTATTGATATGCTTCCTTACGGTAAATTGTGAAGTGCCGATAATATCAGCCACCTGTTTGTCCGCCTTGTCAGTGGCAATGATGCTGGCAATTTCTATTTCCCGGCGGGTTAATGAATACTTATTATGCTTACAGATGTATTTTTCACCGATACAATGTCCACGCTTTTCACAGCTGATGAATTCTTCATTAACCTTGCCGGCCGGATCCACATCGCAAAAATGATCGTGGCCACTTAACTTACATTCGATGAATTTATAAATCTGACGAAAAACATTATCACCGGACATTAACCGGAGACCTACCTGGTACTTTGGATTGGAATCAATATGTGCAAGGATTGCGTCCAGTGCATGTCCGGGAATATCCGAAACAGTATAGCATACTTTACTCTCTCCATTGGTGTAACAGATTATCGCATCATCGATGGTCATAAATTCCGCGGCATTACTTCCGGGAACCAGATAACAGGGAGCTGTGGTTTTCATGATATCAATTTTTCGATTCTGTTTTCGATCCGCTGTTTTTCTTTTTTGCGCTCCTCCAAAATATCGATAGCTTTTTGTAAGATTGCCACATTTTCACGCTCTCCGGATAATACCAGACGGATATATGCTTTTGAAAACTGGGCGCCACTCGGTTTTAAAACTGAAACCTGGATCACATCCACATCGGAAGGAATGAGATGTTTTTTAAGCTTTTCTAATGTATCTTTATTCATGGTTATATGGTATTGATAATACGTATGATTTCCCTGACGGCGATTAATTCATCCAGGCATTGACAATATTCTTCACCGGTATTTGGAAATTGACTTTTTTGTTCCTCAATTTCGTCAGCCATCACAATAAGTTTATTTCTCATTTTTACCAGTTTTTGGTAGTTTTCCGAAGTCATAATCATTTTATAGTATTTTTTTTGTTGTTTTTATGTCGTTTTTTTGTTGCGTTTTATTTATATTTGAGTTGCGTTCAAAATTAATTTTTGTTGTCAATGGGAGCGCAAATATATAATAAATTGATATTATCGTATAATGAAATGAGTGAGAAAAAATCAAATATTACCATAAAAAAAAATATATCATTGATACTTAATGAAATAAAATTACACTATAAGATTGGAACCGATGCTGAATTTGCTTCATTTTTAGGAATAAATGCACAAACATTATCGAACTGGAAGGCAAGAAATAGTTTTGATTTGGAACTTATACACTCAAAATGTGTAGGAATTAATGCTAACTGGTTGCTTACCGGAGAAGGTGAAATGTTCATAAAATCTTCAAACAATAATGAAGAAATTACTTTTTTAAAAGAAAAAATTACTCTTTTAGAAAGTATAATAAAAGATAAGGAGCAAATAATTATTGAAAAAGATAAGATATTAAATATGCTATCTGACAGAGAACATATTACTGATGTAAATAATAAATCCCAGACCGGTTGATATGGATTGGCCAAAGCCGTAATTTTATCCTTTTTTTCATAGTTTTCCGAAGTCATAATCATTTTATATTATTTTTTTTGTTGTTTTTATGTCGTTTTTTTGTTGCGTTTTATTTATATTTGAGTTGCGTTAGATATTATTTGTTGTTGTCAATTTAAATACAAATATATCTCAAATAGCAATATAAAGTTACATTTTGAGATATTAAATTATGGAAAGAGCACATAGCAGACTGATTTACAATAGAATAAAATTTGCTTACAATTTAAAAAATGATTTTGAATTAGCAAATTTTCTTGGCACTTCTCAAAATGGATTATCTACTGCTATAAGCAGAAATAAAGTAAATTGGGAAATTATTATCTCAAAATGTACAGACCTATCGATTGATTGGCTTTTAACCGAGAAGGGATTTACATTCCGAAATCCTACTAAAAATATGGAAGAAATTTCATTTTTGAGAGATAAAATCGCACTTCTTGAAGATAAAATCAAGGATAAGGAAGATCTTCTGAAAGAAAAAGATAAAATCATATCTATGCTTACTGAAAAAACTTCTCAAAATAACGATGAGGAGCATTTCAGGGTGGGATAAATAAGGTGTCAGTGGAACTAATAGTTTTAACTAATTATATCCAATAAAAACTATAGAGGAAACGATGAAAAATTCTCCTCGTACTTTTATCGGCATAACCAACAAATCTGTAATCCTGGATAGGATTAAGACTCATTATAATATTAAGGCAGACAGCGAACTTGCATCATTTTTGGATGTAATCCCCAGAACGATTTGGAACTGGAGGGATAAAAATAAAATTGATTACGAAATTATATATAAAAAATGTAAGGGTATTAGTGGAAATTGGTTATTAAGTGGAAAAGGTGAAATGTTTCCTTTACCTTCAGAATTAGAAAAAGAAAATATTTATTTAAAAGAAAAAGTCAAACTTTTAGAAAGTAGAATTAAGGATAAGGAAGAAATTATTAATACTAAAAACAAAACAATTTCATTGATGGCGGAGAAAGTGCCAAAAAAAGTATTCGAAGATCAGTCCTACATTGCGTTGTAGGAGACAATTTCAGATTGGTCTTCGAAAATGAAAAGATAACCATTAATCATACCCGGGAAAAAAGAAAAGATAAAATCATAATCACCGATATGGGTGAATTATATCCAAAAGTAAGATATCTATATTATTATAATAAAAAAGATAAAAAATGAAAAAGTATATTCTATTTATTTTAATTGGCTTAACAATGGCTTCCTGTAATAAGGAAGAAAAAGAGCGAGAGGAAAATAAGGAAGAAATATTAAATATGTTTAGGAATAATAAGTTTATCTCTAACACAGAAGTCCCAATTACCATAAATTTTGGAAGAATTTATAGAGATCCACATCCAATGTTAGACATCGATTCGGTTTTTATAACATATGCTGACGGATCATGTTCTTTTTATACCGATGGTATTCTTTCTGGGCTATATAATTATCATTTATTCCAAAATAATGATGAAATAATTTTATATCATGCAATTCCCAATGTTGACAGGAATTTTGTATATCATATACTTGATAAGCGATACAACCTCAAAATTATAAATGAAAATATTTTTGAATTGGGAGATCAGAATGGCATTATTAGCTTTTATAAATATAATTAATAGTCTATTAAAAACAAAAAAATGAAAAAGTATATTCTATTTATTTTAATTGGCTTAACAATGGCTTCCTGTAATAAGGAAGAAAAAGAGCGGGAGGAAAAAAGAGAGCAGATTTTGAAAATGTTCACAGAAAAAATTTATGAATCTGATCAAGATGATCCTTATATTATTAAATTCGGGAAATTGTATGATACCAGTTATGCTATCTATGATATTGATTCAAATTATTTAGCTTGGGCTGATGGTTCATGTGTTTTAAACATTGTTTTTGGATCCAATGGTTTTTGTAAATACCGATTATCTGTTAATAATGATGAAATAGAATTTTATGACGCTACAATCGATGTACCAAACAACAGGGTTTACTATTCCTATTTTAAATCTTATGGATTAAATATAATTGATAATAAAAGTTTTGAATTAATAGAAGATAGAAATACTATACATTTTAATTATATTTCCGATAATACTCAAAAAAAGCAAATAGCAAATCATTGAAATATAATATCATACAAGGGGTGATAAATTTCGAGTCTTCTCACCCCGACAAACAAAAGACTGATAATCAACAGGTTAAAAAACAAATTCTCACAATGTGAGAATTTGTTTTTTTAATGTCCGAAAAAATCAATACTGAGGAAGTTTAAAGTAATGATTACCAAAGACCGCAAAGCGGGGAATCCCATAATAATATCTTAGATTCCACGCTTTATTGTAGTACAAAAGAAAAACCTATCACTGGTACTTCTTATTTTCTTCTATTAGTTCCTCGCTAAATTGTTCCGGTGTCAATGGTGAAAAAAGTTCTATTAAATTATCTTCAGGATCGCGCAAATGTACCGTGCGCATTCCCCAATCTGCCATATCTGTAGGTTCATTAACAAATATCACACCCTTTTCTTTCAAAGCGATATAGGTATCATCCACATTATCCACACTGAATGATACGAGTGATTTTTCACGGAATCCTGCAGGCAATTCTTTATCAGCATTACCCACGGAAGGCGCCATCCAGTCGGATACAAAAAGAGCAAATCCTTCTATTCCGTCCGCTACCTTAAAACTGGCATATCCACTGTTTTCATCACCCCACGCCGGTTCCAGGCCAAGCTGTTCAGAATAGAATTTAAAACATTTAGAAAAATCCTTGACTAATAATCTTACGTTACTAAATTTCATTGTTGTCTAATTTTTATGGTTATTTTTAATATTTGTTCTAAAAATATTCATTATCAAAGTATGTAGAAGGTAAAGTTGTGCAGACTTGCTTTCCTACTCCGTTTCCGGCACATGATGAATCGCCGTACTCACAAAAGAATTGAAAGTACCGTACTGGCTTTCGGTGACCATACCCCGCTCCAGCATTCGCCGGGCTATAAAGTGCATTTCCGTACGGCGTTCCGGTGTAACATTCCCGTAAACATCCAGTGTGCGGGCATAACTCCGGGGCGAACGGATCAGGGTGGCTAAATAAACACATTCCCCGAAGGAAAGTACATCCGGGGATTTCTGGAAATAGAATTGCGAAGCTTCGTATAATCCGTGTACGCCCGGTCCCCACTCTATAATATTGGTGTATATTTCGAACATCCGTTCTTTCGATATAAGATGCCGGGATTCTATCAGCCATACCAGTATCATCTCTTCTATTTTCCGTGAAGCGACCTTGCGCTTATTCAGGAAAAGATTTTTAACCAGCTGCATGGTCAGTGTACTGCCTCCTCTGGAAAATTTACCCCGTTGTAAATTGACCGCCATTGCTTCCCGGATGGAAGACGGGATAAAACCCTGATGCCTGAAAAAAGAAGGATCTTCCGCAGCTAAAATAGCATTCCGTAAATAAAACGGAATTTTGTCGAAAGGGATAAACGCGGGATTTTGATGAGAAACATGCAATTTTCTGAATGAACTGTCCTTGTGATAACACATATATTCAAAATCCCCGTTATACCGGGTAAAAGCAGATATGGAAGCGGGGGATAAAGACAATTCGGGACCTGCAAGCCGGAAATGGAACTGCAGACTGTCGATGTGGGCGAAATCGCAATCAAAAAAGAAAGCGAAATCCATTTTACCGGCAATATCCAGATCGGGAATAACCTGGAATAATCCTTCCGGAAACGACCCGAAAAGAAGTTCCGCATCCGCGTCGCGTTCATTGACCGAGAGCATCAGTCGCCAGTCTTCCGTTTTTTCATACATCATATAAGGGTGGACAGTAAAGCCGTTAACAGTAATGGCGGAAACGGAATCCACCACTATTTTTTCAGGGAAAATATCCACGTGGCACCTGAGCGAAGCCGAATCTATCTTAATTTCCCGGTCGGAAAGTTGCGGATGGAAAATATGGCACGGACCTATCTCCGCTTCGGCGATAAAAGCAGTCTGATCTTTTCTTCCGGGAAGTAATTGGAGTCCGAAACCGCAATAGTCCAATCCCAGTTCCAGGTCAAGAGCTTCTTTCAGGTAGGGAAGCTGCATCCGGCCAGTATCTTTCTCCTGCAAACGCAATTGTCCCGAATACCTGTATTTTTCAGGCTCAACTTTTCCCGTGAGTTTCCAGTGCGATAGCTGCTCCCGGTCTCTCAGGTAAAAATCCCCGCTCATCACCTGATCCGTAATAAAAAGCGTATCCACGCGCAAAATATCGGCATTTTCGGCTCCCTGTAATTGAAACGATATGGAATTAACATTAAATTTGTCAGGCAGATAACGCATAAAAGAGGTAAGAAAACCCTGAAGTTTCTCCGGTAATCCCGCCATGCTTCTTTCGTCCGGTAAATTTTGCTTCACCGACCGGGAATTTACTGTGACCGGTTTCCGGGACGGATAGTGTATGGAGGCATAGTCCAGCCCTATCTCGCCAGGATAAGGATTTAGCTTTTTATTCCTGAAATAATTGATTTTGACGATAAGATCTTTAGCCTTGAAAAGCGTATCCTGACCGGAAATTACCGTCATATGCGGGATAAATATTTCGCGGTAACGCATGAACCGCATTTTGTCCATATTGACTTCAATATGATACTCCTTTTCGATCTGCGAAACTTTCCGATGGATATATATTTTTACAAATAGAGGGTACAGGAGCAAAAGGATCAGGATCACCAGGAAGAATGCCAGCGGAGCGATCCACAGCGCATTTTTGCGAAGGACCGTTTTCTGTCGGGGATTTTTTTCTTTTGGATTTCGCATTAATCTTAACTATAACGGACAAAAATATACAAAAATCGGCATATCCGTACACATACCGTTCAACTTTTAAGCCTCCAAACAATAATAGAAAATAAACAGTTCAAATTCCCGATTTTTTTTGTATCTTTGTCGACTCAATTCAAATGAGGCTCTTTGAGTTGAATATAAATCAGTTAACCTCAAGTCAAACCCTTTTAAAATCAGATTTGCTTTGCAAATCAGCAATTTACATGACAGAAGAAACAAACAAAATGCCTGAGGATGTTAACTCTGAGCAGGTAACAAACCAGGAACCCACTACGGACAATCAGGAAAATCAACAGGAAATCCCGCAAAACGAAGAAATCGTACCGGTAGAAGAACCTGTAAGTGAAGAGATTGCTCCAATGCCGGAACCACAATCAGAAGAGATAGTTCCGACGGAAACCGCTTCCGCAAATAATTTACCGTATGCGGAAGAAAATACAAATACCCCGAAAGCTCCCAGAAAACTTCCCGAAGTGGAAAACGCTTACGGATCCATTGAAAACTTCAATTGGGACTCTTTAGAAACCAAAGGACATAAATACAGCAATACAGAACATGAAAGATTAGAAGAACTTTATACCAAATCTTTCAAATCTATTGATGAACAGGCCGTGATCACGGGAACTGTGGTTTCTTTCAACAGCCGTGAGATCGTGGTCAATATCGGTTTCAAATCCGACGGTGTTATCGCTGCTTCCGAACTGCGTTATAATCCCGACCTTAAAATCGGTGACCAGATCGAAGTTTACGTGGAAAGCCAGGAAGATGCTACCGGACAATTATTGCTTTCACATAAAAAAGCACGCTTACTTAAATCCTGGCAAAGGGTTAACGAAGCTTACGACAACCAGGAAATTATCACCGGTTATGTTAAATGCAGAACCAAAGGTGGTTTGATCGTGGATGTATTCGGTATCGAAGCCTTCTTACCGGGTTCTCAAATTGATGTGAAACCGATCCGCGATTACGATATCTATGTGGATAAAACCATGGAATTCAAAGTGGTTAAAATAAACCATGAATATAAAAACGTGGTGGTATCGCATAAAGCGCTTATCGAAGACGAACTCGAAGCTCAGAAAGCCGAGATCATTGCCAAACTGGAAAAAGGACAAGTACTGGAAGGTACCGTTAAAAACATTACCAGTTACGGGGTATTCATCGACCTGGGTGGCGTGGACGGCCTTATCCATATTACGGACCTCTCCTGGGGAAGGATTATCCATCCGGAAGAGATCGTACAACTCGACCAGAAGATCAACGTGGTTATTTTGGATTTCGATGAAAACAAAAAACGTATCGCGCTCGGCTTAAAACAATTAACACCACATCCATGGGACGCTTTGGATCCTGAATTAAAAGTGGGTGACCGCGTTAAAGGAAAAGTAGTGGTTATCGCCGATTACGGCGCTTTCGTAGAATTGTTACCGGGTGTTGAAGGATTGATCCATGTATCAGAAATGTCATGGTCGCAACATTTACGCACCGCGCACGATTTCCTTAAAGTAGGAGACGAAGTGGAAGCCGTTGTACTGACCCTTGACCGTGAAGAAAGAAAGATGTCTTTGGGTATCAAACAACTCATCCCGGATCCATGGGCGAACATTATGGAAAAATATCCTGTAGGATCCAAACATACCTCTATCGTTCGTAATTTTACCAATTTCGGTATCTTCGTAGAACTGGAAGAAGGCGTGGACGGATTGATCCATATCTCCGACCTTTCATGGTCGAAGAAGATCAAACATCCGGCTGAATTTACCAAGATCGGAGAACCCATCGACGTTGTAGTTCTGGAAGTGGACAGCGAAAACCGCCGTTTAAGTTTGGGACACAAACAACTGGAAGAAAACCCGTGGGACGTTTTTGAAACCGTTTTCACAGTGGGTTCCGTCCATGAAGGTACGATCATCAGCCAGAACGATAAAGGCGTAGTCGTTTCATTACCTTACGGTATCGAAGGTTTCGCTTTCAACCGTTCATTAATGAAAGAAGATAAGACAACCGCCAGGGTTGAAGAAACATTACCGTTCATGGTAGTGGAATTCTCCAAAGAAGGTAAAAAGATCAACCTGTCCCATGTAAAAACCTGGCAGGAAACCAAGGAAGAAGAGACCAAACGTTACCAATCGGATGAAAAGAAGAAAGCTAAAGAAATAGCCAAGATCAATGAAAATACCGAAAGGACCACCTTGGGTGACATCGAAGCTCTAAAGAACCTGAGAGATGATCTCGAAAAAGAACAAGCGGAATAAGAATCCCTATAATTCAATAACAGGCTGCCCCATAAAGGCAGCCTGTTTACATTTAAGGAATTCCATAATGAAAAAAATAACATTTTTTACCTCTTATTATTAAAAAATAGAAATTTATCAAATAGAAATATTGGCTAATTCATTAAAACAGGAATTATATTCTATAAAAACGGAGTTACCCTCAAATTCAATAAAATATTAATCTAAATTATTATTCATGAAAAAACTGAACTTAATGATGCTCGTAGTTTTATCCTGGGCATTAATGACAGGTACGGCGTTTGCCACAAAGGCAGGAACAGGAACTTCCCTACAACCCCGGCTCACGCAGGAGGATGAATGCGACATTACGGAATTACCCTATTCCGAAAGCTTTGAAAATTCGGGCACGTCGTTCCCTCCCTGCTGGAACTATCTGCAATCGGGACAAAGTACCGCAACCCTTGTGAACAACGAATACCATTCGGGTGCCAATTCTCTTAAGATAAGCGGGAAATTAGGCGAGAACGCTATTGTAGTTTCACCCAAATTAACCGGCATTGATCTTGACTTTACCAAAATCTCTTTTTATGTGAAAAAAGGTACCAATGATTTAAAACTGGAGATAGGATATATGAGTGATCCAACGGAAGCGGCTGATTTCCATCCTATTTATACGATAGAAAATATCACGACAACCTGGGTAAAGCATACTGTATATTTCAATGGTCAGGAAGGGGAGTATATCGCCTTCCGGATTAAAGATCAAAACAATTGGTCTCCATCTGATGTATATATAGATGATGTATACTGGGAACAGGCCGAAGACTGCCCGGATCCCCGCAATCTTAGTGTAGGCAACGTAACCAGTTTTTCGGCTCTCGTAGAATGGGAAGCTTCGCCCACTTCCAATCCCCACAACTATGAATTGGAATATCAGCAGGAAGGTGCGGAAGAATGGACTTATGTCACTGTAGAAGGTAGAAATTCCCAGAATATTCCCGGTTTGAACGCCACTACTAATTATTTAGCACGGTTAAGGGCAAATTGTAACGAGAGCGGTACCAGCGAATGGGATACTGTTTATTTTAGAACACTTTGTACCGAATATTTTCCGACCGAGATTACCGGAAATTTTGAGCTCAATGTAGATCCTTATAAAAGTTTACCAAGCGAATTCCAATCTTCTTATTCATATTCTCAGCAAATTTATGAAAAAAGTTATTTGCAGGATATGGAGGGCGAAATCAGTGCGTTATCTTTCCAATATTATCAATGGGGAGCTGATACTGAACGCGATATCGTATTATATCTTGCCCATAGTGATACCAATGCCTTTGCTAGCAATTCCTGGATTCCTTATGAAAATTTGGAAGAGGTCTTCAGAGGAAAAGTATTATTTACCATCGGACAGGACCGGTGGCCCACTATATATTTTGACCGCCCCTTTACTTATAATCCTGAGAAAAACCTGGTTATTGCTTTCCTTGACAACAGCGGTTATTCACCAGAATTACCGGGTAGCCCGAGGTGCATGGTAAGTATGGTAGAACATAATTCCACTATAATAGCAAGTGGTAGCAATCCATATAATCTTGAGCAATTTACTTCTACAGGAGCCCTTTTCAATGTAAGAAATAACATCAGGCTGTTAACCTGCGGAAATACCGAATGTGTCGCTCCCCAGGTAGAGATCCCGTCGCAGACCGGTAATATTACCGACGAGACTGCTGATGTGACCTTAATACCGTCCAATTACGGTTCGGCGTGGGAAGTAGAATACAAAGTTGACACAGCTACAAACTGGACAGTTTTCGGCATCGTAACCGAAACCGATTTCACCATTGAAGAACTGATGGCCAGCGCCAATTATATGCTCAGAGCCAGAACCGTATGCGGCGAAGAAGATACCAGCGCGTGGTCACCTATTTCCACTTTCACCACTTCCTGTGGTATGATCAAGAATGACACTTTCTATGAAGATTTCAACGCTTCCTCCGAATTACCCGAATGCTGGAACCTGATTCACAATATCAGCGGTCCTCGAACTCCGAAAGTAGCGCCCGGCGAGGGTTTTGGCAGTTCCAACGGACTTAAATTGTATAGCAGCGAAGACCAGTATTGCTACATTGTTCTTCCCGAATTGGACGAATACAATATGTCTCAGGAGTTCGTATTGGAATTTCAGCTGAAAGCCAGCCAGGGCAAAATAGTACTGGGAAGTATGCTGGACCCGACCGACATAGCGACCTTTGAAGGCGTCGATACCATTGAAGTCACTATCGCAAATTTATGGACTCTCCATCAGATTGTTTCTTCTATTCCTGCCAACGGCAACACTTTCCTTGCTTTCCAATGGTTAGGAGGACAGGCTTATATGGATAATGTAGCTGTGAAACCTCTCTTCTGCATGACTCCTAACAATATTAAAACTACGGAAAGATCTGCCAATAGCTCCACCCTCGCCTGGACACAACCTCATACCGCAGAGTCATGGAATATTAAATATGGTGAATACGGTTTTGATCCGGAAAATGAAGAAGAGTATACCCTAATAGAAGGAGTCAGCAATCCTTATACTCTCACTCCTTTAACTGAAGGCTCTATTTATCAGGCATATATCCAGGCCCAATGTGGAGTAGATGATCACAGCGAATGGTCTGCACCTTTCACTTTTAAAACATTCTGTCAAAGTGTTTCCACTCCTTACACCGAAAATTTTGATGATAACACCACTATGAATCAAAATTTCCCGATTTGCTGGTCAAGACCTGTTACCTATGCGGCCGGAACTTTAGTATATCCTTTGATCGACACACGGGTTTCAGCGAGCGGGCCGCAAAGCCTGAAATTAGCTTCAACACCTGGCTCTCCGATTTTTGCGGTAACACCTCAGATTCAAAATATCATGAGTGAACATGAGATTATATTCTATCTAAGAAAAGATCACCCCAACGCAGGAAGCATGGATATCGGCGTGATGACTTCACCGGATGACACCAACTCATTCCGGCTTGTAGAAACCATCGTACCTGAAAATACGAACTGGAAGCGTTACACGGTTTCTTTCGAAGAGGTTGAAGGTAATGATCTTTTCATCGCTTTTAAACATCATGGCGAAATGAATAATCGTTATTTCTATCTCGATAATGTGACTGTAGCACCTATCGGAACCATACAGCCGGAGACTTACGACATCACCATTACTTCCAATGCCGGCGGAACGGTATTGCCGGGAGATACCACAGTGGAAGAAGGAACTTACCTTCCCATCACTTTCACTCCTGACCAGGGACACAGAGTGGAACGTATCGAATTAGATGGAAATACGATCCAGAGAGACGGCTTCCAGCACACTTTGGAGAATATCCAGGCAAACCACACTTTTAACGTAATATTTGCCGAACTATGCACTCCTCCCGCTGACATACAGTTTACCGAAATTACCGATAGTTCCGTTATCGTTACCTGGGGTGCCAATATTGCTGCCAGTCAGTGGCAAATCGAATACAGGAATATTACCGAAACCGAATGGCAAACCATCGATTGTGAAGAACATTGTGGTCTATCGAGGGACACTTTATCCGGATTAATAGCGGGAACAACTTACGAATTACATGTAAGATTCCATTGTGTAGAAGGATGGACTTCCTGGTCTCAAACCGGAAGATTCACGACTACCCTTTCCAGCTGCGGAGTTCCTTCCGACGTTACCGTTGAAGCTTTCGTCGACAGCGCGTTCATCTCCTGGACGTCAATTGAGGACATTGACGGATGGCAACTCGAATATAAGGCTGAAGGTAATGAAAGCTGGACCGTAGTGGATTGTACCGATGATTGTGACGTTACTGAAAAGGGATTACCGGAACTGGAATCCAACACCACTTATACCATAAGGATAAGGAATAAATGCGGAGAAAACTTCGGTAATTGGTCCGAAGATAAAACCTTTACGACGAACGAAGAGATCGGCATCAGGAAACATGACTGGGAAAACAATATTTCCATCTATCCTAATCCCGTGAATGAATACGTCTATATCGAAATCAGCGATGAACTGAAAATCCAGACTTTATCACTTTTCGACATCTATGGTAAACTGATCCGCACGGAACCGGTTAATAACCAAAATATGAAAGTCGACGTACAACCTCTTCCCGCCGGATTCTATTTCATCAGACTGGAAAACAATGAAGGAAGTTATACGAAAAAGCTTATCAAACGCTAATCTTATAAATGATTATAACCAAAAAGCTCATCCATTAAGGATGAGCTTTTTTTATTGGAATATAAGGTTAAATAGGTATTAAACGGAGCATTTTTTACCTTTCCGGATAGTTCCGGGAGTTTCATGGAAAATACGTTTACAAAAATCATTAAAATGAGAAGGTGAAGTAAAGCCGAATTCGAAGCCGATTTCCCCGAAAGTTTTGGTGCTACATTTGATCTTGTGGTAAATATTCCGTGCCATTTCATGTTGCATCCATTTATTTACCGACACGCCAAAAACCCGCTTAAATCTTTTATGAAATCCCGAAAAACTGTAATTCATCATCTCTGCGAGTTCTTTCGCGGATTTTGCCTGTTGATAATGTTGGAACACCTGTTCTGAAAACTGGAAATCCTTATTCAAAATGGGCTTGAAAAATATTTTCAATTGCTCTTTGGGATAATAAGCCCTGAGGATATACAAAAACTCCCTGACTTTTAATTCCAGAAAATAAGTACAACGAAGACCATCGTTCCAGTATCTGGCTAAAGAATTGAGGAAATCTTTTAATATTACGTTCATTTCCAGATAATTCAGGTCGGGTTTCTGATCTTCATTACTTTCATCGTAAAAATCTTCGAAGGTAAAGTGATCGCAAAATGATAAATTGGTAAGAAGTCTCATGGTCACTATCACACCATCTTCCAAAACATGATTCAAAATATTGGTACGGGCGGGATGGATCATAAATTGGCCTTTTTCCAGTAATTTTTCATCATTGATCCCGAATGAGAATGATATTTTTCCTTTAAGTAAAAAAATAATACAATTTTCAGAAGAACGATAATCAAAAGTCTCTCCTTTTTTGATTTTTTTGACTTTTATAAGAGCATTTTCTTTGCTGTAATGAAAACAGCCCAAATGTTCCTCTACATAAAGCAGTTCCGGTTTTACAATGCATTTTACTGTCTCTTTCTCCAATTGTTTCATAGGTTTTATTTTGGTTAGGCTTTTATTCTTTTTTATTGAATGAATAATATGCAGGAAATGGGAATATGTACTAAACGTAATTATTTAATTATAAGTATACATAATAATTAAAGATATTTTTTTATTTTTATATATTGCTGAAAATAAATAAGTTAAGCAATCAAATAATTCAAATAAATTGTGGTCATTTTTTGGTATAAAATGGCAATAAAAATGAACAATTCGTAATGATTAAATATTATTATATTCATAATGCATTAAAGGATGAATTAAGGCTCTGATTTATAATATTTTTATTCTATTATCCCCTACATGCATTCACAATTTAATAATAAATTTAATAATCCCGAAAATGCAAAAAAATAATATCATTGTTTTATCCTTTTTATTTGCCATTATAACATCTTTCATACCTTCTTCTTTCTCTAGCAATTCGTATTCCTTTTCATGGAATTCAAATTTTCCTGCAAAACCTCTGCATGCTGATATTTTGGACCGAAATTCAATAAAGGTAATCAGCCTCCGGGCCGTAAATGATTCCGCAAGGACTAATCCGCTTACCAATGTTACAGTGGATGTGGTACTCAATGATACGATAACCTGCGGGGACTATACCCTGTCTGTTTCACAATTCCCCGATCCGGTTACTATTGGAATAGCGGAAGTATTAAACAACAGGGATATCTCTTTTACACCGGCGCAGGGTTTTTACGGCATCGTTGAGATACCTTATGAAATAGATTGTGGTTCCGGGAATACCGGAGCCATACTTTATATTACGGTTAACCAGTACAACATCCCATTGAATGTGATACCCGCCGAGGAGCTTTGTACTACGGATATGCCCAGAGGGGTGGATTTTAGCCCGGATCTCCGTATTCAGGATGAAACCATTAACCTTAACGGATTTTCCATGCCGCTCGTGGGCGATCTGGACGGTGACGGAAAGCCGGAAATTATCGGGTTAGGACTTATGGCCTCAGGTGACGGGAGCGGAACAGGACTGGCCGGCGCAGGACAATATATCGCTATTTTTAATGGACAGAACGGTAACCCGATTTTAAAATTTGACCTTCGGACCTTACGCGGACCGAATGGAGAAACTAATTTCAATTACGGTTCTCTTGCACAGTTCAGGTTACGTGCTGAACCACGCCATAACGGTCCGTGTCACCTTGCTATCGCCGACCTTGACAATGACGGTATAGGAGAAATCGTCGTTTGTGAAACAGGTACGAACGGTCGTGTATATGCCTTGAAACCGGTTATAGATTCCGTTACCAACAACATTACGACTTTGACAAAGATCTGGGACGGCAATGATAACGGTGTACCCTATTCCTATAAATTACCGTTAACCGGACAGGACTGGACGGTTCTCGGGGCTCCTATGCCTTATATCACGGACCTTAACGGAGACGGTATTCCGGAAGTAATTGTATATAACAAAATATATAACGGTAAAACCGGACAGATACTGTTGGAAATGGAAACTTTGCGTTACTATATTGCGCAAGATTCCTATACGGCCAGCGAGCAGCTTACAAGAAGTCAATATTCTTATGTAGGTAGACGTCATGGCGTCGGCCCGGTAATGGATGACGGAACGCCGGTGATTTCCATTATCGATATAGATAATGACGGTGAATTGGAAATAATAGCCGGAATGAAGATCTATAAACCCGTGATCACAAATACTGACGGAAAGACGGGTAATTATCTCGTAACTCCGGTAGTACACGGCCCCCGCAGCGTTACATTACCCACGCGTGTAGGTAGCGGGAGCAGGACCTACCAGTTACTGGACGGGCATACTGTTGTAGCCGATGTCGACGGGGACGGATTCCTGGATATTATCGTACAAAGCAACATCACCAACAACTGGGATGATAATTACCGGGGCCTAGTGGTTGTTTGGGATCCCCGTTTTCCGGACAGCGTTAAAGCAGCTTCTATTTTTAGGGGATACAGCGCATTCGGGATGAGTTCCATACCGTTCGTAGGAGATATCAATGGGCGTTACGACAGTTATGATGGAACCAAGAAATTGCCCGAAATATGTTTCGTTACCGGAGTGCTCTGTTACGACAGGAGCGTGGATGATTATATCTCCGGAATCCCTTTTCATCCGTTATCTGCGGATACTTTAGAATTAAACAGCCGGTATTTCAACCGGGCTAACGGTACGGCGGCCGACCGTTGCCAGGGACATATTTTCTCCCTCACATTCCATGGTGACGAAACCACGCCCGTTCATGAAAGACTGAAAATATCATGGGCTATGGAACATGAAGATCGTTCGGCCAATACAGGGATCACTATGTTCGACTTTGACAATGACGGGATCATGGAATTATGTTACCGGGACGAGCAAAGTATCCGGGTTATATCACCCGCCATGCAGACTTATATCCGGAAAAATGTGACGGACGGACCTATCAGGTTCAGAGATAACCGTATTAAATCCTATACCGGATATGAGGCGCCGGTCATTGCCGATGTAAATAATGACGGCAGTGCTGATATCATCACACTCGGATATCGTGACAACGGGGAACATTCTTACGGATATTTGTATGTTTTCGAACATGCTTCGGGAGGAGATAAATGGGCTCCTGCACCTCCGGTATGGAATCAGGGAATCTATTTTCCCTTACAGATCAATGAAGATCTTACGGTTCCGGCAAAACCGATATCAACCTTAACCCAATTCCAGAATACTGACGGGGAAATCATTACGCCATATAACGGGAACTGGATACAACAGCCTATTGTCAAAGAAGGGAATCAATATGTTCCTGTGATCAGGCAACCCAACGCCCGTATAACCGATGCAATCGTTAACCTGGATCAGGCTCAGCAAACCATTGACATTACTTTAACCAACCTCGGATTAACCACTTTGAATTACCGGACTCCCCTATCATTATATATAGACAGTATATCTCCGGGAAACCTGATCCTGACCACCGAGATCGGGATTGATATTTTCCCGGATGACAGGAGCACTTTATCATTTAACTTACCCGCTCTTCCCAACGGGGAGACTTATAACGCAAGATTGATTTATATCCGGGTTATGGATGACGGAGTAAACTTTCCCGCGACCGGATACGACGATTGTGACTTATCCGGAAATGTTTTCGTCACGATCGATTGTCCCGATATGAATGTTAATATCAGCGCTACCCCCAGTGCGTCCAATATTTGCGGTTACAATGCGTCGGTATTACTGGAAGTTCAAAATCCCGCCCTTTTCGATAATCCGGAATATCAATGGTACCGGAATGACCTTCCGATAGAAGGTGCAGATTTGCCCATCTATTTTGCCACAACCACAGGTTCGTACAGGCTATATGTAATAGATGGATTATGCCGTAAATTTTCCGCTGAAACCATAGACATCACCATCTCCGGAGGCAATTACCCGAAACCCGATCTGGTAGTTACTCCCGATACCATTATATGTGGAGATAGCGCTTCATTATACTTATATGTGAGAAATTATTCTGAATTAAGTTCTGCGATTTATTTCTGGTTCCGGAATGGTGAAAGAATACAGGTCAACACCAACCCATACCTTATTACACGCGAACCGGGATTGTACCAGGTATACGCGGCTTCCGGCGGTTGTGGTTCCCATTCGAACGAAATCAACCTTATTCTCAATCCGGAAAGCGGAATGGAGAAACCGCAGATTACGGCTGGAACACCTTTTTGCGAAACCGGCGGACGTGTATTGCTTCAATTGACCGATCCGCAAAATACGACCGGAATGAGTTTCCAATGGTATCTCAATTATTTGCCTATAGAAGGAGCTGTTAATCCCTGGTACATTACCGGTACTCCCGGTACCTATTCCCTGCAGGTAATCACCAGTGATACTTGCGCGGCATTTTCCGATCCTTTGCAAATAGCGGTTTCGGAAGGTGAGATTGCAATTCCGTTAATCGGAAAAATACCATCTTCCGATACAATATGTACGGGGGGCGGATTAACCATGTTCGTGGAAAATTATGGGTTATACAGGAATCCTGTATATATCTGGTATCAAAACGGCAGAACAGTTCAGGAAGGCAATAACCGTTTCTATCAGGTCACGCAACCCGGTTACTATTTTGTAGAAGTAGTAACCACCGAATGCAGATCCATTTCCGATGAAACCAATATCATACTTTCGGGTAATGCTATTGACAAGCCGGTGATCAATTCGCTAACAGGAAATTATACGCTTTGTGGAATAAACAGTATGGTAGAACTTCAGGTGCAGGGAGATATATCCTCATATGATAACTTCATTTGGTTCCGAAACGGCCAGATGATCGAAAATGCGAATGAATCCGTACTGATAATTAACACACCCGGATATTATCAGGTACAGATCATCCAAGGCAATTGTTCCGCATTTTCCGATTCCGTTAATATTATCCAGGGAGCCATAACCGATTTTCCAAAACCGGTCGTTAGCCGTGATCCGGAAAACGGGAAATTATGCGGTCCGGGAACAAGTGTTCTGTTTCAGGTTGACAATATTGACGATTATTCTTCCTCTGTTACCTATACATGGTTCAAAAACGGTATTCCGGAAGCCTCTTATAACGATCTTTATTATTTTGCCACTGAGAGAGGAGAATATTATGTCAGGGTTGATGATGGGGAATGTAGTGCTATATCAACAGGATTATCGGTTGACACTTCATTGCTGACACTGGTTCCGCCTACTATCTATTTCACTTCCGGCACTGATACATTATGCGGGGAAAACGGTGAAATCATCCTTCAGCTCCGGGATCATACCCAATATCCTTCAAGTGTGGAATATAGATGGTACTATAATTTCGGGCCTGTTATATCAGACGAAGGCAGCTCTTTTTCTTACCGTGCCGGCGAAGCCGGTCTTTACGGTTTACGGATTACGGACGGGGAATGTTCCGCAATATCCAATGAAATAGAGCTTTTCAACCGGGAAGGAGATCTTCCGGAGCCCGACTTCGCGAGAAGGCCTTCATCGGGAAGAATTTGCCAGGGCGGCAGTATATTACTTTCCATCGATAACACGGATTCTTATGATGATCCTGTTTATCTGTGGTTCCATAATGACACCATCATTCCCGTTACGGAAGCCATTCATGAAGCGACCTTGGCCGGCAATTATTATGTTCAGGTGATCGACGACGGGTGCTCCAGGATATCGTCAACCATTACTCTACAGGAATCCGCGAATACCATTAATCCTCCCGTTATCGAATCCACCATTACGGATAACGGGATATGTAACGATGCGGCCGTAGTGGTTTTAAGGGTAGCAGGTAATAGAACAGGGGTTACTTATCAATGGTATAAAGATTATACCCCGATTGACGGAGCCGTTCAGCCGCTTTATGTAGCACGGGATTCCGGCAATTATATCGTACAGGTGGTGGACGGGATCTGCAGTGCCATATCCGATACGTACCATGTTTCGAAAAATAATGCCGGAGAACATCCGGAACCGGTCATCGCCATAGATCCTGAAAACGGGAAATTGTGCGCTCCCAACGGACAGGTAAAGATTTTTATAGAAAATAGCAGTGAATTTCCCGGTGACAATACATACATCTGGTTCCGCAATTATATAGAATACAGCAGGACGAGCGATCCCGTATTATATACTTCGCAGGCAGGAAATTATTTCGTGCAGGTTTATTCCGGAAATTGTTCTTATGTTTCGGGTTCAACAAGCGTGAATGAAGAACAACAATTTATCTATCCCCCCAATATATCGGTGATTCCAAGCGATCTCACGATTTGCGGTGAAATGGGCGCAGTAGTACTGCGACTGGTCAATTATACCGAATACGGAAATTCTCCGCAGTTCCAGTGGTACAGGAATGACACAGTATTACCTGACGCGACGGGAATCATTTACCGGGCCTTTGATCCGGGAAACTATCGTCTTCGCATCATAACAGAAAACGGATGTTCGACCTTTTCGGCATCGTCCGTGATCGACCAAAACGACAATATATTGACGAGACCTCTCGTAATTCCGGATCCGCCTTCCTCCGAAATCATTGAAGGTCAAAGCGTAACCTTAACGATCAATAACGCGGACTTACTGGGCTCCCCTACCGAATATATCTGGTACAATGAAACCGGAATCGTAAGTCGCGGCGCCTCCAATACGGTCTATACCATCAATTTACCCGGAACTTACTTCGTACAGGCTGTTTACGGCACCGGTTGTTCTTCCGTTTCCGATACGGTCGCCGTTACCTCAGCATCCGTTACCATTGCCCGTCCGCAAATTGACGTGACCCCGGATAGCGAAATGCTTTGCGCCGAAGGAGGTTATTCCCTTTTAAATGTAATAAACGCAGCCAGTTATCAAAGGCCTTATTATGAATGGCAATACAACGGAACTCCTGTTCCGGAACTCACAGGACCGGCTATTATCGTAACGGATACGGGAACTTACAGGGTAAGGGTTACAGACACCCTGCTTTTGGATAACGGCAGTGGTCCGGAATTAACTCCCGTATTATCTGCGTTTTCAGAACCTATATATATCGGGTCATCGGCCAGTGTCATCCAAAGACCTGTCCTTGGCCAATCCGGAACTTCCATTTGCGGGACCAACGGAAGTCTGTTACTATATTTAAACAATCCGGAAGAAACTTATTCTCCTCAGGCTATTTATATATGGTATAAATCCGATACATTACTACAAACTTCCGATTCTCCGACTTTTCTTGTTACACAACCCGGAGAATATCATGTCAGGATCATCGATGAACCCTGTTTTACCATTTCCGACACTATTTCCATTATTTCCGGAACAGGGGAAGTGCCACTGCCTTCAATTTCATCCATAGGCAACCCCAATATCTGCGGAAGTAACGGGACAGTCGTTTTACAGGTCGATAATGCCGAAGATTTCCAGGACAGCACTTTCATCTGGTTCAAAAATAACATACCTGTTCCCGGAGAAAGATACAGATATTTAAGAGTAACCGAACCCGGTTCTTACCGTGTCCAGGGCCAATTATCAGACTTATGTACCAGAGTCTCATCAGCATTAAATATCGACAGCACCTCTTCTAATGTTACACAGCCCGTTATCGGCAGGATTCCCGTCCAGGGAGAAATCTGCGGAGATACCGGCATTGTAGTCTTATTCGTGAGTAACCGGCAAGCTTTGGGTGAAGCCGATTTTTATTGGTTCCGGGATGAAAATATACTGGTACAAACCGGAGGAGATACTTATGAAGCAAGACTTCCGGGAAGTTATACCGTATTCGCGACAACTGCGGCTTGTGCGTCCGAATCAGCAGCGGAAATTATCGAACAGAATAGTTCATCCATCGTACAACCGGCCATTTATTCCACATCGGGAAGTATTGATCTTTGCAACAATGAACCCGGACTGTTATTAATGATGAGTACTCCGGAATCAGATTATACCAATCCGGTATATCAATGGTATGAAGGCAACTCTGTGATACCCGGCGCCAACCTACCTCGTCTGGTCGTATCACAACCGGGGAGCTACCGTTTATTTGTTACCGATAACGATTGCGGGGCTTTTTCCGAAGAAATTCAGGTAAACGGCAGGGGAAGCACGGTTACTTATAAACCGCAACTGACTTTATACCCTGAAAATAATGAAATATGTTCAAATGGGGGAAGAATTCTTTTTACGGTGAACAACGCGGTCGTTTTCGGAAGAAATGCGCGGTATTTATGGTTCAATGGGAATAATCAGGTTAAAGATTCCTCAGAACCATTCTATTATGCCGGTACTCCGGGAACTTATTTTGTACAGGTTATCACTGAAGCGGGCTGTTCATCGGTTTCAGATGAAAGAACAATCAATAATTCAGGAAACATTATTGATTTACCGGTATTGACATTTTATCCTGATGAGAAAATAATCTGCGGGGAACAGGGTTCCGTGGTCATCACTTTCAATTGGGAAGATTTTCCAAGGGAAAACGGTTATTCCTATCAATGGTTCCTCGATAATGCGCCTATCAGCGGGCAACAGGGGCTTTATTATACGGCTGTAAATCCGGGAGCATACCGTATCCAGGTAACGCATTCCAATGGTTGCGCTACTTTTTCTGATCCGGATACTTTACAATATGAACCGGATGGTGGCATCATCACGCCCGAAATTACCAAAAGACCCAATGCAAGCGCTATCTGTGGCAATGAAGGAAGTATTTATATGATTGCTACGGATGCCGGCAGTTATGCTCCGGACACACGCTATATCTGGTATCATAACGACACTATCGTAAAAAACAGCAATGAACCGTTCTATGAGGCTGTCGGGCAAAACGGAGCCGGAACTTATTACCTGCAGGTAATACTGGATAACGGCTGCTCCGCCACCGGTTATACCCAAATAGATTATACGGACGACGGAGGCATTTCAAAACCGGTTATCGTATCCGAGCCTTCGGGCAATGAAATATGTGGAAATTCGGGGGTAGTCATCTTAAAACTGGATGATCCAGGCCAAGAATATACCGGTGCCGTTTTCAGATGGTACCGTAATAATCTTATTATCCCGCAAGCTACCGCTCCTTTATACAAAGCCCGGGAACCGGGTAGTTACAGGCTTCAGGTAATCATGGGAACCTGCGGGTCGATTTCCGATTCCATCACCATGATCAGGACCGCATCCGATATGAAAGAACCTCTGGTCAGCCTGGAACCGCCGCGTGGAGCTATTTGCGGTCCGCATAGCAGCGTACTGCTCACCGTAACCAACCGGGATTCTTTCCCGGCGCAAAGTACTTATGTATGGTTTAACGGAAATGAAGAAGTTGCACGGGGAGAAGATCTTGATGTATACGAAGCCGTTATCGCCGGTACTTATTCCGTACAGGTTATTGCTGGAGAATGCTCTACATTATCGGGAGATTATACCGTAACCAATTCTTCCTATAATATCGCCAATAAACCTCATATAAGCGCCATTCCTTCCAGCGAAACCATTTGCGGTACTTCTGAGGGAGTTGTCGTACTAACCTTCGATAATGCCTCGCTTTTCGCCGATTTCACCTATCTCTGGTACCGCGATAACGAACCGGTATCACCGGCAAGTACGGCAACGGTATATTTCGCTTCCGAACCGGGCATTTACCGGGTACAGGTATCGCTGGCCGAGTGCCGTGCCTTATCCGATTCGCTGATCATAAGTTTGGATAGCAACAGCACGATCGATAAACCCGTATTGGTTTCCTATCCTGAAAACGGAATTATATGTACGGGAGGCGGCAATATTCTTTTAAGTATCGAAAACAGGACGGATTATCCTCCGGGAACCGAATTTATATGGTATCAGGGAACTAGCATCATTGAACGGGACACAACCCCTGCTCTACTTTTGACCCAATCCGGAAATTACCATGTGGTAGCGGTTATCTCCGACCAGTGCGCATCCGTATCCGATATCGTCACCGTATCCCAACAAATAAGGGATATCGAAAAACCGGTCGTAGAATCAACTTCGGGTGAATACGATATATGCCATGAAGACGGATCTGTGGTTTTATCCATACAAAATATCGGGCAATATGGAAACCCCGCTTATCAATGGTTTGATCGGAATCTAAATCCTATTGCCGGTGCTGCCGGTTCGTTATTGGTCACGGATACATCCGGTACATATTATTTACAGGTAAAGGATGGTGTTTGCTCGGCAATCTCATCGCCTGTAGAAGTAAATATGGCAGGACAGGGAGAAGATATTGTGAAACCGCTTATCAGAAGATTACCGGATAACAATGCCCAGCTTTGCGAAGAGTTCAGTAATATCATTCTCTATGTGGAAAATACCGATCAGTATACGAATCCGGTTTTTACCTGGTTCAAAGATAATCAACTCTTAAGGGGAAACAGGACCGTTATGCAACAAGTAAGTGATTCCGGTACTTATTTTGTACAGGTAATCGAAGGAAATTGTTCCGCTATATCAGACTCTATCCATATCAGTTCCATTTCTTCCGAAAATAACATCAGTGCGCCCGTTATCATTTCCAGCGCCGACGAGATAAATACCATTTGCGGTATGGACGGATCTTTAGTATTACAGCTTATAGATACGACCGGCTACGGTAACGCGCTTTTCCAATGGTATGAAGATATCACTCCGTTGACAGGCTCGGATTCCATGATCCATATCGTCACAGCTCCGGGAACTTACCGCTTACTGGTGACAATCGGGGAATGCAGCGCTTTCTCGGATCCTATTGAAATCGGTATTAATAATACGGAAGATATCGAAGCGCCGGTGTTAACCATGAATCCGGCTAGCGGAAAACTATGCGGGGAAAATGCTTCCGTCATATTAACAGTCGCCAACCACGACCGTTATGACGATCCCATTTATACCTGGTTCAGGAACAACCGGATTGTAACCAGTACCCAATACCCTGAATTCGAGGCCCGGGAAGAAGGAACTTATTTTGTACAGGCCGGTGACAATACCACTTCCTGTGTAGCTGTTTCGTCTCCGCCCATGGTTATTTTCAACGACGGAAATATTGAATTACCTCTTATAGAATCAACATCGGCATCTTATGATATTTGCGAAGACGGCGGTTCTATATTGTTATGGCTAACCAATAGCGGAGAATTCCAGGGCGCTGATTTTCAATGGTTCCATAACGGAGATAGTATCCCCGGAGCAGATCTTATGATTTATAATGCCACAACCGAAGGAAATTACAGGATAAGGGTATCCTATAACGGATGTATTGCTTTCTCCGACAGGATCAATATCTATGACCGAAGTGATGAGATAGATCGTCCGGTTATCCGCCGGGATCCCGCTAACGGTATTATTTGCGGAAATGCAGGTTCAGTAACCTTTACGATCGATAATGACTCGCTTTATCCTTCCGCCACTTACAACTGGTTCAGGAATAACATACTTCTGGAAAATGAAAACAGCTCCGTATTCACCACTTCCGATACCGGTACTTATTTTGCACAGGTGGTCTATGGGTATTGCGCGGCTGTTTCAGATACTCTTTCCGCTTACTCAGGCATAAAACCCGAATTTTCTTTCCGGGATACTACGTTATGCGCACCCGATTCAATCGATCTGAAAGCACTTGAACCGGAAAACGGAACTATCACGGGACTTGATATGGTCTATTATGACAAAGAATTCAATGAACTTTCAAATACAATGATCCACTCAACCGATACTTTCTATATCATAGGAATTAATACGACGGGATGTTCCGATACTGCTGCCGTGAATATTACGATTCACCCGCGACCTGTTTATGATTTTGTAAGTCAGGATACCAGTTTATGTATGGGAAGCCGGATCGATTTATCTTCTATGCTGAATATTCAGGGAACTGATACTATACTCTATTTTACCGACAGGACAGGAAATAATCCCTTGTCCGATCCGGTTATAACACCGGATACGGATACGGTTTTCTATTTCAGGGTTGAAAATATCATCACGCATTGTGCATCCGATATAGATTCATTACAAATCTACCTCTATTCATCTCCCGTATGCGCCATAACAGGCGATTCTATTCTTTGCCCCGGAACGGAAGCAAGTTATACGGCTTTACCGGGAATGAAATCGTATCATTGGACCATTAACGGAGATGCGACCCTAAGCGATACCCTCACGCCGGGAACCGCCATTGTACTTTCCGATTCCACGTGCGACGGGGAGTTCATATTAAGTCTGACAATAACGGATTTTTCCGATTGTACAGCTAATTGCAGCTTTACAGTAACAGTAGGAGCTACGGAACAGGTGGCCGTTTCGGTTCCTGAAGCGATAGACAGCACGGGGTGTTCTTTCCCGGACCAGAATAGTGTTGACCTGGCATTTGCCGACTGGATCAGCCGGTTTGAGGTAAGTAAAGAAGGCTGTGGTGTGGTATTGCCGGACCTTTCCGGTTACAGCGCTCCAGATCTTTGCACAGGAGATACGATCAAAATTATATATGCGGTCACCGACGGATGCTCCACCGCCATTGACAGTTCCTATTTTATGATTGCGAAACCCGTTGGCGTGGCTATTAGTGTTCCAAACGATACGGCGGTTAACATCTGTGATTTTGCCGGTCAGAATGAACTGGATATCGTATTCCATAACTGGACCAGCCTCTTTACCGTTACGGAAGAAGGGTGTGGCGTTACAATACCCGATCTTCAGGATTCGGTTATCCTATATAATGCCTGTGACGATATTCAAAAAACGATTACTTACAGTATTAATGACGGTTGTTCTTCCGCATCCGCTATAAGGACTTTCATCGCAACAGGAGATCATAATCCGCCTGCAGTAACCGGAACATTACCGCAGGATACGATTTGTGAAGGAGGATTGTTACCTATACCGGCTACTGACATATCCGAACTGGAATTATTGGGCATAACGGTTAACGATAACTGCACGCCGGATATGGATATTCAACTTTCAAACGAAGATATTCCGGATACATCCGAAATTACACGGTTATATATCCTGGAAGATCTATGCGGAAACCGGGATACGATAAGGCAGATTTTCATCTTAATACCGGGACCGGAAATATTTGATCTCACTGCTGACTCTTATTGTGAAAATGACCCTGATCAGGGAACCATACAACTTTCATCCTCCGAAACCGGTATCGAATACCAGTTATATCAAAACGGAACAGCCGCACAGGCACCAAAACAGGGTAACGGAACTCCTTTGACCTGGAACATAATTCCTGCCGGCGATTATTACGTTACAGCCATGGTTCCCGGACAGACAGACTGTATTGTATATACTGATACGATAGAAATTATCGAATATACGACACCGGTGGTTTCAATCCCGAACGACAGTATAGGCGCATTTATGAATGCGACCATCAATATTCCGGTAACTTTTACAGGTAACGACGAATTTGTGATCTATTATACGGTAACACATAATATAACAACTTATGAAGATTCCGTCATTATCCCATCGGGAACGGTATCGCCGTACGATTGGCCTTTTACCGTACCTTCTTTAACCGGCACTTATTACATAAGACCGGATAGTGTGGTTTCCATCCATCATTGCACAGGAGCGGTAAGCGGCACGTATGTTATTACGGTGGGCGATTGCGCAAGCGACGATTTCACTATCGTTTGTCCGAACGACACCGTCCTGGCATTGCCTTACGGATATTGTGAATATGCTTTCGGTGATATAGGTTATCCCACGATTACTAATATACTTTATGGAGCCATCGATACCATTACCAATAATGCGCCGGCGGACTTCACTTTCCCGCAAGGTATCCATGAGGTAACCTGGGTTGCTACCGACCAGTGCGGCAGATCCGACAGTTGTACCCAAATCGTGATCGTTAATTTCAGTCCTTGCGGAGACACTGATACCGTTTACTATTTCGAAGGTGGTACGGTGGCGGATTCCATTCGCTCCCTGGTCGCTATAGATTACGAAGGAAATACCTATTCAACGGCACGCATCGGATGTGATTGCTGGACAACGGAAAATCTTATCTCGACAAAATACTCCGACGGATCCATAATTCCGGGCCATACAATTTATTATTCCCGTCAATATCCCGATACCAATGCCAATCTGGCTACTTTCGGAAGATTATACGACTGGTATTCGGCAAACCGCCAACCGTCCCGGAACAGGATAGCCTCCGTACAGGGAGCGTGTCCAACGGGATGGGCGCTTCCCGACGTGGATAATTTCGAGATGCTGATTCCTTACGGTACCGACGCTTTAAAAGCTCCCGGCTTGTGGATGGATGGGAATTCCTCCAATAACAGTTCCGGTTTCAATGCACTACCAGCCGGATATTATAATCCGGATTCCGGAACATACTATTTCTTATATGGAGATACTTACTTCTGGACTTCGCATTCGACTTCGACTTCCATTGCTACCGCATGCCACATAAGATTCAATTGTCCGGAAATACTCATCGAGGATCACAAAAAGGATGCAGGGTTCAGCATACGTTGTGTGAAAATAAATGAATAACATGAAAATGATACAACCGGATTAAGTTCCGGCAAAAATAATCTTCTATACGGACACTTCGATAAACTCAGTGTCCGTATAGTGATCATACAGATTGTCATGCTGAATGCAATGAAGCATCTAATTCCATCGTATTTAAATCCTTCGCTACGCTCAGGATGACAAATAAATAAGATAATAAGACAGAGAAAATAAAAAAGGGCGGTTCAAACCGCCCTTTTTGTGTATCACCTTATTGTTTAATGAACTTTTTAACCGCATAACCTGCATCGGAGTAAATTCGTAAGAAGTAAATACCGGAAGATAATTCCCGGATATCCATCCTTTTACGATCCCCGTTGATAGTTTCGGTCTTTAATAACTTACCGTAAGCATTATATAATTCCGTCCGGTAAAGTTTACCGTTATCCCGGTTGATGCTAATATCCACATAGTCATTGGCAGGATTAGGATAAACGGTTATCAGACCTGAAAATTCATAATCCACGATACCGGTAATGGCTGTGAATCCAGCAAAAACGGTATAATCCTGCCTGATATCATTCAGTACATAAGGATTGACGAATGGTTGTTCCTCTCCATTGACAACAAATGAAGATACGCTAAAGCCAACCATTGTGTCTATGGTAAAAGTAAGGCTTTCTCCAATTTTCACTTGCCTGCTGCCCGACGGAGTGATTGAGCCGCCCGGACCGGCGGTAGCGTTTACGGTAAAACGTGCCGTATCCATCACAATGCTATCCATATAAAATCCGTGGCCCTGGGCTGTGGCACTATGCCGGAACGCGATATGATAATACTCCTGGTTAAGGCCCGCATCAAATAACGGTACATTATGATATTCCCAGTCGTTGGTAGTGGGCGTAACGGTTTTCACAACTGTAAAAGTCGACAGGTCATTCGGCCGTGTCATCACACCTACATCTATTGTGCCGGCACTGCCCAAACTGGTAGGTTTTAAATAAAAAGAAATACTCATCATACTATAATCAGCCTGGATCAGCGGGGTAAGAATCAAAGTGGCATCATCCGTTCGGGCTAAAAATTTCAGGCTTGATGAATCGGATTTAAAGCACTCTCTGGATACGGAAGGATAAGTTACGCCGTCAAGCGTATAGGTAGAAACCGGAATCCAGCATCCGGGAATAGTCCCGACAGCCAGATCTTCATCGAAATTTTCAATATATGGAATTTGAGAAATCGTGTCACAGGTCGTGGTGAATACCAAAATATGGGACCACCGGCTGGTATCTTCAGCGCAATCGGTTTGTATCCTTACCTCATAAGTTGTATTGGAGGATAATCCTCTAAGCAGATAAGGATTGGGGATATTTTGGATTTTAGTCCATGACGCACTGTCTTTCTCCCTGTATTGCAAATTGTAAGATTCGGGCGTACCCAGCAAACCGTCTTCCCAGTTAAGGTTAACGCTGCTATTGTATATTTCCGTATAATCCACGGAATGAGGATTGGTACAGGCTGGGGCTTTCGCTATTTGTATTTCGTCCATCAGGCAATTGCGGCCGTACTGTGACTTAAATAAGAATCCGATATACACCGTAGGCTGCTCACCTACCTCTTCCGGCAGGATTAAACTATAGGGAGTCCATCCGGCTTTATCCGCATCATATCTTTGGATAAATTCGACATCCACCCAGTTTGTACCGTCAAGGGAATATTGTATCTGGACACCTTCCCCTGTTAACTGGGACTGGTAATGATTATGGAACCACATAAATTGTAATTCTACCAAGTCCATATTTTCACTGGTGAAAGGAGGCGACAATAACCTTACTTGTGTTCCGTCAACATAACTGTAGCTTTTAAAATAGATCATGCGATCACCACTGAAGGGTAAAACAGCCGGATCGGATGACGAAGAAGCGGTAACAATGACCGGAGTAACAGTTTGTGACGTTGGTTGCGCTACGATCTCCTGAGTCCAGCATGGAGGCATGGTATCGGCATCAAAACCTTCCACAATGGGTAATTCACTTACATCACAGGGTATCTCCCTGGTCGTAAAGGTGACAACAACCCATTCGCTGTAGGTTTGTCCGCAATTGGTCCGGATATAAAATTCATATTCGGTCAGTGGATCGAGTTGTTCCATATGAAATTCCATATCGGTATAATAGGTAGACTGCTCGCCTTCTCCAAGTTCGAAACCGGAAACTCCATATTCTATATCCCAGGATGCGTGATTAGGATCGGCGCTCTCCCATCTTATCCAGGCATCATTTTCCGTTAAATCGTATACTTCCAGCCCTGTGGGGGCCGCACAATATTTGGGTTGAATGGAAATGTTATCTATGGCTGCCGGAGGATCCACGGTGCGATCGTCATTATTCCGCCACACAAAATAGAGCCTTTTCAACTGCCCGGAATAATCGCTGCCGAGATTGAAAGATAAGGTATCCCAGCCATCGGAAGAAGATAATTTCTCTGCCAACAGCACGGATCTTTCAGGAGCCTGTATTTCCACATCAGTTAAAGAAGATAAAGCCGTCACGGGAATAGTATCCCCGATATATACCCGCAGATAGTCGTGAAAATCACCACCACAGCGCCAGTTAAAACTAAAGTCGTACCCGGAAGCATCTTCTTCGAACAGGATATCCCTATATGCCCATACTACCTGACTATTAGCGCTGATATACTCATACCTTTCCCCGTTACTGCTGGATATGTAAAGCGCTTTGGTTCCGTCTTCCGTATTATTGGTTGCGGTACCGATAGACCATTTATTTCCTTCCGGATTATTGATCAAAGACCAGTTCCGGTTTTCCACATTATCTTCAAAATCCTGGATATAAGGAACCGTAGCCGGCACCTGGTTTGTCAGCACTTCTATCTTGACCCAGTTACTTTTATTATCCTCCCCGCATAGGGAACGAATGTACACATCATAAAATGTATTAGAATTCAATCCTGTGATCTCATATTCGGGAATATTCTGGATCCGGGTTACGTCGGCTACCTGGTCGGGATCGATGCCGCGAAGTCCGTATACCAATTCCCATGTATTGATTACCGTACTGCCGTCCCAAAAAACCGTCACGGAGGAAGAAGCAAGGTTCTCCGTATTAAGATTAGCAGGTATTTCACAATCATTTGCGGAAGTTAAACGAATATCGTCTATCCAGAAACTATGGTTGGGAAAATTACTATTCGGATTGATATACCTGAAAGCAATATACTTATACTGGCTTCCGATTTCGGGAAAAGTGATTTCCGCCATATTCCACGCGCTCGGACTAACCGCCGGTATGGTCCGGATCAATTGAAAAGTATTGGTATCCGAAGGATCGCTCATTACCCCGATATCGATATTTCCTGTAAAAATACTATTTTCACTTTTGTGATAAAAAGACAATTCCCAGCCGGTCAAAGACATTCCGAGCTCGGGTGACACGGCAAAATTTTTAAAAGGGCCGTAACCGTTGAATCTGAGACTGGCCGGAGAGAAATGACCTTCATTATAATCCAGAAACGGAGCTGTATAGTTTACACCATTACGCTCATAGGTATGGGTAATAGGAAATGTCCAGCAGGAAGGCAATACCTGATCGCCATACTCATCGAAATTTTCTTTCCAGATCGTGGTATGCACGCCACAGGAAGTTCTGAATTCATGTTGTCCCATCCAGGGGCTTTCATCATTACCAGCACAAACAGCCTGAGCGTAAAATTCATAAGGTGTGTTAGGCTGGAGGTTATTTACCGTTAACGGGCTTTGTACGTTGGTTAAACGGGTTCCCATTCCTAGGGTAAAACCTTTTTCGCCATATTCCACATTCCAGTTCACGCCATTACGGGAAGGACCCCAGATCAATTCCGCGGAAGTAGAGGTTATAGTACCCGTAGAATATGCGGTTGCAGGAAGACAGGATACACATTCCACATATATGGCAAAACCATCATTGGGACCTTCATAAGAATTGGTAGCGAACCTGATGGTGATCGGTCCGTTGGTAGAAATAAACCTCGGGATCGCACCTGAAACCGTCCCGCCTAATGGAGGGAATAACCCCAATAACCGGGCATTGGTATCAGGACCATCGTAAATAAATAGGTGATCGCCATAAAAAGGAGGCAATTGCGGATTTGAGTTCCAGCCGGGTCTGAGGGCATACTCGCCCCAGATAGATATATTTCCGCTTTCCGCTTCCGGAAATATGGTTAAAATAGCGTCGCTCGGCTTTGTATATTCATTATCGGAACCTCCGTCGTCATAGATAATTCCGGAACACATTGTAACCTGTTCCGAACCTTCCGTAGGCATCAGATATTCGTTCTGTGCCCAAAGAAAATTCATACATAGCAGCAATGCAGTAATAAATAAAATCGGTTTTCTCATGAGAAATAAATTTGGTGAATAAATAATTGATTTAGTAAAATATGTCCAAAAAAATTCTTTAAGTACGGTATAATTGTGAGTTGGGGCCGCAAAAATAAAAAAAACTTCAATAGATAATATCTTAAAAAATTAAAACTATACTTCATTAAAGAGTGATTTGTGAAAAAATAATGAAGATTTGGAATGATATCAGTATGGAGAACACGCTAATTCTTTAACCGTAGCCATAATAATTTCAACAATTTATTGTAATTTTGTCGCTGTGAAATAATCAACCCTGTTATGTATCTAAATGAAAACCTTTTCCTTGAATTTCTTTTGGACAAAGAGATAACATGGGCGGGTATTGATTTTTCACTGGCAAAATTCACCAAGGATGGTTTTGACTTTTCGAACGAAGTGATCCACCGTTATTTTAACGAATGGAACCTGCTGATCATTTCCGATCAAAAAAAATACGATATCCGTATGGCTTTCAGGAAACCGGTCATGCATTATAACCTTTCCTGCGTGACGAAAAAAAATAAGACCGTAAAAGCTTCCTCTTCCCTGGTCGATAATATTAAACTGGAAAACCAGTACACGGAATCCTCTATCATCCAGTACGCTGAAAAACAGGAATTCCCTCCGCAAGCCAATTTTTCGCTCACGTTTGTCGTGGAATCTTTCGACCAGAACAGTAAAACAGCATCTGTCTGGGTTATACTCAGCCAGGCTTCTTCACGGGAAGTAGTGCTTTGCGAAAAATTCCTGGAAACGCCTAACGGTTTCGGCACCAGGAATTACTGGGCCCGCACATTTTACAATATCCTTTTTGATATAAAGAAGAAAAGTTTTTTAAGATGGGTGAATTTAGTAAAACCCGATAATCTAATCAAATAATGATGTCTGCTTTTAAAGCTTACGATTTCAGGGGTAAATACGGAATTGATTTCTCCCTGGAAGATATTTACCGGATAGGATATTTCCTGCCCCAATTATTGGATACGGACAAAGTACTGGTAGGCAGGGATATGAGATTATCCACCCCGGAAATATTCGATACCCTGGCCAAAGGGATCACGGATCACGGGGCTGATGTTTATGATATGGGCTTATGTACCACACCGATGGTCTATTATTTCACGGCCAAGCATCATTTCAATGCTTCCGTGATGATCACCGCCTCACATAATCCGAAAGAGTATAACGGATTGAAAATATCCCGGAAAGACGCTCTACCGGTGGGTTTTGATTCAGGGTTGGGAGAATTGGAACAATTGGTATTACATGGTACGGTAACGGTAAACACAGCTAAAGGAAGAATAGTGGATTATCCCGTGAAAAAAGAATACCTGGATTTTCTTTCCCAATATCAGGATGATCTTTCCGGCCTCAAAATAGCCATAGATTGTTCGAATGGTATGGCTTCCCTGATCGTTCACGAGATATTCGGGGAACAGCCGGATTATCTTTATGATGACCTCGACGGAAATTTCCCCAATCATGATGCCAACCCACTCGATCCAGCCAGTATCATCGACCTGCAAAAACATGTTACGGATACCGGTTGCGATATCGGACTTATTTTCGACGGAGATGCCGACCGGGTTATGTTCATTGATGAAAAAGGGCAATTTATTTCACCGGATCTGATGATCGCGCTCCTTGGTCTTTATTTTTTCGAAGAGAAAAAGAATAACGGGAAAGTACTCGTCGATATCAGAACCTCCAAATCGGTTTCGGAATTTATCGAAAAATTGGGAGGCGAAATAGCGACATGGCGTGTCGGGAGGGCTTATGCGGCCCTGAAATTAAGAGAGATCGACGGGATCTTCGGCGGAGAGTTCGCGGGCCATTATTATTTCCGGGATTTCTTTTATTCCGATTCCGCCATGATGGCAGCCCTTATACTTCTGCATATATTCAAGGAAAAGAAGAAAGAAGGAATACCGGTCTCCATGCTCGTCTCTCAAATCGCGACCTATGCCAATTCGGGAGAACTCAATTTTTTTATAGAGGAAAAACTGGAAGCTATGGAAGCCCTGAAAAATCATTTCATACAACAGGAAGAAGTTTATAAGATCATGGATTTCGATGGCTACCGTATTGAATTTAAAGATTGGTGGTTTAATATTCGTCCGTCCAATACAGAACCGTACCTGCGGTTACTTATGGAAGCCAAAACGCCTGAACTCCTGGAGAAAAAACTCGAAGAAGCCGGAAATATATTACATTTTTTTGAAATAAGACCCGAATAAACGTTAAATGTCCATTTCTTCTGTCTCAGGTTCTTCCAATGCCTTATGTTTGGCATAATGGCGCCATTTTTCTATTACTTCATTCATATCATCAGGTAAACCGGAATCGAATAAAAGATATTTTCCTGAAACGGGATGCGGAAAACCTAATGATTTGGCATGCAAAGCCTGGCGTGGTAATATTTTGAAACAGTTTTGAATGAACTGCTTATATTTGGTAAAAGTAGTGCCTTTGATAATTTCATCGCCACCGTAAGTGGCATCGTTAAAGAGCGGATGTCCGATATATTTCAGGTGAACCCTGATCTGGTGGGTTCTTCCCGTCTCAAGACGACATTCGATCAGCGTTACGTAGCCAAAACGTTCGAGTACTTTATAATGGGTTACGGCCGGCCGGCCATTCTCTCCGTCGGGAAAAACCGTCATCTTCAGCCGGTCTTTCGGACTTCTGCCGATGTTACCTTCTATCGTACCTTCATCTTCTTTAAAATCACCCCAAACCAGCGCCCAATATCTCCGGTCGATGGTATGGTCGAAAAAATGTTTCGCCAGGCTCATCTGGGCCTGCTCCGACTTGGCCACCACCATAATACCGGACGTATTTTTATCAATACGGTGTACCAGTAAAGGACGGAGCGGCTCACCCTCTTTAGATAGCTGATCATGAAAACGGTAAGTCAGGGCGTTGACCAGCGTACCGGTATAATTCCCGAAAGCCGGATGCACGACCAGTCCCGGCTGTTTATTGATAATAATAAGATCCTCGTCTTCAAAAGGTACATCCAGCGGAATATCCTCGGCAATAATTTCAATTTCACGGGGCGGATGCGGAAGCAGTATCGTAATAACATCGGCGGGTTTAACCCTGTAATTCTGTTTTTCCGGTTTTCCGTTCACCAATACGCAACCGGCCCTGGACGCTTGTTGTATCTTGTTACGGGACGTATTGGCCAGAAGATTTTGTAAATATTTGTCGATACGGAGGATATCGGTACCCGGATCCACGACGAAACGGTAGTGTTCATATAATTCGTCTTTTTCTTCAATCTGGTTGATGTCCTCGTTATCGTGAGATATTCCCATAGTTATCGGAGTTTGAATTCTAAAGTAAAATATCAGGATCCTGTTTTACAATTTTCCTGATCGATGGTAAAAATTTCTTTACGGTTATTTACAGTTCTTGCAAATGATTTTTTGTACTTCGGTATTATCCAGAACCGTAACGGGCAAATTATCGAAAAGGCCGCATAAACGTGCAGGACTTTTTTCCGAAGCTATCCTTACGGCATCCGTAAATAAGTTACTGAAAAACGTCTCCTCACGGGCAGCCGCGATACTGATATAGGAAAAGAGGAAATCTTCGGAGATATCAGGATCATTTACGAAAGGATCCATCAAACTTAAAGCAGACATATAATCGTAATTCTTAACAAAATAAGCGGCCAGTTTATAAGCGTTCTGCCAACTGTCGAGTTTCGGATTACGCACCGATTTTATTTTGTTATAAGTAAGTGTAAGTTGATTTTCAGTTTCAGTAGAAGCCGGTACGGTAACCAGGTAATCGATCACCTTAAACTGTAATTCCAGATTCAGGCTGTTGATCCTTTCTTTAGGTAAAGAGGTCATCGTATACAAACGGTCTATGGTTGCCTGTAAAACGTTAATATCATTAACCGCATTGAACGTGGCCTGGTTCACGTCTACCACCGCCATATTGAAATTCGCCACCGGATTGGTATTGTCCAATGCATAGATATTTTTCATATCGAAGCGTATCTTGTCGGTCATCTTAGGAGACAGGTAATTCCGGATATAAAGTTTATTCAATAAAAACGGCTGGTGTTCTTTATTTTCAGGAATAAGCATTTTATTGGCGGCTTCAATGGTATATTTCTTATTTTCCACCTGTTTCATGATATATTTCTGGACTGCCATGGCCAAAGGCAGATTTTTGGATTCTATGGCTTTATTGAATTTTGCCACTGAAAACTCCTGTTCTTTATTCCCGTCTATTTCATAGGTAATGTGAAGAATAATTTTAGCGTACCGGTGTTTAGCCAGGAAAGGTTCTATCTCTTTCGCTACTCTTCCGTTATTTTCTTTTATTTTTTTAACCGCTTCGTCTTTGGTCAATAGGGCCAGGTCGTAATAATCATCATTATAAACAATATCTTTTTTGAAATCTTCCCATGTATCTTCATATTTGATATCGGCAGGTACGTTGGGAAATTGACCGGCCAGGGCTTTCGCGATGGACTCCGCCCTTCTTTTCTGGTTTTTCATTTGATTGGCATCATTCACATGGTTCAGGGAATGATAAGCGACAATCTCGATTTTATCTACCCTATATTGTGCATCATTTCTACCGGAAAAAGCCGTATCGAAATCCGAAAGACGGTAATCTAATTTAGTAGAATTAAAGGGAATTTTAAATTCAATAACATCCTGCTCCGCAGTCGCTACCCACTCTCCGGCACTTTTTATGGTATTTTCATCCTTCAGGAAATTCATTTTTTCTTCATAGGAAGAGTTCTTAGTCTCAATACGTTTTTTCAGGATCGTACGACACGCATATTTTTTCTCTTTCAGGATGATGATATTGATATCAAAATCCTCATCCGGGTTTACTTCCGGAGGAACCTGGGCAATCGTTGCCAATACCCTGTTCGCCTTTTTATCGGTAATTTCATTGGCATCCAGTATCTTTTGCAAAACGATAGGTTTCGATACAAAACCCCGGTGCGCCTTATCATGATCGATCATATTCTCCGAACCGCACCTGTACTGGCTATGCTGCACGAAATCCAGGACGATGGCGTCACCTTCTTTCCCGATCATTTTTCTCAGTATTTTGGCATTATCGCACGTAAAGATCACCTCGTCACCTTTGACCGAAATAAAGTTGGATAACTGTTCGAGGGAAAAATCGTCCCTGGTTTTCTGGCAAATTTTATCATCATAATCGGAAATACCCGCTCTACCCTTGGTGTACGGCAGATTTTTCGCTGTGGGGGCCGGCTGGTTATCGATAAAGATACGGTCATTTCCCAATACAAAAGAGGCATACATCGATTTCATATACTCATCCGTCTCATAACCGAATCCGATATAGGTATACTGTTTATCCAGCAATACTTTGGCGCTCTTCGGCGCTTTCAGGACCGGCCTGATCAATTCAAGGCACAGGTCGTAATAAGAATATTCCTGGGATCCCAGTGTAGCTTTGGCTTTCGACACCAGTTCCACACCCTTGGATGAAAGTCCGTATTTTTTCAAACGAAAATTCAGGGTTTTATAAGGCGATTGGTTCAGGTCGGTCTTTTCATTCTTCGAAGCCTGGTAGTTAGCCTGCATCTGAGCCGTGGAATCCAGACGTATATCATGTTTCATAGGTCCGACGAAAGAATATTCTTTACGGGCCAGGTCGACCATCTCGATCATACAATCGTACAGCACCTTGGTACTATAATTACCCGGATTAAAATTTCTTGTATACTCTTTCTTATTTTTAAGCTGCTCAGGATTGAAATTCACGTAAGGATTTTCCACCTGAGAGAAGGCCAAACTGTTTATAAAAAACAATATGCCGATTATAATAAGGGTATTTTTCCGTTTCATACCTTTCATTTTCTTGATGTTAATTTTAAAAGCAATAATAATAAAATTTTCGGTAGTACAAATCGACTTCCTCAAAATTAAAGATACCTTTTTAGATTCTGATTATCAGGGAGAGGAACCCGGAACGGCGATATCTCTTGCAACCATTTCTCCGATATCATAATAAGAAAACGTATAATTGCTCATTTTAATGTAATTTTGCAAACGAAAATATAGAATACGATGGATATAGTTTTAAGCGGAATAAGGCCTACCGGCTTTTTACATCTGGGCAATTATTTCGGAGCCCTGAAGAATTTTGTGAAGATGCAAAATGAAAATGACTGTTATTTCTTTATTGCGGATTATCATTCACTCACCACCCATCCCAAGCCGGGCGACCTGAAAGGGAATATCAGGAATGTGCTTATAGATTATCTTGCAGCCGGACTGGACCCGGAAAAATGTACGCTCTATATCCAGAGCGACCTTCCGGAAGTGTGCGAGTTATCCTTATTGCTCTCTATGAATGTTTACGTGGGCGAGCTGCAAAGAGTGGCCTCATTTAAAGAAAAGGTAAGGCGGCAACCGCAAAATGTGAATGCGGGATTACTGAATTATCCTATCCTGATGGCCTCCGATATCCTCATCCATCGTGCGGATAAAGTACCCGTAGGAAAAGACCAGGAGCAGCATCTGGAACTCACCCGTGATTTTGCACAGCGTTTTAACCACATGTACGGAGAATATTTCAAATTGCCTGTGGCTTATAATTTCGGAGACGACCTGGTTAAGATCCCGGGTCTGGACGGTTCCACCAAAATGTCCAAATCCGACAACGAAGCATCGTGCATCTACCTGGCCGATGACCCAGAAACAATCAGGAAAAAGGTGATGAAAGCGGTATCGGATTCCGGTCCTAAGGAACCGGGGGAACCCAAAACCCAGGCTATAAAAAACCTGTTCAGCCTGATGAAAGCCGTTTCTTCGGAAGATACGCTCCGATTCTTTGAAGAAGAATACCAACAATGCCGTATCCGGTACGGAGACATGAAAAAACAATTAGCTGTGGACATAGCGGCATTTACCGCGCCGATCTACGAAAAGATCCGGGCGCTCCGCGACGACGATGATTATTTGAAGAAAGTAGCCCGTATGGGAGCGGAAAAAGCGCGTGCCAACGCCTCCATCACCATTAAAAACGTGAGAGAACTGATCGGCATCCGCGGAATATAAAATGACAAATTTATAACCGGAAATCGCGGGAATACTATGTGGGAAGAATTAGCGGCATATCAACATATCATCATGGCCAACGGCGCTTCTCCCGTCCATGAAATTCCCATTGGTTTATTAAAAAGGGCCTCACAGATCATTTGTTGTGACGGGGCTGTAAGTAAATTACTTGATTTGGGATTTCAGCCCGACGCCATTATCGGCGACGGTGATTCGATATCAACCCCGCATAAGAAACAATTCGAAACTATTTTCCATGAAGATACCGATCCGGAATATAACGATCTTAACAAAGCGTTGAATTATGCCCATTCCCGTCATATCGACAAAATTGCCCTTCTCGGAGCTTCAGGATTGCGGGAAGACCATATGCTGGCGAATCTCGGGATTATGACGATGTTCGCTGAAGAGAAAAAAATGGACCTCATCATGGTAACTGATTACGGAGTATTTTCACCTGTTTTTTCTACTGCAAAATTCAATTCGTATCCGGGACAGCAAATCTCCATTTTCAGTTTTGACCCGGCCACGGAACTAACCTTCCATCAATTGAAATATCCCGTACGAAAACGTGCTTTCCGGTATCTTTGGGAAGGCAGCCTGAATGAAGCGGTCTCGGATTCTTTTACCGTAGAATTTGATAAAGGCAAAGTGATGGTCTACAGGAATTTTTAGAATTTATTTTTGCTCTCTGACCGTAATTTTCACTATTTCCGAATTAGAGCCGATACGGAACTGCGGACCCCACAAACCTAAACCGGAAGAAACATACACGTCCATATCACCAATTTTCTTATGTCCGTATGCCACTTCCCACATAGCATGGATAAAAACGGTGAGCGGGAATATTTGTCCGTTATGAGTATGGCCACATAGCAACAGATCGGCTCCCGCACTCCGGACCTGACCTAATTCGGCCGGTTGATGATCCAGTACGATAATATAGTTATCAACCTTATCCAGTCCTTCCGTAAGCTTTTCCACCGGAAGACGTCCGGAGTTGGTCCTGTCGTCACGCCCGACCAATATCACGTTGCTTTCCGGAGAAGCCACGCTATCCCTTAACAGACGGATACCCGCTTTTTCATAAAACCGTATACTGGCATCGGCGCCATTATAATATTCATGATTCCCCATGATCCCGTATTTACCGTACCGGGGCTGAATCGTTGCCAGTATCTCCGCGAAATGACGTTTTTCCCAAACTTCATGATCACCGTCCATAAGATCTCCTCCGATCAACAAAAGATCATAATCTTGTTTATTGATCATATCCGCGTAATTCCGGAGTTGTTGTTCCGATATCAGGCTACCCAAATGCAAATCACTGAAGAAAAGTATTTTTAATTCACCATCTCCCCCTAAAGACTTTGAGGTAGTGATCTCCAGGTTCTCCGTCCTGGGATGGAGGTATTTCCAGTGCCCTGTAATCAGAACCGCAGTGATGGCCACAACACCTGCACCCAATAGAATACGTTTCACCAGGATATAATTACCGGTAACCATCTCCGGGAAAAAAGCTACAAGATGATTGATTCCCCGTAGAATATCAAATAAAAGAAATAATAAGGCGCCATAGAGCAGGATAATCATCCAGGTTCCCCCGATGTTTTGCAATATCCCGGACCAGTCGGCAGGCAGTTTTTCCCTGAAAACCATAACTAACGGAAAAGATATCGCCAGCAATACAAATATGATAACATA
>CALECM010000038.1 GCA_937949745.1 uncultured Bacteroidales bacterium | reverse complement strand
TGTTTCCTGCTCCGTCGCAAATACTGCCTTTGGAAGCTATAAGTCTGGTAAAAGTGGTGTCGGGTTTTTCAATTCCGTTGGCGGGAACCGCATTGATCATTACACCTTCACCATTGCTGAAAGATTCTCCCTGGCCTACCAGAAGATTGATTTTATAGAAACCATTGTTCGTACCACCCCAACCCCAGTTAACGTGGAAATAGGTTTCTCCTTCTCTCTCTACAAATCCGTCGATGATCCAGGCATGTCCTCCGGCTACTTCAGCATTACCTGAATAATATAACGGACGGTATTGTCTTAATTCTTTTTTAAGTAATGAGTCTGACCAGAGGTTATATGCCTGATACTCGCTTCCCTGACGACGGATAAATACCAGTGAAGAAGAGAATCTCCAATGATTGGTCATAGCTTCGGCTGCGACTTCCGATTGTGCTCCTGATGCAATGGAATCATAATCCATCGTAACTGACAGTCCGTTATGATATATCAGTTTGGCAAATTCACCTTCATAGGAATTGATCTTGTCGGTCATGGCATTATAATCATAATGGAAATTGCTGAAGAGAGCTCCTAAGTTACCATATTTAGGATGGTGATAAGTTGAACCGCCGGCTCCGGAAGCAGGGTATCTGTAATAATTCAAAAGATTGATCATCGTGAGGGCCACACAGCCTACAGGAGCCCTGTAGTCTGATCTGGCTTCGCCGCCTGCATCATAAGGACAATATTGGTTATAGTATCTTTCCTGGGACCATTCGGTAGTGATTAACGGTTCGATTACCGTAGCACGTTGTCTGGTCTTGGAAAGTTTGAAATCTTCAGCCATGTATTGTTTCCAGTCGCTTTTTGCAGTTGTTTCAGCCAGGGAAGGATTAGCCTTTATATGCTTAATGCTTTCTTTATATTGGTCTAACATAAAATCAGTGGTTTCAGTATTACTGAAATTTGATTCGAGAGAATAGGCCAAAACCGGTGAAATCAGGTCGGTTGCGGATATCAGGATAAATCCTTTTTCACCTATTTGAAACCGGTAATATAAGGCTTCGCCGTTAGCGTCTGTTTCCGTGTATTGAAGTTCAAAATCGTCAAGGGTGAATCTTTCAGGTCCACATCTTTCCGACATGAAATTTTTTGCAACTATCCGGGCATCCTGTGAAGGGATCACATTCGCTGCAAAGGCGAAACATGCTACAAATAGTAATAATGATAATAGAAAAGTCTTTTTCATCATGATTATGTTTTAAAAATACAATTAATGTTATACGAAAATTAGATGAGCAAAGATACAAAAAAAAATAAAAGTCAAGCTGTAATTATTTTTTTTACTTCTCTTTTATCATAATCATTACTTAATAGAATAAATTCCGGTACAATACTTTATTATCGCAGTCTATTTTTATTAAAATGTGGTATTACTACGGTAAAATAAAGCAATAATGCCAGGGCGGCTAAAAGTGTGCCTGTAAAGTAGGTAAAGCTGAAACCTTTCATTTCCGAGATATAACCTCCCAGATAAACGCCTATCCCTATTCCGACATCCCATCCGGTCAGGTAAGTTGAATTGGCCGTGGCCCGCCGGTTATTGGGCGCTAAATTAATAAAAAACGTGTTAAGCGCGGGGAAAACGGTACCGCAGCCGTAGCCGATACAGGCGGCAATGGCATAAAAGAGTATATTCCCTGCTATGGCATTCCATTGTATCACATCCCTGACAAAAATCTCCCCGGTAAATCCCACCAAACAGATGATCAGTCCTATGGCAATATTCTGGGTAATAAATCCCCGGTCCACCCTTTTCCCTGATATTAAGCGGGAAAGTATCATACCGGCTGCCATGACGGAAAAAAACGCTCCGCTGTTTCCGGTAAAATTAACTTCTTTGACCGATAAGGCTATGTAGGAACTGGTCATGGCATAAGGAATGGCTACCATCATGAACATCAAAGCGGCGGGAAGTCCCTTTACCAGTATAAAACGATCCAATGAGACCGGTTGCTTTTTCTGGGGAAGTTTTTTAGGAGCCCTGATAATGGAAGCGAAGATCAATCCGGTTATCCCCGCTATAATCGAAGCGGTAAAGATCCAGTTGAAATCCGCCGTTTCGTATAGGATCAGTCCTGTCATGGGACCCGTAGCCATGGCAATGTTTCCCATCACACCGTAATAACCCAGACCTTCTCCCCGACGTGATGCGGGCATGATATCGATAACAAGTGTATTGCCTGAGGTGGACAGCATTCCGAAAGTGAGTCCGTGGATAATACGTAATGTGATAAAAGCGGCGAGGTTTCCGGCTAAAAAATATCCGATAAAAACAAGGGTAAACAAAATGTAAGCTATTAAATAAATAGGTTTTCGGGGAAAAGTGTCGGCGATAAAACCCGAAAAGGGACGGATCGCCAGCACGGCGATCGTATAACAGGATAGTACAATGCCCACCATGGTTTTGGAGGCATGCATGGTTTCGATAAGATAAAAGGGCAGGGTGGGGATAAGCAGATAAAAAGCAAAGCTCAGCAGGAAATTGGCACAACAAATGAGGACGTAATCTTTAGTCCATAGTTTATCCCTGTCAATACTGTTCTTTATCATGTTTAAAAGTATCTAACAACAACAGTTTACGGTAAAGAATGTTTTTATTCGTGGTGGTAAGGCTCATTCCGGAGTATGGAGAAGGCCCTGTACAGTTGTTCGGCGAAGATGACCCGCGTCATCACATGGGGGAATGTCATACGGGAAAGCGAAAGGCTGTAATTCTTCCGGTTATAAACCTGTTCGGAAAAACCATAGGCTCCTCCGATCACGAATACCAGGTTTTTAAGTCCGCTGTTACTCTGTTGCTGCAGGAATCCGGCAAATTCGACGGAAGAGATGCTTTTACCCCGTTCATCTAATAACACTACGAAATCCTGAGGCTCAATTTTTTTCAGGATCAATTCTCCCTCTTTCTTCTTCTGTTCTTCCACAGAAAGGGAACGGGTGTTTTTAAGATAGGGTAATGCCGTGATCCCGAAAGAATTATAAAAATTAATTTTTTTAGTATAGTGCTTTAAAGCGGTATCGAATATATCCGCTTCTTCTTTTCCGATAACCAGTAATTGGATTTTCATAAAAAGCCTTCGTAATTTTATACCTTAACGAAGATTAATTTTTTTTGTTACTAGAAAGAATATTTCATGCTGATACGGAAACTTCGTCCCTGCATCGGGAAATTCCTGATCACTTCGTATTGGGTGCCGGCCAGGTTTAATAATTCGGCTTTTACATGGAAAGTGTAAGTTCCGAAATTAAACTCTTTTTGTAGTCCTATACTTTGGTCGGTATAGGGATCGAGCAGGTTTTCACTGGTATTTTGTTGTAAGGAATATCTTTTTCCCGATATCATGATGGTGTAAATCAGGTCAACCCAGGGCGCTTGCAGGTTCAGGTAAGTGGTGCCGGAATGTTCCGGAGTATAAGGTATTTGATGCAGATAAGTTTTGCTTGTCGCATCCGTTACATCCACAGCATGCTGGAAAGAGTAATTTCCTCCCATGGTTATGGTGAGAGGATCTGTAATTTTCCAGGATAACTGTGCATAGATATCGATACCACCGATATTAACCTTCCCGAAATTGAGCATCGACCAAACGAAAAGGTTCTGGGTTGGAATAGCCACAATCTTATCTTTGACAAGATTGTAATAAAAATCGGCGGTAACGGTGAATTTGATCTTTTTGGCGGAGAAAGGGTTTCCGTATGTAAATCCGAGATTGAACTGATGGGTATTCTCAGGTAATAGGTTAAGGTTTCCTATCTCCCGGTAGTAAAGGTCATTGAAAGTAGGGATGCGGAAAATGTTCTGGTAAAAGAACCGGATACGGAAATCTTTTTTTAGGAACGGCTTCACTGAAATTCCCGCCATGGGTGAAAGATGGTGAACATTTTTTCCGGCTTCTCCATATTTCGCATTGTTGAAAACCAATGTATGGAGTAAATGGGCGTTAATATCGATATGCCGTGTGGAGATACGGGCGGCCAGTACCGTTAATGAAGAAAAACGGTCGGGTCGGATGAAATTGCGGATATTGGCGCTCATGTTCTGGTAAATAAGGTCATTGGCTGCCGAGAGAGATAAAATCCTGTGCGGAGTATATAAAAAAGAATTGGAAAGGTAGGCTTCCCTTTGGATATAGCGGTTGTCTAATTTACCTTCCATATTCAGATAGTCCGGGTCCAGGTAACGTTGTCTTGCGTAATTGATTTTCAGGTTAGCCTGATAAGCAAATTTATTTGAGAAATGGTTTTTATAAGAAAGGTGCCCGAACAGATTTTCGTCCCATAACCGTTGGGAGGCATTTTCATTGTATAGTATCGTGGCGCCGGGCAGACCGCGTTCCGAGTAATAATAGAATAATTTTGCGGTAAGACTTGACCGTTTCCTGAAGCCGACATAAATATTGGCTTCCGTGGAAATAGACTGAATATCGGAATTTTTTCTTTTTTCCCGGGAAGTACTATCCCGGCTACCACCGTAAAACTGCATGTATGGATAATTTCCCGTGGATGTTAGATAGTCAATTCTTACGGAGGAAAGCAATTCCCAGTCTTCCGGATTTTTTTTTCGTTTCCACCGGTTCTCCATCCGGAAAGTCGGTTTTACCAGTCCGAAAGATCCTGCGGTAAGGTCCAGGATAAAGTTGGCCGGCTTGTTTTGGCTAAAAACAGGTTTCGAAGTTTGGATATGGATCAGGCTTGCGGACGAGAAAAAACGGGCGGGAAGAAAAATATTCTCGCAAATACCGTTTGTCAGGGAGATTTTTTCCACATTGTCCAGGGGGATTTTTCCCAAATCGACCTGTCCGGTCTGGGAGTCGGATAAGCCGGCGCCGTCGTATGCCACTCCGGTATGTTGCGGACCGAATCCCCGCACGGTCACGGTCTTGAGTCCTCCTACGCCTCCGTAATCTTTAATGACGGTTCCCGGAAGAAATTTCAGGGCGTCGGAAACCTGTAATACGGGAAGCGATTGTAATTGTTCCTGATTTAAAGTTCTGAGCGGAACCGGGGAAATAAGGATATTGAGATCTTTGGAGGATACTACTTCAATAGCTTCCAATCTTTGCACGGTAGTATCGGTCTGGGCAGATAGATGTCCGCAGAGTCCGATAATACCGGCAAAAATCAGAAGTCTTTTTTTCATTATTGTTTGATCATTTTCCAGGTATTTCCATCCACTGAAATCAGGTATATCCCTGACGGGAAAGGTGTCATATCGATTTTCGTTGCACCGCCGGAAAGAGTATACCTTACGATTTCCTGTCCGAAGGCATTATATAAAACCATGTCGGCATTTCCATGCTGCTCCACCCATAAATAATCCCGGCACGGATTAGGATAGACAGTAAAATCCGCATTACCATATTCGGTTATCCCGGTGGTAGTACCCTGGTTCAAAACCGCAATACCGGCAAGGTCAAAGCCTCCAGAACCGAAGTTGGTGGGATAAGGATCGTTTACAATGTGGCCGGAAGCGTCGTAAGTCGCGTACTCGAGATCAATGGTCCCGACCACATCGACAATCTTTACATGCGTGATATGGTTTATGTCCAGATTATTGCTGTCGGCCAGTTCGGCCAGGTCGAAAGGTGTTCCCCAGCCGGCCCTGTATTTGCCGGCCAGATTGTTGATAAGCGTGGGATCGACAGTTCCGTACGAGCCTACCTGCACATCTTCCGGTGTAAGGGAAGTCGCGGGAAACCTTACCCAATGTTCTCCGTCCGAACTCACTTCCACAAAAGCCAGCTCCAGGAAAACATCATCAAAACTATTCTCGAATACGGCAAAATCATAACCCGGTCCGTTACTGATAGGAGTATTGAAGGTAAGGATAGCATAGCCCCCGTCGCCCAGGCTTACGACCTCCAGAGTGGATTCCGTTACGGGGCCCGTCGCATCCCCGGCATTACCGTAGTCAGCTAAAGCTTGTTGTCTCTTTATATCCTGATACCCACGAGTTACTTCGCAACCCGTTGCCCAACTTTTAATATTGGGATCAGTACAACTGACGGCCCGGCAACCTTCCGTTCCCACTGCGCCGTCAAACTGGGCATAGAGGAATATGGGAAAAAAAACTAATAAGGTTAATAATCTTTTCATATTTAATTTTATTAATTTCTTAATAGACGATAAGCTTGGCAGTCTGTGAATCCTGGTGATTTTGTACCCGTACGAAATAGATTCCTTTGGCTAAATGGGAGATGTTGATAGAGTGGCTATTATCAGAAGGATATAAGGTTTGCTGCGACATAATTTTTCCATTCACGTCAAGCATAGACATTTCATAGGGTTGTTGATTACCTTCGATTTCCAGCCGGATATAATGGTTTGCGGGATTAGGATAAAGGTTTAGGGTAATGTCGGATTGATGAGACGGGATTCCTGTGGTAACGGGTACGGAAACCGGTGTAATCTCCGTTGTCCAGGTAAAATTAAACTGTCCGTCGTCCTGGGCGCAACTCAAATCAGCTATTTTAATAAAATCATTGTTTTTGATATAAAGTTCGGTATGGCCTTTTTCCGCGCCTCTGCCGTTTACATTGATCCACCAGTAATTGCCGGGTGTTAAGGAGAGGTCGTATTCATCATCCTGATAAGTGATCTCGTTAATGAATCCGGTGGCCGTGAATTCTATACGGGCATCTGCGTTAGCGATATCGTCCATAATCCGAGATAAAAGAACGCTGTCGTTAAAGCGGTAACCCCATGCGAAAGCGATCTCTGGATTACACCAGTTTACCGTAAAGATGGCCTGGTTGGTACCGGTTCCGATCCAGAAAAGAATATCTTCGGCAGGAATTGTAACGTCTTCGGGCAGTTCTAATTTGAAAGTTTCTCCGGTTGCCATATCACTGGTATCTCCCTCGCCGCACACGGCCCGGATATTCCAGGAATAATCTACATAATATACTGCGTCTTCAATAGTATACGTGTCGGTGTTAACGCTGATTACGGTGTCGATAAGGGTGCCGCCCGCATAGTGGAGAAGATATTCATCCGCCGTGCCGGCCCAACTTAACGTCACAATACCGTTATCGATCTCCACTTCCGGATTTGCCGGAACATCACAAAGCGTTTGAAGAGGAAGGGCAGGTATTACTGTATAATTCCAAGGGCTACACATGTATCCACCGAATTCTACCATATCATAATTGTAGATCTTCTGATCAATGATACCGGAAGAAGCCATTACTCCATTAACATCATACATCCATGATTCCGGATCCGAAAGATCATAGGTGCCGTCATTATAAATCAGGTCATTGATATAAGAAATCTGGGTTCTATAATCAAGATGAGGATCCGCTGCAACGATATCCGCCATCATGGTGGCGACATTTACAGAATCCGTAAAGCAATAACCCCATGCGAAAGCGATGCCGGGATCACACCAGTTGATGATCAGTACTACGGAATCATTACCTGAGCCTACCCAGAATTTAATATCGGAAGCGGAAATGGAAGATCTTGTACGGTTGCCGTCGGGAGTTTGTGGAGTTTGCCCTGATAAAAGATGGGCTGAAAACAACAGGAACAAAACTAAGAATGTAATTTTTTTCATAACTTTAAGATTTGATTGGTTATTTGTTTGCTGTGAGTTGATATTGGTTTCTGGGTATCATGACCATCATGGATGGGTTTAAGCCGGCTTCCATGACGAATTTCTTTTTCCCGTTTTTGTCGAAACAATATACGTCTCCTTTTACGGTAAACTGGTTCGCATCGGTGATATAGACATCTCCACTGACGGGATCGACTTTAATGCCGTAGGGAGTACGGATAGCGGTGCCGTCCGAGATGAAATTTTCTTTAACGATCTGTTCGGTGGTAATATCCATCACCTTGATCCAGGAGTTCCGGCTATTAAAATCATAAGAATATAAATAAGCCAGATTTCCGGAAATAGTCAGATTTAAAACCGGTAAATCAAAAATCTGCACGACTTCGTCGGTGCTGGAATTGATACGTTGAAAAGTGTACGGGATATCGTCATAATTTCCTTTCGAGACCAGGTAAACATCGCCCTGATGATCCGCGGCTAAAGCAGACGGATTGATCTCCACCTCTATATTTTTCATCAGTGAAAAATTGTCAAGGTCGAAAACGGAGACGGTGCGGTCGTAGTTGGGATTATCCAATCCGCCGGAATTGGCCACGTATAATTTATTGCGGGCCACACACATGCCTTCGGGATTACGTCCGCCCCGTTTCGTGTCCGTTATTTCCAGTGTCGCCGTATCGATCTTCATGATATCACCGTTAAAGCAACTTACATACGCATATTCCCGATGAAACACGATCTTACGGGGTTGTTTTCCCTGAAGGGAGATCTGCTTAACGGATTTACAGTCATTTGCCTTCATGATTTCCAATACTTCGGACCGGTTCACGACGCAATATAATTTACTTCCATAGATCTGCAAATCATTTCCCGTATCACCCAATCCCCGGTTATTGGCTCTCAGGAAGATATCATCTACCCGGGTGTCGTTTTCAAAATCCAGATAGCTGATGGTGCTGTTGTTCATGTTGAAAAGACCCTCGTTCAGAATATAGATTCCTTTAAGATGCGGATTTGTCCCCGGTAAATCATCAGGCGGATCTATCGGTTTACGACAGGATGAAGCCAGAAATAGTAAGGATAAAAGGGGTAAAATAAATTTTTTAAGATTGTCGAAATTTCTCATGTTTACCATATTCGTTTACGTGGTTGTGAATTCATGTTTGCACGGGAAAACCAAAACGATAATGGAGAAATTTCCTTTCCGTTAAAGCTTATTTCCCGAAGCTTGTTACTGGTGATTATATGGCAGGTTTTCTGACTCGTTTCTCCCCGGGCGTCTTCCCATTGATATTCTCAACAGTGACATTGTGAATGCCCGCGGGGGCTTGTGAAACTTACAGCAGCGGGTACTGTCCGGGATTTTCACCCGGTTCCCTCTCTAAATTCCGGTATCGGAATTTATCACCGTATAATCGCGGCAAAAGTAATAAAAAATAAAATAGATTGACAGTTGATCATACTTTCTATCTCAAAAGCTTAAATATAGCGGTATCCGGTCATTTATCCGATATCATACCGGACATTATGATGAACCGGAAAACCGGTTTGTTTTTCAGAAAAGATGATCTAAAAGGATTTTGATGCCGATCAGGACCAGGATCACCCCTCCCAAAATTTCGGCATAGGAAGGTTTAATATAACAACAAAGTTTCTTTCCGGCATAAACCCCGAATAAAGAGAATAAGAAGGAGACGATTCCGATTAATAAAATAACAAGCCAGATATTACCGACATTGATGACGGCAAAACTGAATCCTACCGCCAGGGCGTCAATGCTGGTGGCTACCGCCAATACAAGAAGAGTGGAAAACTTAAGAAAATTAAGGGATTTCTCCGGTTTTTCCGGTTTAATTCCTTCATATATCATTTTCCCGCCTATAATCACGAGTATGGCAAAAGCGATCCAGTGGTCAATATGGGATATTTTATCGATAACCGCTTCTCCGCAAAACCAGCCTATCAAAGGCATGATTCCCTGGAAAAGGCCAAACAGGAAGGCTATAAGTAATGCGTTGTTGAATTTGAGCTCTTTTTGGACGGCCCCGGCCGAAAAACTCACGGTAAAGCAATCCATGGCCAGTCCGATGGCAATGAAGATCAATCCTAAAAAATCCATATTTAAGCTAATTTGAGTTCGTTGAGTGTGATCCAGCTAAGCAGGCCCATTCCGGTTTTCAGGGCGGTTTCATCAATGTCGAAATCCTGGCTGTGTAAATGTTGCGTAATTCCTTTGTCCATATTTGAAGTCCCCAGCCTGTAAAATGTGCCCGGTCTTTTCTGAAGATAATAGGCGAAATCTTCCGCGGTCATCCGGTGTTCCAGGTTGAGAACATGTTCTTCTCCCAGGTATTGGACGGCGTATTCCCTGACACGCCGTGTCGTTTCGGGATCGTTGATCAGTACGGGATACCCGTGCCGGATATTGACCTCACATGATCCTCCGAATTCACGGGCGGTCTTTGACGCCACCTTTTCGATATAATCATGTATCTCTCTTCTCCATTCTTCGCTAAAGGTGCGTAACGTACCCGCTACCTGTGCCGTCTCCGGAATTAAATTGGTCAGGCCTTCGGCAATGAATCGTCCGAAAGAAAGTACCGTCGGGATGCCGGAAGGTCCTTTTTCCTTAACAAACTCTTGGAGTTGTCCCAGAATACTGATCCCCATATTAATAGGATTCACTACTTCATTAATTAAGGCCGCGTGTCCTCCTTTGCCGTGAAGGGTCAGGTAGATCTCGTCGGTGGAAGCCATAAATTCCCCTTCCCGGATACCGATCGAGCCACTTTCGATTCCGGGAGTGGCATGTTGCCCGAATATAACATTTACGTCCGGGTTTTCCAGAACTCCTTCCCCGATCATAAAAGGCGCTCCGCCTTCGTATTCTTCTTCCGAGGGTTGGAAAATGACTTTTACAGTACCCCCGAAAGAATCCCGCATATCCCGCAGGATACGTAAGGCTCCGATTACACAGGCCATGTGCACGTCATGCCCGCAGGCATGCATCACACCGGCATTATAGGAACGGTAAGGCTTATCGGATTTCTCCTGTATCGGCAAGGCGTCCATTTCAGCCCTCAACGCCACCGTACGGTCACCGGGGAGATGGCCACGCAGTAATCCTACAATCCCGTACCCGGCTATATTTTCCTTGTATGGAATATCCAGTTCTTCCAGAATATTGCAGATATGGACAGCCGTATTTTTTTCTTTTCCCGATACTTCGGGATAACGGTGGAAATACCGGCGATCTTCCACAACCTGGGAAAAGTAAAGATTGGCTAATTTCTTGATCCGTTCCATTAAAATTATTTTTAATTACAAAGGTAAAAAATTTAGTTGATTTAATATCCGGTTTGTAACCTGATTAATATAAGAATAATGAAGAAAAGCTTTCTGTTCCGGACAACAAATTTAAAATAATCCTGTTAAGAATTATAGTGTTATTTTTGCACATTGTAACAGATCATTTTTCTAATTACTTAAAGGGAATGAATACTTTCGGACGAATGTTCCGGTTGACCGATTTCGGTGAAACGCACGGCAAAGCCATCGGAGGCGTTATCGACGGATGCCCGGCCGGTATTATGATTGACTATGATTTTATCAGGTGCGAATTATCCCGTCGTGCTCCCGGACAGGGTATCGATACGTCATCCCGTACCGAACATGATGAGGTAGATTTTATTTCCGGTATAATAGATTCCCGCACTACCGGTGCTCCGATAGGTTTTATGATTAAGAATGAAGACGTTAAACCGGATCCGAATGTCCATGTGATCAAACCTTCCCATGCTTCCCTAACCTACCGGCAAAAATACGGAGCTCCGGATAACCGGTTTTGCGGTCGTGCTTCTGCCCGGCAACAGGCCAGCAGGGTAGTGGCCGGTGCGGTAGCAAAGCTTATATTGAAACAATATGATATCCGGATCGAGAGTTCTGTAATTCACACCGGAAATGATGATAAGAATGGTGACAGTTACGGAGCGGTTGTAGGTTGCTCTATCCTTAACCTTCCAGCAGGTCTGGGTGAACCGGTCTATGATAAATTCCATGCCCGACTGGGTTATGCGATGCTTTCGATCAATGCGGCCAAAGGATTTGAGATCGGTCTTGGTTTTGAAGCCGCTTCGATGAGAGGTTCCCAATACAATGACCGGCTTAACCGTGATCTTTCCCTGAAGACCAATCATGACGGAGGTGTCCAGGCAGGCATTACCAATGGAGAGGAAGTGTATTGTAAAATAGCATTTAAACCTATTCCTACCATTAACCTGGAACAGGAAAGTGTGGATTTTGAAGGAAATCCTCTGACTTTTAAGGGTAACAGCCGGAACGACCGGTGTGTGGTACCGAGAGTGCTGCCTGTTGTGGAGGCTATGGCGGCCCTGGTAACGGTTGACTTTCTATTAATATCCAAAGCACTGCATCATGAAAAGTAAATTACTTGTTCTTTTTGTATGTGTTATTTTTCCTGTTTTTTTATTTGGGCAGGAAGATGATCCGTGCGTTCAACAACCCGATAAAAATTTCTCCAAAGAATTTAAGAAAGCCAGAAATCTTCATAATTCGGGGAAAAAGAGCGAAGCTTACCAGATCTACGAATCATTACTGGAAGAATATCCGGATAACCTTGAATTGAATTATTATTATGGATTAGGATATTACCTGCCGATCCAGCAGAACGGATTTGTGATGAAAAATCATAACCAGGCTTTAAAAGCTCTGGAAGCATTTAACCGGATCTATAACGTGTGTCCGTATTATAAAATCCAGCATAATCTCTATGCCGCTCAATTGGCTTACTTTATGGAGAAATTCGCGGATGCCGTAAGATTTGCCAAAGTTATTACGGAGAATCCCGATATGGTACCGCAACTGGATCAGGTTGAAGAAGCAGAAATTATTATCCGAAAATCCGAGTTTTATGCAGAAGTGCTGGAAAATCCGGTTCCTTTTGATCCTAAACCGGTAGAAGGGATCTCGACAGCTTATGACGAATACCTGGCAGCACTTTCTCCGGACGGTGCCCGGTTTTATTTTACACGGCGGCAGCCATACCAGAATTCCAACATATACCAGTTGCACGAATAATAAGAGA
>CALECM010000037.1 GCA_937949745.1 uncultured Bacteroidales bacterium | reverse complement strand
GTCAACGACCGTTTATCGATCGGCGTAAGGCCTAAGTTGTTAATGGGACTTGCATATGTTAAATCCAACGAATTAAATGCCCGTATCTATACGGATCCCGAAAGTTACGCGATGACTTTGCATTATAAGGCAGATATTGATGCAGGCCTGGCGATCCCGATTAAAATCCTGGACGGAGGCGAATCTATTGAATTAGATTTCGATAATTTCCGTATTTCCGATGCTTTCCGGAATATGGGTTTCGCCCTGGATCTCGGAGCTACTTACCGTTTTAACGATCATCTCGGGATCGGTTTATCCGTTTCAGACCTGGGTTTCATCAGCTGGAAAACTCCCGGCATAAAAATCGAAAGCCAGGTGGCTGACGAAGGCCAGTTTTACCGGGACGGAGGATTCTTTTTTAATGGGTTAACGGCTAATCAGATTGAAAGACTGATACAGGATGATGGCTATCTGAAAGCTTTCGGGGACACCCTCCTGAGTTATTTTCCCATCCATATTAATGAAACTGAAAATACCACTACTTCCATGCTGAATGCCAAAATAGCGGCGGAGGTTTACTACCAGATCAATCCCAAACATCGTTTTACCGCTTACTTCCAGGGTAATATTATCGGTAAAACATTTTTTCCAAGGTTAACTTTGGCTTATAATGCTAATCTGGTCGGTGTTTTCGACCTTTGCGCCCACTATACGGTAATGCCCGGAAGTTATGGGAACCTCGGATTAGGAGTAGGATTTAATTTGTGGCCTATTTATTTGTATTTTGCGACCGATAATATATTTTCGGCGGTGAACCCTTTAAGCGGCAGAAATGTTAATGCTCAGGTCGGACTTGTGGTGAAATGGGGTAAAGTCCGGGAAAATATTTTACAGCCAACGGGAGTTTAATACTATAAATTAAAGCAATTGATATGATCGAAACTTCATTTTCTTACCGGGATGCCCTGCTAAATATCACGGAAAAAGATCTTTCCGATAATCAAAATCTTCTTTCTGCCGCTTATGACAAGCTGATAAACCGTACGGGAAAAGGCAATGATTTTCTGGGTTGGCTTGATCTGCCGGAAACTATTACTTCCGGGTTGATCGGAGAAATTCAAGATAAAGCCGCCCAACTTGCTTCCATATCGGAAGTTTCCGTGGTCATCGGCATCGGAGGATCCTATCTGGGCACCAGGGCGGTCGTAGAGATGTTGAGCGGTCATTTCAACTGTTTCGGGCAAAAAGACCGGAAATATCCACAACTTCTATATGCGGGCAACCATCTCAGCGAAGACTATATGGCCGATCTGATCGATATTCTGGATCAAAAAGATTATTCGCTTATCGTCATCTCCAAATCCGGAACCACCACCGAGCCGGCAATCGCCTTCCGTATATTAAAAGAACACTGCGAAAAAAAATATGGCAAAGAACAAGCTTCCCAACGTATCGTGGCTGTCACCGACGAGAAGAAAGGGGCGCTCCGGAAACTGGCAACTGAAAATCATTATACGACCTTTAATATTCCCGACGATGTGGGAGGAAGATACTCCGTATTGACACCCGTGGGGTTATTCCCCATCGCTCTCGCCGGTTTCGATATTAAAAAAATATTAGAGGGAGCCGATCGTATGCGGCAATATGTCATGGAAAATAAAAATTTTGACCATAACATAGCTTTACAATACGCCTTGTTGCGATTTCTACTCTACAAAAACCGGAAAAAAATAGAATTGATGGTCGCTTACGAACCGCGTCTTTATTATTTTATTGAGTGGTTCAAACAGTTGTTCGGGGAAAGTGAAGGAAAAGAGCATAAAGGACTCTTTCCCGCGGGAGTTATTTTCAGTACAGACCTGCACTCTTTAGGTCAATATATACAGGAAGGGGAACGCAATCTTTTTGAAACAGTCATCTCCATCGGTAAATCAGGCCGTCACGTATCCATTCCTTTCGATGAACAGGATACGGATTCCTTAAATTATCTTCAGGAGAAATCTATCCATATGATTAACCTTACTGCCGAAGAAGGTACGCGTATGGCACATGTAGACGGAGGAGTACCCAATTTAAGAATTACGGTCCCCGGGATCAACGAATCTGTCGTGGGAGAACTGATCTATTTCTTTGAATTTAGTTGTGCTGTAAGCGGATATCTTCTTGATATCAATCCTTTCGATCAGCCCGGTGTGGAAGCTTACAAAAAAAATATGTTCAGGTTGTTGGGTAAACCCCGGTAATATATTTTCAGGATAAAAATTTATCTTTTACCAAAGCGGCAATTTGCACGGCATTCGTTGCCGCGCCTTTCCGCAGGTTGTCTGCAACGATCCATAAATTGAGGGTTTTCGGCTGCGACTCGTCCCTTCTGATCCTGCCCACGAAAACCTCGTCTTTTCCTTCGGCCGTCAACGGCATAGGATATTCATTCCGTGAAGGATCATCCATAACACTCACTCCCGGCATACTTTGTAAAAGACGACGGATATCCATAAGATCGTATTCATTCTCAAACTCTACGTTTACCGATTCCGAATGTCCACCCAGTACCGGAACCCTAACCACCGTAGCCGTCACAGCTATGGTATTATCCTGAAGTATTTTCCGGGTTTCATCCACCAGTTTGATTTCTTCGGAAGTATATCCGTTAGATTCGAAGGTGCCGCCATGCGGAAACAGGTTCAGGTCTATCTGATACGGATATATCTTCTCTGCCGGCTCACTTTTTCTTTCAGCCATCAACTGGGATACGGCTTTCATCCCGGTCCCGGTTACCGACTGGTAAGTTGATACGACAAGCCTCCTGATTTTATATTGCCGGTGCAGGGGAGCCAATGCCATCACCATTTGAAGTGTGGAACAATTCGGATTGGCAATGATCCGGTCGGATGGCTGGAGAACCTCACCGTTGATTTCAGGGACAAGCAGCGGAATATGGTCATACATCCGCCAGGCGGAAGAATTATCGATCACGTAGCAACCGTTTTCTGCAAACCTGGGAGCGTAAAGCAGAGATACCTGACTTCCCGCGGAGAATATGGCGATTTGCGGATTAGCCGCTATGGCTTCCTCTACCGTGATCACTTCCAGTTGTCTGTCTGCAAAATTCACTTTCTTCCCTTTGGATCGCCCGGAAGCGACCGCTAAAACTTCCCAACTTCCAAATCCCCTTTCTTCCAGAACTTTAAGGAGAACAGTCCCGACTAAACCGGTAACACCCACAATAGCAATTTTCATATCCTGCTTTTATAAAAGGTAAAAAAATTTTGATTTAAAATGCAAATATACTATTTTTGAAAATCATTCAGCGCTTACACTAACTCATTTACTAAATTTACTCACATGTCTAAAAAAGCTTTATTAACAGCCCTGTTTTCCTCATTAATTTTAATTACCAAGGCCCAGCTATTCGACGATTTCTCCGATGGGAATTTCACTGATGATCCTGTTTGGGAAGGCGATACCGGTCTCTTTAAAATCTCGGAAGATTACCTTCTGCAACTTAACGCGGAACAAGCCGGAGATGCTGTATTATCTACACGGTACGATTTTGACGACAATAATTTGGAATGGCGTTTCACCATAACATTGGGATTCGCGCCCTCTGCCAATAACTATGCCAAAGTATATCTCATGGCCAACGGTCCGGACCCGCGATCACCGGATATAACCGGTTATTTTTTACATTTCGGGGAAAACGGGTCGGAGGATGCGGTCGAACTCTATTACCAGGACAGGGGAAACATCACCCTGATCTGCAGAGGTACCAGCGGCACCGTCGCCTCTCCATTCTCGATCGGGATAAAAGTGACCAAAAATACGGAAGACCATTGGCAAATATGGATTGATGAAGATTTAAACGGATTTTATAAAATAGATTCTGAAAATTATTTCCCCTTTTCCGGGGAATATGGTTACTTAGGCATTTTTTGCCGTTATACCGCCGGTAACAGTAAAAAGTTTTATTTTGATGATGTTTATTCCGGACCACCGGTCACGGATACCGTAAAACCTTCGGTTAAATCGGTCCGGGGATCGGACGATCTGCAATATGTAGTTATTACTTTCGATAAAAACGTATCCCCGTCGACAGCCCTCGATCCGGCCCATTATTACCTTGAAGAAGAAGAGTTGTATCCGTCCGGTTGTTATTACCGGGAAGGGTTTTATAACGCCATTATCCTTGAATTTAATACGGTATTCCAATATCATCGGGAATATATCCTCAGGGTTTCTTCTGTAGAAGATCCGGCGGGAAATGTTATGGAACCGGAGACTTTAACATTTTATTTTTATCATATACGAAGAAATGATCTGCTTATCCATGAAATTATGGCAGATCCGTCGCCGCCCGTCGGTTTACCGGAAAGCGAATATGTAGAGCTATTCAACCCTACGGAATACCCTCTTACATTAGAAGGTTGGAAATTGCAGATCGGGAAAAATATACGGGAACTTCCGGTAATGGAGATCCCTTCGAAAGGATTTGCTATCATCGTCAGCCGGTCTAACCTTTCGCTCTTCCGGGAATTTTCCGGAGTGTATGCGATATCATCCATGAGTATCGCCAATGCAGGCCAGGAACTTACACTGTTGAATTACGATAATGAAGTGATCCACACGGTTCGTTTCAATGACAAATGGCATTCTTCTTCCGTAAAACGAAATGGAGGATGGGCACTGGAAATGGTTGATTATCAGAATCCATGCGGCGGTATTTCGAACTGGCAATCTTCTATATCCGGTCAGGGCGGTACTCCCGGAAAACCTAATTCCGTTTACCAAGAAAACCCCGATCTTCAATATCCGGAGATCGAACGGATATCGCTTAAAGATTCCGTTACATTAGAACTCTTTTTTACGGAACCGGTTTTCATTTTTCCGGAAAAGGCCGGCAGTACTTTTTCCATCGACCGGAATATCCATATTATCAGGACTCATCCGGTGCCTCCGGATAATAAATCAATACTGCTAACCCTGTCCGGAACTTTACAGCCACACCTCCTATATACGCTATCTATTACCGATTCTATTTGGGATTGCGCAGGATTAACGGTGCCGCGATACAGTTCCATAACTTTCGGCGTTCCTCAACAGGTAGGACGGTTTGACCTTGTGATCAATGAAATCCTTACTCATCCGCCGGGTGAACATAACAGTAAATATATAGAGATCTATAACCGGTCGGAAAAAATCATAGACCTGAGTACCGTGAGAATCGGATCGGGTGGAGTTGAACTACCGGAAAAATCAGTTACGGCTGTATCCGGCGGATATCAGTTATTACCGGGAAATTACGCCGTCTTGTGTGCCAATAAAGAAATTACCCGCCAGGAATATTATGTACCTTATCCGGAAAGATTGATCCAATGTGATTCCCTTCCTAATTATGCCCAGGCCAACGGCAGCGTACATCTTACGGATCAGGGACTTAAACCTGTCGACCGTTTTATATATGATGCCCAAATGCATTACGATTTGCTCAAAAGCGCTAAAGGAGTCGCTTTGGAAAAGATCAATTTTGATCTGGAAACCCAACATCCGGATCACTGGAAATCGGCAGCCGCCACCGCGGGATTCGGTACTCCGGGATACAGGAACTCCCAATATACCGTAACTCCCGAAATTCCGTTTTTATTCAATATTACTCCTGAAATATTCTCCCCGGACAGCGATGGTTTTGACGATTTCACCCTCTTTTCCTGTCAGTTTCCGGAAGGAGATAACCGCGTATCTATTTCCATTTATGACAGGAAAGGAAATCTTGTCAGGATTATATCCAACAATATTTTATGTGGCACTTCCGCGCACTTTACGTGGGATGGCACTACGGAAAAGAAAATCCAGGCTCCACCTGACCTTTACATTGTTATATTTGAATACTGGAATTCTTCCGGGGTAAAAAAGAGTGTGAAAAAGGTGGTGGGAATCCGGTAAAATACTATATTTGCTGGAAAAAATGGCCAAGATTCTCCTCATTGAAGATGAAATCAATATTGCTTCTTTTATTGAAAGGGGATTATCCGAGGCAGGATATACGGTTGATTTATGCACGGACGGCCATTACGGATGGGAGAGATTGAAAGCCAATGATGCCGACCTGATCATATTAGACCTGATTATTCCCGGCATCGGGGGATTGGAATTATGCAAAAGATACCGTGATCTTCTCGGTTATAAGGTTCCTGTCCTCATGCTGACGGCATTAGGCGCTATGGATGATATCGTGAACGGACTTAACGCCGGAGCCGACGATTACCTGGTGAAACCTTTCCGGTTTCCCGAGCTGGCTGCCCGCGTTAACGCCCTATTAAGAAGGAATTCCCATGAGAACGCCGCTACCCTATCCTTCTCTGACCTGACCCTGGATCTGAATACCAAAACGGCACATCGGGGAGGGCATCAATTTCCGCTGACGGTTAAGGAGTTCAGGTTACTTGAATATTTTTTACAAAATCCGAATATCGTTTTATCCCGAATGCAGTTACTGGAACATGTCTGGGATATCAAATTCGATACCAACACCAATGTGGTGGATGTCTACGTAAATTTTTTACGTAATAAAATCGACAAAAATTTCAGTAATAAACTTATCCATACGGTCATAGGAATGGGATACATTTTAAAACCGGAAGAACATAATCATGAAACTCAGGCGTAAGATCTCTCTCTTCTTCTCCATACTGACTTCCTGCATTATTGCGGTTATATTATTGATTGTTTATATTGTCGAAACCCGGTATATCAACACCATATATTACGATTACCTTTTCGAGAAAGCCTTCATCACGGCGGAAAAATTTCTGGAAGAAGATGAAGTCTCGGCTCATGATTATTCCGTAATACTTCAAAAATACGCGGAGACCATGCCGGAAACCCGGGAGTATGTCCTGAATATCGACAGCATAGGCTCTTCCTACGATACCATCTCTTACTTCCTATCATCACAACAAATAAAATCAATTGTGGACGAAGGAGTCATGCACGGAAAAAAAGAATCTTCTTTCTTCACGGCTATCTATTATCCGGATAACGAAGGGAATTTTATCATACTGGTCACGGCTGAAAACAGCTATGGAAACAGCATTCAAAAGATGCTCCGGAGTGTACTTCTTATCACGATGTTTCTCTCCTTCCTGTTACTTTTCTTATTTGGGGAGATTTATGCCGACCGGATTTTTAAGCCCATCAAAGATGTCATATCCCAGATCAGGAACATTCGCAGCACCAGCCTTAACAGGAAAATCGAATATAAGCGGAAAGACGAACTAGGCGAACTCACCCATACCCTTAACACCATGCTGGAAGAGCTGGATATTGCTTTTAACGCCCAGAAATCTTTCATTTCCAACGCTTCCCATGAACTTAACAATCCTTTGACAGCCATTCTGGGCGAGTGCGACATCACCCTGTCCAAAACCCGTTCCGCAGAAGAATACAAAACCGCCATAGAAAGGATCTCGACGGAAACGGAACGACTGGAAAAATTAATCCATGAATTATTCGTCCTGGCCAAATCCGACCTGGAAATATTGAATCATTATTCGGAAAAGACCGATTTAACGGAATTAGTAAGAAATATTTGTGAGGAGTTTAATGCGAAACTCTATCCGCAACGTATCCGTTTCGAAAGCAGTGGAGAAATCCATATCGCAACTAATCCTGAGCTGCTCAGAATAGCCATACGGAATATTGTGGATAATGCCTGTAAATATTCAGGAAACAAGCCGGTGGAAATAAGACTGAAACTCCTTCCCGGTAATATTTTACTGACCGTAAAAGATTCCGGGATAGGCATTCCCGAAGAGGAGATCCGGCAGATTTTCAACTCTTTTTACAGGGCCGGAAATACGCGTGGTTATCCGGGACAGGGAATAGGACTGGCCTTATCTCAAAAAATTATAAGATCTCACCAGGGGGAAATTCATATTAAGTCTGAATTGAGAAATTATACCGAAGTAATCATTAATTTCCCCGTCTAACTTATTGGTATTCGTAAGCACCTATATCAGGAGTACCACCCCGGGGATTTCCCAGAATGTCTTCATTTACTCCGATCCCGGGTTTACCGGCATCGATTGCGGGAGAATCAGGCAACAACGTAAAATCTGCTCTCCTATAGTTGGTAAAACGGGGATCCACATTGATGAGGCAATTCAGGAAATAATTACGATTATTGTCCTCAAGCTTGACTTTTACGAGACAATTTTCCAACAGGCAATCGAATGCGGCATCATCATTTTTCCGTATCCCCACCTCCTGGTCCTGCAATCCCGTAATAATAGAATTATAGATCCGGATCCGGGTATTTCCGGGAAAATATTTAGTTTCTCTCCCATCCTGATATTCATAGCTATTTAATAAGCGTAAAGAGGCTTTGTTCCTCGGCGGGGAAAGCGCATAATAATTACCTACCGTGACCTGTTTAAGTTCGAAATCCCCCCATCCTAAATGGATACTTTCTTCTCCACTATTGGAAAATACACAATTTTCAGCGACAAGATTGGATCCCTGGGCCAGAATACCGTTCCTGGCGTTATTACTGATGATCGTATTTTTCACCACGGTCTTATTCCTGAATGAATTATTAAAATCCATAGGAAGGAGTTGCAATCCGATATAAGAATTCTTGATCACGGCATGATTGATCACATTATCGGTCGATCCCTCGCAAATCCATATCCTGTCCCACTGGGAGTAATCATTATCATACCAGGAATCCAGACGGTCTCCCTGAAAAGTGACAGGTTGATCCACGGTTCCGTTAACCATGATATTTCCCTCTTCATAGACCCAGATACCGGCGCCCCTGTGGAGATAGATCTGAGTGCCTTCTTCAATAATCAGTTTTCCGTAAGAATCTATGCAGGCCCAACCATATATCACGTAGGGTTTATCATTGGTCCATGTGACCACCTGATGCTCTCCCGCAACGATCTTATATTTGAGATATTCATTATAATCGGTATCGGCTACGATAAAATGAGCATCCTGTCCGTAAGCCACCAGATCCACATCCTGGGCTATATTACCCGTACGAAAAATGATGGAGTCCTTAACCAGAAAAGGATTATTTTGTTGAGAAGGGTTGATAGTCACTTTTACATGGACGAAAATACTGTCCTGGGGAGGAATTTCAACTTCCCTGAAATGGGTTCCCGGCAGGCCGTCCACATTCATACTGTAATAAGAGGAAGAGCCTCCTGCCAGTGAAACATCGGTTCTAACCGCGAATTTATGAGGATTATGTACCGTAAATCTTTTAGTTACGGATCCGATGGTGGTAAATATCGTATCGAAAGTCACCTGATTTACGGAAAAACGTAATTCCGCCGTGTCGTCCGACTGTGGCTTTTTGCATGAATTACCCGTTATCATAATGATCGTAACACAAATAACCCATAAATAAATTCTCTTTATCATAGTAGCTCTTTTAATCCCACAATAAATCAGAGGTGTCATCCTTTTGTTTGCTCATTTCCTCCTGCTCCCAATCATAATTTAATGGATAACGGATTTTCTCCAGAAAAAGTGCATGCGCCGGCACCGAAGTCCCGGCTTTGCCTCTATCTTTCATATAAACTATCTCCCGGAATTCCTCCATGGATATCTTTCCTTTTCCTACCATCAGTAAAGTTCCGACGATAGCCCGGACCATATTACGGAGAAAGCGGTTAGCTGTAATTTCAAACACAAGTTGATCTCCTTTTTCCTGCCATATAGCCGAAAATAGTTCACATACGTTATTTTTGACCTGTGTATTAAGTTTTGAAAAACTGGTAAAATCGGTCACGGAATGGAGAAAATCAGCGGCTATATTCATCAGCTCCACATCCAGTTTTTCGTACACCCGGAATGCGAAATTAAGGGTGAAGGGATTCTTGGAAATATCCACATAATAGCGGTAAGTTCGCGATAACGCATCAAAGCGGGCATGTGCGTTATCCGGCATCGGATAAATCTGATAAATTACAATTTCTTTAGGCAGATAAGAATTTAACCGGAAAACCAAACGGGTAATGACATCAGGAAGCAACATTTCATCGTAATCGAAATGGGCAAAATACTCCCTGGCATGTACACCGGTATCAGTCCTTCCGCAACCGGTAATATCGATACGCTGTTTTAAGAACATCGTAAAAGCCTGTTCCAGAACTTCCTGCACCGTGATCTGATTTGGTTGGCGTTGCCAGCCAAAAAAAGGAGCTCCGTTATAGGCTAACTTTATAAAATAGCGCATAATATTAAATGATAACCGTTCTTTAAACAGCAATTTCTTTAAGTTTCTCCACCACCAGGTCGCGGTCTTCCCGGTAAGTAACTCCGAACCATTCCGCTTCGCTTTTCAAAACTTTAATCCGGGCGGTTTTTGTGACAAGCAGATGATTGATTACCGACGGGATCGGAAATTCCGCTGCCGGATCATGATTGTAGTCTTTAAGAAATTCTACGAAAAGATCTTCCAGATAAGTAAAAATAACAGGTGTAAATCCCCAGAAATTCATCGAGACCGTAGTATCATCTTCAAAATAAGTAACTTCTCCGTCGGGAGCAATATTCCGGATGCCATCTTCTTCCTTTTGGATGGACGTATATTCCCGTATTCCTGTCAGGTTACCGTTAAGATCGGTTTCGCAAACCCCACGGGAAACCGTTCCGTTTTCGGAAAGGGTTTTGGATAAACAGTACCCGACCATAGCAAAACAGGGATTTTCCTCTCCCATATCCCGTACGAGAAAATCGGCAAGGGTAACATAGGAATCCCGACCATAAAAATCGTCGGCATTGATCACGGCAAACGGAGCGTTGATAGCATTTTTGGCAGCCAGTATGGCATGGGCGGTACCGTACGGTTTCTTCCTGTCCGAAGGAGCTGTAAAACCTGCCGGTAAAGTATCCAATTCCTGAAAAACATAATCGACAACGATCCTATCCGTATATTTGGATAAAATATACTGTTTAAAATCATCTTCCATATTTCTCCGGATCACGAATACGACTTTGTCGAAACCCGCGGCAACGGCATCCGATATTGAATAGTCCATAATCGTTTCCCCATGTGGCCCGAGGCCGTCAAGTTGTTTCAAACCGCCATAACGGCTTCCCATTCCCGCTGCAAGTATTAAGAGTGTAGGTTTCATGATTTGTGATTTATATAGTGTTGAATCAGATACTTATCCTTGTATTTATCTTTTACCGCCTGAATAGCCCGGTTTACTTCCTCAAGTGTGCCCACGCATTCGAAAGGTTTAACTTCGGCCAGACCTGTCAATTCATCAAAGTAATGGACCAAAGAAGGTTTATCCAGCAAGTCTTCACCAAAAATAGCTATGAGTTCTTTTTCCTCCAGAAAAGGTGACAATATAATATAGGTGAACAAACATTTTGAACAGTCGCAGCACCACTTATCTTCTTTACTACCCGAGTTACAACTTTTAAACACAGGGAAATAATCGGGATAACGGGAAAATAACTCCGCGATCTGCCATTCATTGTAAGGTCTCAGAAAACTGTAATAATGGGCTATATCTCCCATATATTGCCGGACATAATCCCGGAAATCCAGTTCAAATTCCAGACTTTTAGAATATTGATGATTAATAGAGGTTCCCGGAATTGTAGGCTCATTGGCGCTGGATTCATTGGATAGGGCAATCTCTCTTGTACCGGTCATATGGGAAGCCAATAACGACCAGAAAGCCAACATCGCCGAAAAAGGCGTATGTCCGTTTAAAAAATCCCGGTTATTTAATTCCAGTAATAACGGATCTATCATCCGTTTAAGAAGCACCATATCCTCTCTTGAATCAAAACCGGCCACGCGGGCACATTCCAGTGTGGCCTGACGCGGGTTAATAATAAAAGGGATAATTTCACGGTTATGACGAAGCGATTCCAGGGTAACCACCGAGTCTTTCCCTCCGCCTACAGGAACCAGTACACGATTACTATCTATTACAGCATGATATTGGAAATTACCGGAAGATTCCGTCCCTTGCTCAAAACAAAATGAAACCAATTGCTCTTCATCGGTTTCAATGGAATTCTGGTAAAGGAATTCACCTAATCCATGCCAGAAAAGCTTCTTCCACCATTTTTGCTGGGCAACGGTCAAGGTAAAAGGCCTGATCAGGATCTGAGGGGAACAGGTCGCTTTCCAGTAACTGATCATTTCAACCATCCCGATATGAAATACAATACCGTCTATCTCATCCTTATGTAAATGCTGTAAAGCATACTTACCCGCGTTCATAATATAAACCGGACGGAAGTCAATATCCGGTCCGATACGAAAATGAAAAACCACTTCTACGGTATTATCTTCTTTTATCGTGAAATGATAACTTTCATAAGTGAAAACAGGATATTTTTCTCTTAAAGAAATAAAACGGTTATGATTTAATTTTCTCATCCTATTGGAATTGGCTCCGGAATTATACGACGCGTGTTAAGCAATAACAGAAATGGTAATAAAAATTGTATATTTGCTCAGATTTTTTGGCAAAAATAGTAAAATTTGCAATATGAATTTTGTTGAAGACTTCCTCAGGGTTACGCCTACCGGACTGTCACTGACCGCCGGGCGCATCCTTATTGCAGTACCTTTCTTTAGCGATCCGTTTTTCCATAGAACCGTTATATTATTAACCGATTATGATTCCGAAAGCTGTGCCGGACTGGTACTTAACAAAGCATCCGGATATTCGGTCCATAAATTAGTTTCCGATATTAAAGTAGAAGATACGATGTATGTGGGAGGCCCTGTGATGACACGGGCTGTCTTCTGTATCCATAATCATGATCAGAATAAAAGCAGCATAAAATTACTCCCGGGGATATATCTCGGCTACGATGAGATATTTCTGTCTTTGATCGAGCACCAGGCTATTTCTTCCCTCCGTTACAAATTTTTCCTTGGATACGCAGGCTGGAGCCGGGGACAACTGGAGGACGAAATCGCCCATAAGAAATGGGTAATCGCCAATGCCAATCCCGAACTCATTTTCGAGACTCCGGCAGAGAAAATATGGCATACCGCAGTGAACCACCTTGGTGATGAATATAAACACTGGCTGACCATACCGGAAAATATAAATGACAACTAATTTATTCCAAAATTTATATCCTTTATAATCCAAAAAAACGTTTTATATTTTTATTCCACTGTCTCACAAAAGTTTAAAAAATTTATTTTTTTGTACACCGTATTTAAAAATTACCTTTATTTGCAGTGTACTATTATACTAATACACCGTGACATTATAACAGTTAATAAAATCTCATTAAATCAAAATATATGCTGAGGTTACATAACATCCACAAAACCTATTATGGAGCGGCTCCCCTGGAAGTACTTAAAGGAATAGATTTAAGTATTGAAGAAGGAGAAATGGTATCCATCATGGGAAGCTCGGGCTCGGGCAAATCCACATTATTAAATATTATAGGGATTTTGGATAATTATGACGAAGGTGAATATTACCTGGATAATGTGCTGGTTAAAAACCTATCGGAAACCAAAGCATCGGAATACCGGAATAAATACATTGGTTTTGTATTCCAGACCTTCAATCTGATCTCATTCAAAGATGCGATGGAAAATGTGGCATTACCCTTATATTACCAGAACGTGCCCCGGAAAAAACGTAATGCCATCGCGATGGAATATCTTGATAAAGTGGGACTCGCTCCGTGGGGACACCATTTCCCCAATGAATTGAGCGGAGGACAGAAACAGAGGGTTGCCCTGGCCAGGGCTTTGATTACCAAACCGAAATTAATTCTGGCCGACGAACCGACAGGAGCTTTAGACAGCCAGACTTCCATGGAAGTCATGTATTTACTGAAAGACATTAACAGGGAGACGGGAACCACAATGCTTATCGTGACCCATGAGCAGTGGGTGGCGGAACAAACAATGCGTATCATCCATATCAAAGACGGGATCATCGAATAAATCAACACACCATGAACTTTGGAATTTTTTCTGAGATCGTATCCACCTTAAAACGTAACAAACTTCGGACGTTTTTAACCGGATTTTCTATTTCGTGGGGTATATTCATGCTTATCGTATTATTATCGGCGGGTAACGGGTTAAAGAACAGCGTAACTTCCAATTTTGACGATGATACTAAAAATGTAGTGGAAATTTACAGCGGTTACACGACCATAGAATACGAAGGTTATCAGAAAGGAAGAAGAATTACGATGGATTACAGGGACTCCATATTACTGGCGAATTCTTTCCCGGAAGTCGAGAACGTGATACCGGCCTTTAACGTACCGGGGAAAACCATAAGTTATGGAAAGAAATCATATCCGGCGGCTATTGAGGCTGTGGTTCCCAACCATTTCCCATTTCTGCGTATAGAAATGAAAGAAGGAAGATTTGTGAATAATACGGACAACCGGGACCTGAAGAAATACATCATAATCGCCGATAAAGACGCCCGGTTATTGTTCGGCAATGAAGACGTTATCGGGAAATATGTTACCGTAGATGAGCTCGTTTATCAGATCATTGGTATTTATAAAAATACCAATCCATGGGAAAACAGCGCTTATATTCCCTATTCGACAGCTATGAATATCTATAACCCCGGGAAAACTTTCGACCATTTCAGCCTTATGATCGGAGGACTCACTACACTGGAAGAAAATACGGCATTCAACGAGAGACTTAGATACCGCTTGAGTAAACTGCACGATTACGATAAAAATGATAAAAACGCCATTAACATCTGGAACCAGTTACAGGGATATATGCAAACCCTTGCGATATTCCGGGGAATTAATATTTTTATATGGATCATAGGAATCGGTACGCTAATCGCGGGTATCGTGGGTATCAGCAATATTATGCTGATCACGGTGCGGGAGAGAACACGGGAATTCGGTATCCGGAAAGCTCTGGGAGCTAAACCGGCATCCATATTGCGACTTGTAATGCTGGAATCGTTGGTGATCACCACTTTTTTCGGTTATCTCGGTATGATCATAGGAATGGGTATCTCCAAAGTTATGGGCATAATCGTCAGTGCGGCCGGCGACACGAGCGGTTTATCCGTCTTTAAAGATCCTTCCGTGGATCTGGGGCTCATGATGTCGGCCACATTGGTTTTGATCATTGCCGGCGTACTGGCCGGTTATTTTCCGGCTAAAAGAGCCGTAAGCGTTAAGCCGGTAGAAGCATTAAGATACGAATAATCAGGGAGATGAAAAATATATTCGATATAGACAATTTCCGCGAGATCTGGCAGGCCATCAGCCGGAATAAAACCCGGAGTTTCCTGACCGGATTCGGAGTTTTATGGGGTATTTTCATGTACGTAACCATGATGAGCGCGGGAAACGGATTCGAAAACGGTTTTATGGAAGGCATCACCGATATGCAGAATAATTCCCTGTTCGTGGCTAATTCTCCTACCACCGTAGAATACAAAGGATTTAACACCGGCAGGTTATGGACTATGAACAGTGATGATGTACGGGCCATCAAAGAAAAAATACCGGAGGTAGAATATATTTCAGGTTTAGTATTTGCGTCAGGCAGTAACCATATATCCAGAAACGACAGGAGCGGACAATTCGCAATAAGGGGAAACGATGAGGTATATTATAATATAGAAGCTCAACCCCTTGTTTACGGCCGTTATTTCAACAGGCTGGACCTGAAAGAAAAACGTAAAATATGCATTCTGGGAATGAAAGTCTACGAACAACTTTTCGAACCGGATGTAGATCCCGTCGGTGAAATGGTATCGATAGACGGAATACCTTACATTGTCGTAGGGGTCGTTAATCCTACCGGAAAAATCTCCATGGGCAGTGAAGGAGTTTCAACCGTATATATTCCTTCCACTACTTTACAGCAGGTATATAATTATGGCAACGACATCGATATCATCATGCTTACGGCCTATCCCCATGTTGATATTACCGATATTGAACGGAAAGTAAGCACCCTGATGAAAGAAAGGCACATGATCGCGCCGGAAGACGAGACTGCCGTGATGACCATGAATCTTCAACAAATATTCCTTGCATTCCGGTACTTGTTTCTCGGTATGGATATCTTAATCTGGATCGTGGGAATGGGAACCTTACTGGCGGGAGTAGTAGGTGTCAGTAACATTATGTTGGTTTCCATAAAAGAGAGGACCAGGGAAATCGGGATCAAAAGGGCATTAGGAGCCAAACCCTCCGTCATTATCATCCAGATCATGAGCGAAAGTATGCTTTTAACATTTATAGCAGGTTTCTTCGGCCTGTTTTTCGGGGTAATATTATCCGTATTATTAGATTCTACACTGGGAAATTCAAGCGAAATGTTTTCAAATCCTTACATTTCATTTTCCATGGCAATCATAGCCTCTGCCATTATCCTGGTGTCAGGTGCTCTTGCCGGTATCATACCGGCAAGAAATGCCCTGAAAGTAAAACCCATTGACGCTATCCGGGAAGAATAAACATCAAAATAAATAATAATCCAAAACTATGAAAAAGCCTGTTAAGATCGTATTGTTCATCCTTTTAGGGATAATAATAGTAGGTACCTTTATTTTCTTGTGGAGTAAATCCTCCAAACCCGTAACCCTTTACGAAACCATAGAACCTGAGATCCGTGATATTGAAAAAGTGACGATCATTACGGGAACCATCGAGCCGCGCGACGAAGTAGTCCTGAAACCCCAGATCTCGGGTATTATCGCGGCTATTTATAAAGAACCGGGTGATATTGTCAGGGCCGGTGACGTTATTGCGAAAGTACAGGTTGTACCGGATATCGCACAATTAAACGCTGCCGAATCACAATTAAAAATGGCGGAGATCAACCTGGAAAAAGCCAAAAATGATTATGACCGGAATGTCAAATTATACCAGTCGGGAGTTATCTCGAAAGAGACCTATGACAACAGCAACGCGCTTTTTCAGACGGCGACCGAAGATGTGGCGACCGCCAAAGAGAACATCCAGATCATCAAAGAAGGAATCTCCAGTAAAACCGTTCAGTACAGTAATACCCAGATCAGGGCTACGATAAGCGGAATGATACTCGATATTCCGGTTAAAGTCGGGAATTCCGTCATCCAGTCCAATAATTTCAATGACGGGACCACCATCGCCACCATCGCCGATATGAATGACCTTATATTTATCGGTCGCGTAGACGAAACGGAAGTAGGTAAAATCGGAGTAGGTAATCCTGTTAAGCTCACGATAGGCGCTATGCAGGATACCCGGCTGGATGCCGAACTGGAGTATATATCTCCGAAAGGGGCGTTGACCAACGGTGCGACCTTATTTGAGATAAAAGCAGCGGTTAAACTCCGACAGGAAAATCCTACAGGATTTATAAGGAGCGGATACAGTGCCAACGGGGAGATCGTCATAGAGAAAAAAGAAAATATAACGGCATTGCCTGAAAGCTCGATTACATTCGAAAATGACTCTGCCTATATATATATCCTTAATACTACTGCGGATAATAAAAACAGTTATACCAAAACCCCAGTTTCATTGGGTATTTCCAACGGAGTATACGTGGAAATATTGACTCCCCTGGCGCCGGATGTCCAAATAAGGGGAAAAATAAAATCCGTCCGGACTAAAACCGAAAAAGAAGATCAACAATAATCTAATATTATGAAATCAAAATATCTTCTCATCATAATAGGCTTAATGGGATGGGGATCTTCCCTTTATTCCCAGGAAAAATGGTCTCTGGAAAAATGTATCGCCTATGCTTTGGATCATAATTTCACGGTAGAACAGAACCTTCTTACGCTGGAATCGAAAAAAATCCAGCTGTCCTCAGCCAAAATGGGTATAGTCCCAAACCTGGCCGTTTCCGTGGGACAAAACTTTGACTTCGGACGGGCGCCGGGAGTAGACGGCATTATCATCAATGAATCACAGTCTACCACCACTTTTGGAGCCGGGATCAGTCTTCCCATATTCGAAGGCTTTAAAAACTACAACCAGATCCAGTCAGGAAAGCTGGATGTACAGGCAGCCCTTCATGACCTGGAAGAAGTACGGGAAAATATAGAACTGAATGTAACAGCCTATTATCTTCAGGTACTGCTTAATAAAGAAATTCTGGAAATAGCCAGGCAACAGGCGGTAATCACCGAAGCCCATGTTCAACGGACTGAAGAACTGGTAAAGAACGGAAAAGTTTCGAACGCGGAATTATATACCGCGAAAGCCACCCATGCAGGAAATATCCAGCAAATAACGGAAGCCGCCAATAATCTCAGGCTCGCACTGCTTGATCTCACCCAGCTCCTAAACCTTACCGACAGCGAGGACTTCGATATTGAGACTATTGACGATAAAGACTTCGAAAACTTACTTGTCCGGCCCATTACCCTTTCCGATGTGATCAACCGGGCTATGCAGAACCGTCCGGCGGTTAAAGCGGCCCTGGTACGGATAGACAAAAGTATCAGGGATATCAAAGTAGCCCGTTCGGGATGGTATCCGTCCTTATCATTATCCGCCAATTACGGCACCGGCTATTATCATACTTTAACACAGAATAATCTTTATCCCAATCTTCCTTTTTCCTACCAATTTAAGAACAACAGTCGTGAAATGATTGCCTTATCACTCAATATTCCTGTTTTTGACAGGCTCAACACCTACCATAATGTTAGCATGTCCAAGCTGCAAAAACAATCAGAAGAAATAAAACTGGAAGAGACCAAAGTAAATCTCATCAAGAACATCGAGCAGGCTTATGCCAATGCTATGGGAAGCCGTGAAAATTACACTGCCGCCATGGCGACCCAGGAAGCGTCCCGGATTGCCTATGAATACGAAGAAATAAAATATAATGCGGGAAGTTCCACTGTATTCGAATTCAATGAATCCAAAAATAAATACGAAAAAGCACAGTCGGATGTGGTACAGGCCAAATACAATTTCCTTATCAGGATTAAAATATTGGAATTTTATAGTAAAGAATATTAAAAAATTCCAAAAATTGATATTTGCATACGGGCTTCCACCTCGCTCCTTTTTGTATATTTGCAGTCCAAATCCCTAAGGAAAGATGCTGAAAGGTAAAAAAATTTCCGTTGTATTACCGGCTTATAATGCGGAACATACACTTGAACAAACCTATGTGGAAATGCCGCATTCCATTATTGATCATGTGATTCTGGTGGACGACTGTTCCCAGGATAATACGATAGCGGTAGCCGAAAAACTGGGTATTGACCATGTTATTCAGCATGAAAAGAACAAGGGATACGGTGGTAACCAGAAGACCTGCTATAATAAGGCACTCGAATTGGGAAGCGATATTGTGATCATGCTTCATCCCGATTACCAATATACGCCCAAGTTGATAGAATCCATGTGTTACCTCATTGTGAATGGGGTTTACCCTGTGGTCCTGGGATCGCGGATACTGGGAAAAGGAGCGGTAAAAGGCGGAATGCCGAAATACAAATACTTTTTCAACAGGGTGTTGACCGCATTACAGAATCTGATCATGAACCAGAAACTGGCAGAGTACCATACCGGATACCGTGCTTTTACAAGGGAGGTACTAACCAGTATCAACTACAATGCCAATTCCGACGATTTTGTATTCGACAACCAAATGCTGGCCCAGGTCTTCTACGCGGGTTTTGAAATTGCCGAAATCACCTGTCCGACCCGCTATTTTAAAGAAGCATCTTCCATCAACTTCCGGCGTAGTGTAAAATATGGACTCGGAGTGCTGCAAACCTCTATGGCATACCGCTTTCAAAAATGGGGATGGGTTAACAAAGAAATATTTAAGATGTAAGGTTTTTTACTATCTTTGCCTCTTATTATGGGAGATCGGAAAATGGAATTAAAACTCGCAATTGTCATTCTGAACTGGAATGGTAAGGATTTCTTACAACGTTTTCTTCCCATACTCCTCAACCACTGTCCCGATTGGGCGGAAATCATCATCGCCGACAATGATTCACGGGACGGATCTGTGAATATGCTAGCACAAAAATTCCCTGACTTAAGGGTGATCGTAAACGCGACGAACGGAGGTTTTTCGAAAGGCTATAACGAAGCGCTGAAACTTGTGGATGCCGAATATTATTGTTTGCTTAACTCCGACATTGAAGTCACGGAAAAGTGGATCGAGCCGATTATCACCATGATGGACCAGGACCGGGAGATCGCAGCCGTCCAACCTAAGCTCCTCTCCTATCACGACCGTTCCTCTTTCGAATACGCCGGAGCTGCCGGAGGCTTTCTGGATAAATACGGTTATCCGTTTTGCAGGGGACGTCTTTTTGAAGTGGTAGAGAAAGACCGCGGCCAATACGATACAATTATGGAGATCTTCTGGGCTACGGGAGCCGCCCTGTTTGTTAGGAGCAGCATATACCACGAGGTGGGTGGACTGGATGAAGATTTCTTCGCCCATATGGAAGAGATCGATTTCTGCTGGCGGATCAAAAACAGAGGACATAAAATTATGGTAAATCCTCAATCGGTGGTATACCATATCGGAGGAGGCACCTTACCCAAAAATAATTCACTTAAAACTTTCCTTAACTTCAGGAATAACCATTATCTTCTCATTAAAAACCTTCCAAAACGGAGGTTGTGGATCACGGTTATCGTCCGTTTTTTCCTTGATAATATTGCTGCTGTTGCGTTTCTTTTCCAGGGCCATGGCAAAGATTTCATTGCCGTATACAAAGCGATGGGCTCTTCCATGAGAGGATTCAGGAAGATCTGGCGGAAAAGAGATCATACACTTAAAACAGGATACCGCGACACATGTAAAAAATCTATCGTATTTTTGCATTATCTTGGAAGAAAACGTTATTTTGACGGAAAGCATTTTTTATAATTATATAGACTATGGAATTCTGGGAAACTTTTTATAATTACTTTTTACTGACCATGTCAGTTCTGGCAGTAATCATATTCATTGTTCTGCAGTTTATTACGCCTGCGTACGGCATGACCTTTAACAACCGCTGGGGTATGTCGGTAAAAAGCAAAATAGGCTGGATGATCATGGAATCACCCGTATTCATATCAATGACGATACTTTATATCGTTTCCCTGACCTTACAGATCAAACCTTTCAATATCGTTACCTTTATTATATTCCTTTTCTTCCAGGTCCACTACCTCGAACGGTCTTTTATTTTCCCTCCCCTGATGAAGTGTAACAGCAAAATGCCGATATCCATTATTGCGATCGGTTTTGTTTTTAATACCTGTAATGCGTATATGCAAGGTGGATGGCTGTTCTTCTTATCTCCCGACGATTACTATCCTATCGAATGGTTATATTCTCCCCAGTTCATTATCGGCACCATCATTTTCTTCACCGGAATGGTCATTAATATGCATTCCGACAGGATCATCCGGTCATTGAGAAAAGACAAGAACGATTGTAATTATTATATCCCTTACGGCGGATTATTCAAATATATCAATTCGGCCAACTATTTCGGGGAAGTGATCGAATGGATAGGATTTGCCATTTTATCGGCTTCCCTATCCGGATGGGTTTTCGTACTTTGGACCATCGCCAATATCGTACCCCGCTCCAAAGCGGTTTACGAAAGATATACACAATTTTTCGGGGAAGATTTTACCCGGCTTAACCGGTATAAAATATTTCCGTTTATCTACTAAACGAATGACTGACAGCAATGTAATCAAACCGGCGACCTTAGTGTTCGCTCTCTTGATCTTTCCGGTAATTCTAAACGCACAAAAAGAAAAAGAACAGTGGAATTTCGAAGCAGGTATAACCTGGGGGAATTTGTTGCGGAACAAGGATCCTTTCCTGGACAACAGCTATTCGGCCTATGGAGTCGACTTGCGCGCAGGAATCCGTACGACAGGAAAAAAAGAGTGGCAGCAATGGCTTAAATACCCTGATTACGGAGTTGGATTACGGTATGTGGATTTCGCGCAACGCGACCTCGGTCAAAGTATAGCCCTCTTCGGCTATATTAGCAGTAATTTTCTGACTTATAAGAATTTTTCTTTGCGTTACGGACTTGGACTTGGTGCCATGTACTGGACCAAACCCTATGATCCCGTGGAGAATCCGCATAACCGTTATATCGGAAGTAAAATCAATGCCTATATTGAACTTTGCCTGGGTGGTGAATTTAAATTATCGGAAAGGACAGACCTGGGGGTAAGGTTCAATTTTTACCATTCCTCCAACGGCTCTACCTGCCTGCCCAATAAAGGCATTAATGTGGTTGCCGCACACATCGGTTTGCGCTACCATCTTTATAACCGGAAGCCCAATATTTATACCTTAGATACCATCAGGACTTTCAGAGCCGTTAATAGTATTCACATACAGATTGCACCGGGTTTTCGTGAATCCAGCCATGATCATAAACTCTATCCAAAATACGGATTGCAAATAGGATATTCCCGTTTGTTCCATCCCTGTTTCCGCTTCGGCGGAGGATTCGACTTTAATTATTCAGGAGAACTGGCACTGATGTTACCGGCACAGGAAAGAGCTATTTCCAAATATTTCAACGCAGCGGCATACGCGGGCTTTGAGATCATATACGGACGGGTGGGAATCCATGTAGCTTTAGGTTCGTATTTTTATAAATCTTTCAAGTATTATACACTCATATACGAACGTGCCGGCGTCCGGGTTTTTCTGGGTAAAAAAATGGATCATTACCTTGGTATCGCAGTTAAAGCGCATGGAGCAGTGGCCGATTACATCGAGTGGTCCTATGGTTTTCATTTTTTACATTGGGATGCAAAAAAAGCCAGACCGGTCAAAAAATACGCCGGAAATAATTAACAATTTATTAAATTTTATTTCTATATAATTGAAAAATATTACATATAGCATTAAATTTATGTTAATGGATAAAAAGAATTGTTATTCCAGATTATTCGTATGATCTCTATCGTGCCTTTCTACATACTTCAGGTAAATGTTGTTTTCGTTCAAGAAATCAAGGTTCCGGGGGCTTCAATAAAGCTATCCACCGGATGACGAACTTCTTGATGCTGTCATCCCGAGCGAAGCGAAGGATCTTTAAGGAGTAAATGAGTGTACTGCTGATTTTTTATTAAAAGGCTTATTCCTTGCTTTCTTTACTTGCATAAAGAAAGCAACAAAGAAAGTGCAATGGCCGCTCAATTTTCATGCTAAAAATCTAAGAACCTTTGGCTAAACTGTAACAACTCCTCGCCTTCGCTCGTCAAACAGTTACAGTTCTTAACGCCAAAGAACCCTGATTTTTTACACATTAAAATTTAAAGCGGCGATTTCTGATCTCCATGAACCAACCATCGGATTATCGTTGGCTGAGCTTCGTCGAAGTCAACGAAACCTTCCTTATGCCGTCATCCTGAGCGCAGCTAAGGATCTTTAATATAAGGAATAAACCTATAACCGGACCAATCCGGGTTCGTTGTTTTTATGGAGGCTGCGCGTGGGAAGGCAAAAGGCGGTGCGGAAGCGGGTGAATGCGAAATTCTTACAGGGCGGAAAGGATGCGAACGTAGTAAAGCATATAGCAAAAAGAGAAATGACTGGGATGTGTGACGGTTCTCTTTTTGCGTCTGACTTTCCGGGCTGTTTAGAGATTTCGCAGAGCGGGGAGAGTTCCTTTTAAATAATCTTCTCTCGCTCGGCATAGTAAGCCAGCTTCCTCTGCTCTCGCTCACTCGAAGCTTTGCCTTGATTTTTTGGTTACTTTTTTCATCAAGGAAAAAAGTAAGAAGTATATTATTTCATTATCTACTTTCTTTACTTGCATAAAGAAAATAACAAAGAAAGTGCAATGGCCGCTCAATTTCCTGCTAAAAATCTAAGAACCTTTGGCAAAACTGTAACAACTCCTCCCAAAGGTCGCCAAGCAGTTACAGTTCTTAACGCCAAAGAACCCTGATTTTTTACGCATTAAAATTTAGGCGGCGATTTCTGATCTCCATGAATCAACCATCGGATTATCGTTGGCTGAGCTTCGTCGAAGTCAACGAAACCTTCCTTATGCCGTCATCCTGAGCGCAGCGAAGAATCTTCGAGAAAGAAAGAAAGAAAGAAAGAAAGAAATTGGTGGATTTATTGTTCACTAAATAATTTGAAGTGCATCCAACCTTTCTCCATTTCAGATATAAGGAAGAATAGTAATAAAAAAGGGATTACTCCGTTATGGGATAATCCCTTGTGATTCTATCGTAACCTTTTATAAACTCAGGTTATGTATTTCTTGTAAGTTCAAGAATTTAAAGTACCGATGGCTTCGACAAGCTCAGCCACCGGGTCATATTATAATAGAGAATTACATCACGATAATTTTTTCCGTCTTAACAAATCCGTTTCCGGACATTACTTTAACGAAATAGGTACCGCTCGTAGCGGGCATTTCAAAGGATGCCGACTGACCCGGGAATTTCCGGGAAGATATCCTCTCTCCGAGCATATTATATACATCCACCGTAATCCCCGTTACATCCTGATCCGGAACGGAAACATTGATCGTAACTTGATTTCCGTTATTCACAGGATTCGGGTATACATCCATGGAACCGTTTGCTGAAGCGACACTGCTGTTATCCGTAAACGGGAATGCGGGGCTCGTACTTTCCGTTATTTCTCCAATCGGACCAACAATACCCTGACTGGCAATCCACCGGGCTAAAGCATTGGCATTCTGTTGGGCCATATTCCATAAATAACCTCCGGAAGGTTCAATAGGTTCCGGCATAATAGCCCTACCATATTCGTAAGCTCCCATATCGATCGTACCCTGAAGTATACGGGGACGCCCGTCGAGATCATAACGGTAATTATTAAAACCATTATTTCCGCCGTTAATAGCTCCGCTATTTAAGGTCTGATGATAATCCCCCAAGATTCCCGAACCACGACTGGTAACGTAACGATAATCTACGAAACCGGGATCTCCGTCTACGTTATATCCCAGATTCCGTCCGTATTCTGCCGGCCAGGAAGGAGCATTCCTTTCAATAAAGCTATAAGCGATATTGATCACGCAATTGCGGTTATTCAAATCATTGATTATATTATCCCTTGTTAAGAAGAGTGCATTTCGCGGCCATATATTATTACCCCATACGATCGAATTGGCCAAATTAATCAATGTCGGTCCGGAATTGTAACGATTGCGCAAACCGGCCGCTTTTTCAGCAAAATTCCCGCTCACCGTGGTATTGATCATCGTGCATCCGGCATCTTCGTTCAATACTCCTCCGCCTTCTCCGTCCGTATAATTACAGGCGATCAGATTATTGATCATGATGGTTTTACTGCCTTTCCCGTTAAACATTCCACCGCCACCGGTACGGGAATTATTATTAACTAAACTTACATTTACCAGTACGGGATTGGAGCTTATATTATAAATACCTCCACCTTCGTAATCTGCAAAATTTTCCCGAAATACCGTATTGTAAATCACCGGATTTGAGTAAACGTTATACATACCCCCGCCGTAACTGCCGTAGCAGTGTTGTATGGTACAGTTACGAATCACCGGCGATGCGTATTTATTGTAAACGCCTCCGCCTTCAACAGACAGATCTCCTCCTTTCATAATAATAAAACCGTCCAGTACCGCTGTTGTATCCAATTTGTAAGCTTCACTGAATGAATTCATAATTACCGGTACATAATCGGCTGCAAGGATAGTTTCGTTAGATTCCCAGTTACGTTGTTCCAACCGGGTTTCATTACCAGCAAATCCTCCGTAAATAGCCACTTTATTGATCATGGTATAAGATTGGCGACCGGCATTGTAGACACCTTTCGCTACCCAGATTTCCCATGCTCTTTCCCTGCTCCACTGTATCTGACTTAATGCCGCAGAAAGTGTACGGTATGCCGTTGCCCAGCTGGTACCGTCCTCGCGTAAAGCAGTTTGCGATTCATTCACGTAGATACGGGTAACCGCAGGATAATTGCTTTCATAGGGGCCCATATCCACCGTACCCTGAAGTATCCTGGAATTGCCGTCCAGATCATACGCACCTATACTGAGGGCGTTTGATCCGGCATTGATCGCGGGACTTCCCATCAGCAAATGATAGTCTCCCTGATCGGTCGGAGCTCCCTGTCCTGCCAAAATATAATTTACGAACATCGGATTACGGTTTATGTTGCCTCCTCCGCTGATCCCTACCCAGGGATTCCAGTTGAGACCGTCGAAACAGCGTTCCACCAGGCAGTTCTGTATATTAAATGAAGGATATAAGAGGCCCAGTCCAGAACAATTATCGAAGGCTGTAATATTATCATAACGATAATCACCCGCGTCAGTTGAATTACCCCATATGATACTATTGTTTATTTTATAAATCCTAACCCGCTCTTCAATATCGCTCGGACAAACAAAATCAATGATGCCGCCACCTCTTTCCCCGGCATAATTTCCGGCAATGGTTACTCCCGTTAACTCAACTCCGGAAACTTCTTTTAATAACAAAGCTCCTCCCTGGTTAACAGCAGAATTTCCCGTCATCAATACATTGATCATATATATTACATTGGTTCGATAATTATACGATATACCCGCACCCTCCGATGCATGATTCGCCTGTATCTTGGTATCGGTGATCTTTACCGTTGTATTATCTCCTATACCACATAAACCGCCACCGCCGCCGGATGCTTTATTAAAATTCAATTTACTGTTGGAGATAGCTATATTACCTGCGCCAGTCAGAATTGCACCTCCATTTCCGTTATAGGCTGAGCATTCTTCAATAATTACTTTTTTTAAATCCAAATCAGAATTGAGGTTGGCAATACCCCCGCCGGATTCGGCTTCACATTGGCTTATCGTGCTATTAATCAGAATAGTGGTCGAATTTTCATTATATATACCACCACCGACTTTCGCAGTGCATTGGGTGATTATACAATTCGCAATCGTCATGGAAGCATAAATGTTATGGATAGCTCCACCCTTTGACATTGAAGGTGAAACCAATCCTACCGCACTCCCCGTACCTCCTTTTAAAGTAAAACCGTCAAGCACCGCATTCACTAACGGAAGACGTGCATTAAAATCATTAAGGATTACTGAACTTCTGTTTCCATATAATACGGTAACATTGCGTTCCCAGTCACGTTGCGTCCTCGAGGTTTCAAATCCCGCAAATCCTCCGTAAATACTTACATTGCTTTTCAAACGGTAAGCGGATAAACTTCTTTGCGGAGTATAGTTTCCGGCTGCCACCCAGATTTCATCACCTGCCTGCGCCGTGGTAATCGCTTTTTCCAAAGTAGCAAACGCCGTACTCCAGGAAATACCTGAAAGATTGTCATTGCCGCTTACTTTTACATAATACACCCTGGCATTCGCCAGTAAAGTGAAACTAAATAATAAAAAAATCAATAACGTAATGTTTTTTTTCATAATAAATAATTTTAACAGCCTACTCTTTTAGCTTTTCGGCAACCGCTATTTTTAATTCCCGGGTAATATTCCCCGTCATGAAACCATAAAATTACACTAATAAATTACGCTTTCCCAATTATTATATTAATAATCAATTATTTAACATACACTAAATGTTATTTCCAATAAGTTTGCGAAACTCAGTAAGATTAACAAATAGGTTAATATAGCTTATTATATTTACTAATTCTATATTAAGTAAAGGGAGTATTGTGAACGTTTATCGCCACAAACATAATAAAAAAATAATTGCAGGAATCACTTTATGTAAAAAATATCACCTTTTTTTATAAAAAAGTCGATCTATTGATTAAATAAGTAGTTATTTAGCAGAAGAAAATTTATTATTATAATGTAAATTTATTTCGATTATGGCAATAAAAAAAGGAGGATTTAAAAGATCCTCCTTTTTGTTTCTCGAACTTACTCCCGACGATTTAACCGGATATTAACGGATTACCTGGAGTTTGATATAGGAAAAATGATTTTCCGACAATACCCTTACAATATATAATCCTTCCGGAAGAGAAGATGTATTGATTTCCGCCTGGTAATCATTTACCGGTTGCCTCCATACTATTTTCCCGTCCATAGTATATAAACCCACTTCCTCGATCATTTTGGTTTCACCGGTTATTTTCACGAATGAAGAAGCCGGATTGGGATAAACCAGGAATTGGGATAATTCATAGTCGTTAATTTTATTACTTTCCACAACAATCGTATTAGAGGAAGCTGATTCCCCGCAATCATTACTGAAGGTCGCGTAGTAAGAACCTAAATCGGAAACCCTGATCCGTAATTCAGTTTCCTCTATAGCCGTACCATCTTTGTACCATTTGATTCCTTCTCCTTCCGAAGAGGTGAGCCATATTTCATTTTCTATAGTTTCCATCGTAATGACCGGGGCTCCGGGAACGGAATTCACGGCAAGATGCAATATGACGGTACTGTCGCATTCGAGTCCTTCGGTATATGTGTGAACATATGTACCGGGATCGGTATAGGATGTGTCTGCGAAAGAATATGATGCTCCGGCGCAGATAGTATCATAAATAGTAAATTCGATTTTAGGATTAACGGTAAGATGAAGAATCATGATCGTATCGGCATCGGTAGTAGTAAAGAGAGTATCCCTGTATATACCGGAAGTTTCAAGTATCTCGCCATTGAAATCATAAGTGGTACCGTAGCAAATCGTATCGTGGATTTCTTTCTCAATATAGGCAAAAGCCCCTATTTTCAATTCATCCAGATAAACGTCATTACCATCTTGTCCGATTCCCTGGAATAAGACATATCCGGATGTGGATACCGATTCGGGTAAAGTAACATCATACTGATACCATCCTTCATCATCCTCATCAGGCATGTAATAGTATACACGGGGTATATGGATTAATTCCACTGCGCCAATGGTATCTGGTGTCTCATTAAACCATACCGTAATACCTTCTTCTGTTTTTTCTATGCGTTCCCCGTCCCGATACATATAAAAACTGAGTACTTTCGGTTTCGGCGAAGTAAGGTCGACCGGCGGTGTAATCAATAAAGAAGATGATCCGTCAGGAAGCTTATAAGACCTGAAAACAGTTCCGTTACCGTTATATCCTATGGTAGTATCGCTCCATTGCATCATGTCGCTGGAACCTGAAAGCTTTTCATAACCCCAGCAAAGCGGCGGGAATACAGTATCTTCAAATCTTTCTTCAAAAGGAAGAGGCTGTATCCGGTTAAGACATGGTGTATAAAAGGAAATCTCAATGGAAGCGCTATAATCTCCGTCACTGCAATCCTGGAATATTATAACAGTATAATAATCTCCCGGGGAAAGTGACTCAATAAAATAGAAAGTATCGGAAGTATGCACGGTGGTCCAATTCATATCCCGGCCTGCATATCTTATTTCATATTCAAAAACCCTTTCCGCGGTATTATTCCAGTTGATAAGCGCAGTAGTATCCGTCAATTCCACGATTCCCGGAGTATGGGGCGGTAAACATGAAGCAGGAGTAGTAAAAGAAATAGCTTCGCTAAACGCGCTCGTATCCGCAACAGAACATACGGCAGCTATTTTAACTTTGTATTCGGCCTGGGAGATTAAACCGGTCAGGGAATAAGTCGTGGCTGCCGGAATCGCGATAGTATCCCAATTGCTATGAGGTGCTGTGGAAGATAAGATAATATATTCCGCTGCCCCGTTTACGGCATCCCAGCTTAAGTCCGCACTACGACTCTCTACGTTTACTGCAGTGAAATTTGCCGGTATCGTACATTCCACTAAACTCAATGAGAGATTATCGATCGCTGCGGGAGGTTGCACATCACCTCCAGCACCATTTTTCCAGGTAAAAACCAAGTATTTTTCCCCGGCATAAGCGGGGGAAATAAAGATACGGTCATGATTCCAATCCGGATAAATACAACAATAAGTTGCCAAATAATCATAATTAGTTTCCATCCCATCAGGTTGATCAGAAAGTATACCTATTGAAAATTCATCATAGTCTTCAAGTCCACCTACTGTATAATCGAAATCAATATACATTCCGTTTTGAGGCACGATTACTTTGGCAAAATAATGGCTTACACTTTCTTGGTCCAAATAATCAAAAGAATCCTCAAATGTAGAAACATACAGACTTTGGTTTCCTGAATAAGCAACATCACTTCCGACGAACCAATAATTATATCCGTAATCTGCTGTATAATCCCAGTCAGATAATTCCTGCTCATTTTCAAAGCCGGTGGAATAAGGCACGGTTATGGCATTCTGGGCATGGGTAAACCCGAATACAATGAAAAGTAACAGAGTAATACTCCACTTTTGGGTAATCATTTTTTTCATATTTTTTAGTATTGGTGATAATAATATTGGTTTGCGGGGGCAAAAATAAGATTAATATTGTTACCCCAACATCCCTATTAATGGGGATATTTCACATTACGGATCGACACTAAAACCTTTACGGAATTTGCAATTTCGCCAATACACAGGATTAAGCGACAGGCTTTAAAATACCTGTCGATACTTTTCTGGTGTTAATCTCTTTATGTATTTTAAAAAAGATTAAGTGCGTATATTTATTAACTGTCATTTATACATTAAAAAGGTCTCTCGGGTTGGTAGGTCATGTAATTTTCAGGACCGGCAATTATATAGTCATTCTTTTTCCTGTCCCAATAATATTTCCTATTTCCTGCTGAGTGTATTAATTTATATCTTTCTAACAGGAATATTTCTTTATTCTGTCCCTGAGGCCATTCATTCCATACAATAAAGCATTTTTTTAGCTGATCATTTTGGAAATAATATTGAATTTCAAAATGATTATTGGGATCAATAAAAATCAGGGTATCCCCGTTATCCCTTACCGGTATCCTCTCCTCTATACTTCCGATATGGGATTTTGATTTTCCCCATTCGCATAAAGGGACTTCATAAGTTTGAAAATATGGAATGACAGTGATTGGAAAAGATAATTCATTGCTGCAATTATCGGAATAAGCCCGAATATTGGTCGTTCCTATGGAAACAGGTCTGATACGGTTTGATAGCATGTAAACTACGGTTGCATCTTCCACACTGTATTGCGGATCATAACTATCCCTGCCTTTAACTATGCCTAAATGGATAGAACTTTGTTCGTCATAATGGATTGTATCCGCATATAATCCATAATAATAATGAGAACCGGTAAATTCGCAACTTTTCTCGCATGAAAGGAATAAACCAGTCATGACAGCCAATAAAATAAATGTAAATCTTTTCATGTTTTTTAGTGATTAGTCTATGTTCATTAATTTCTCTACATTTTCTTCATAAGCAGCTTTTAGAGTCCTTAATGCTTCTTTTGAAGCTCTGAGAGTAAATTTTGTGGAAAAGCTCATATCGGATAAGGTTATCTGCTGTTTACTGATATTGATGTGGTATATATAATTACCGTTTATAATTAATTGCTTGCCAAGCCTTATAAGATTTTGCGCCCCATTATGCAATTGTCGTTGAATTAACTTTTCAAATGTTTTTAAATTAAATGAGAATAGATGTTTATCATTGTTTGTAAGTACCATTGATGAATAATTACCGTCTGATATAATATATACAATTCTTTCTGGTGAAACCCTTATAACTTCCTTGTTGTTGGTTAATATTAGATACTTACACATTTCATAATCATCTTCTGCAAATTTAAATATCTTATTATTCATAGTTTCATGGTTTTAAAGTGATTGTATGAAATGATATTCCTGTTGTATCTAATAGCTTATTAACAGTATAAAATTAAAGCCAACCCGAATTCGGGATGGCTTCGTAGTTAACAATAATATATACAAATGAAATATTATTCACATAAGTACTTATCCATATTTAAAGAAGAATCTCAGGCCAAGCACAAGGATAGACAAAGATTCACAGGCTAACGTATTTGGCCTGTCTTCTTTAGTTAAGAGTGGAATTAATGTTGACTTGCCGTTTGAGAGTGTTTTTGAACGATAGAAACAGCATTACCGTTATATTTATCAACCTTAGATATTGGCGACGGATTACAGATGGTTTATATCATGTGGGATTACACAAAAAACGAGAGAAAAAAGGCATAAAAAAAGCACTTAATTTCTTGTAAGTGCTTGATTTATTGTGGTCCCTCTTGGGCTCGAACCAAGGACCCTCTGATTATGAGTCAGATGCTCTAACCAGCTGAGCTAAGGGACCCCGAATTCCATTACGGAATTGCGACGGCAAAAGTACAATTTTTTTTAATTGAAAATACAACAAAGAACATTTTTTTAAACTTCTTTGAAAAAACAAGTAAAGCTCTTTATACTTTTAAACTATGTTACACAAGTTACCGTTTTCCCCGTCTCAGGCTTTCATCCCCGAAAGAATAAGTAATCCCGAAGAGGACATTGATTCCGAAACTCTTGAAATCGTAATATTTGGCGTAACTCTGTCCGGCTATATTATGAATATTGGCAAAAGCGGAAAAACGTTTGGAGAAAAGATATTCGAAACCCACGCCGAAATCCAGGACAGGTTTCATTTTCTCCGTCAGGTATTGCCCTTCTACACTGGTGGGAACCAATCCCCACCGTCCGAATTGCATATCGAAATTAAGGTCGAAGATCATGCGGTTGTCGTATACATATTTTCCTCCGAAAGCAATTTCCCAGGAAGGTTTATACCAGGGTTTTTCTACTTTTTCCAGCATGTAATATCCCCAATAATTGGCATCCAGGTTGAGGTAAAGATGATCCCTTACTTCCCAGTTGAGATTTAAACATACGTTGAGGGTTTGAACATCCCCGTATACCACACCGAATCTGTTTTTCAATAATGAGGCGGTATCCAGCATAAAGAAATGTTTATCTTTCTCGAAACCATACCTCGCCGATATGTGATAATTGAGCTTTTTAACCAGATTGCCCTTGATACCGCCGTAAATACTGATCTGGTTGCGGGTGAACATCAGGGTATCGAGTTGCGGCTTCAGGAACGGATTTTCATATAATAAATTCTGCAGGGAATTGAATTCCGTTTTCCCGTCAACCCCGAAATAGAGGCTCAATATACCGGGGATCAATCCCAGTTGCAGTTCAGCCACCGGATATATCGGAACTTTGGTTTCTCCCAGGTTATAGTTATAGGCAATAGGAAGGCCTAAACCAAAAAGTATATGATATTCCTTAATCGTAAAATTAACGGTAGGTTTTAATTCAAATTTCACACTGTAATCTTTCATTTTCTCCCCGCCGGGAATGGTATCGTTCCAACTGTTGTGGTAATAATCGAAATCGAAACCCAGACGGTAGTTCTGACTTCCCGATACTCTCAAAAAACGGGCGTCATAAGCGAAATACGATTTGATTCCGAAATGATTTTCCATATCTTTAGGAAATGTGCGTACAAAATCATAATGTAAACGGACGTCCTGCTTCAACCTTTTATCTTCCAGAACATAATTCGACCTCAGGCCTACTTCCGCTTTTAAATGATGGAACGAATTATTAAGTGTGTCTTTATAACCTTTTTCATAATAACGGTCGATATCGGGAATATAAGCCAGAGTATCCCGGTTGAAACCGTATAGTTTGGCCAGACGGTGGTTATACCCAATGGAAGAATATAAAGTCTGGTTCCTGAAAAACGTATTAAAGAAAACCTGCGCCCGGGTATCGCTGGTAGGATAATATGCGTATTTTTTCATTTTTTCACCGATCTGCGGCGCCCAGGATGAGAAATGGTGCACATTAAGTCCGTAAGAGAATTTCCGGTTATCGGGATTATGTATGGACAGTTGGAATAAAGGGGCAACAGGGTATCCGAAACCGACTTTCAGGAAATCCCGGTATAATCTTTTCATCGCATCCGGAGGCAGTTTTACCGGCTTAAGAGGCGTAGGCTCGAAAGACACATCCAGTCGCTGCGGAGTGATATAATATTGGAATTTGATCTCGCTGGTGACGGTATCGTTGATAATTGCCGGTTGGTTTATCTTCGGGAAATTGAGCAACTGCGGTTTGTAATCCAGACGGAAACGGGCAGTATCGATAATCTGCGCATTGGCAATGATCGCCAGGCATACCGTATGGAACAGGAATAATAATATTCTTTTCATCTTATTATAGTATCTTTTGAATTATTCTTCTGGATAAATATAGTCGTCCACATCTTCTTCCTGAGTTTCCGGAACAGGGGTTGCGGACGGTTCCGGTTCTTCCTGGATTTTTTCCAAACGGTCAAGCTTCCGGATACGATCCCTTGCGATCTCTTTAAGATCTTCACCATCATAATTATCAATAATACTCTGATAAGTATGGCGTGCCTGGAAATAGTTTTCTTTAACCATATACAAATCTCCATAGAGGATAAATACCGAAGCGAACCAGTATTCAGCCCCGGAACTGTAATTTCCGGCGAGCATATCCGTGATCTTACGTTCACATTCGTCATAATTACCTTGTTCGAATTCTATTACACAGCCAAGATAGGCCGCTTCCGCCGCGAAATCATTGGTATTGTTGCTCGCCAGGTCATTAAGATAAGTTTTGGCCGTATTGTATTCTTTGAGCTCCATGGCCGATCTTCCGGCAATAATCTTGGCTTCGCTCTGCATCTCCGCATCCACGGTATAGTTAGACAATAATGTTCTGGCGGAATTCAGGGCGTCCCGGTAACGTCCCAGCTGGAATGTACAATGCATGATGCCGGCATTGGCAATCATAAGCGTATTACTGTTGGAAGATGATTCGGACAGCTTCTGGTAATAAGTCAGGGCCTGTTCATATTCTTTTTTGTTGAAAAGGATCGTGGCGGATTTGCGCAAAGCCACTTCATTGTATTCTGTCTGGTAATTATCTATGATTTTCCTGTAATCAGCCAAAGCCGCGTCAAAACTATTCATACCGTATTCACACTCTGCTTTATAGAAATAAGCTTTGGCAATGAAAAGTCCGTTCGGAAATTCTTTGATATAAGTTTCAAAGCTCCTGATGGCCGATTCGCAATCTCCTCTCAAATATTTATTTTCCGCAGCCTTATATGTTACCGAATCCTGTTTGGTTTCGGAAATATTCATATTCCGGTTTTTGATATAATCGAAAAATTCAGTCGTATTCCCTTGTTCCGTATAGATCACTTCCAGGTTGGCCATGGCATCCTTGGCTTCCTGTGAACCTGGGAAATTCTCGAAAACAAATTTGAAGGTAGTAATCGCCATGTCATCTTCCTGTACGTTCAGGTAAGCCTGCGCGAGTTTATTATAGGCCTGGCGTATATAAGGACTTTTCGGATATTTTTCGATAAAATTCTTATAGGATGTAATCGCCATCCTGTAGTTATTCTGGGCATGGTAGGTGGTAGCCAGATCGAATTCCGCATCATCACTATAATTCGAACGCGGATAATAGACGAGGAGTTTTTCCAGAAGTTCGATTTTTTTGGCGTCATTTTTCAGGTAACCATAACACCTTGCCTGCTGGTAGACCGCGTAATCCGCGTTGTCCTGCCGCAATCTCTCCGCTTTCTCATAATACTGGATGGCAGACCTCAAATCTTTTTCCATATAATAACAATCAGCCAGGCGTACCGTAGCATCGGCTTCCACCTTCGGATCATTCTTCGATTCTTTAGAATTGAGGAAAGTGGTGAAAGCTCTTCTTGCTTCGCCGTATTTCCCGATTTTCAAAGCGCTGTAACCTAGAGAATAAAAAGATACCGGATAATTTTCGTCTTGCTTTACATTCTCCGCTTTCTGATAATTCTGGAACTCATAATAAGCCTGTTTATACTGTCCTTCACGGTATTCGCTTTCAGCTTTCCAGTAAAGGGCCGATGTTCTCATATCCTTGTTCATAGGATAAGCCAGGGATTTATCCAGCAGTTTCAAGGCCTCTTTATTACGTCCTACATTGATCAGCTCCAAAGCCCTGAAATAAGTACATCTTTGGTATGCCCTGAGTAAATCGGGACTTTTACTGGAAATACTCTCCAGTGCCTTGATCGCTCCCTGGTAATTTTTAGTGGAAAGATAGATTTCAGAAAGGTAAGAATGCGCCTCTTCGGCTCTTGAGGAATTGGGATAGGTAGCGATATAATTCTCCAATGCCTGGATCGCCGAATTAAACGGACTGGAAGAGGTCGCATATTGTAATTTCGCGTAATTATACAAAGCGTCTTCCTGAACTTCGGGCATAAAATCATATTTTGAAGCTTCCAAAAAACTTTGGGATGCCAATGACAATTGCTGGGTATGCAGATAACAATCCGCGATCACATAGAAACTGTTCTGGGCCATTGCATCCGTCTCGCCGGTAGCTTTTGAGAGATACTGGATCGCTTTGTTATATTCTTTTAACTGGTAAAAGGTGTAACCAATGGCAAAATTATCGCTCCGGTCTATCGCGATCTTGGATGTAGGAATATATTGCATAAAATAAGTAGCCGCCTTGTCGTATACTCCCAGATTGTAATAAGAAAGGGCGATCAGCCTGTTAAGTTCATCCTGACTGGCGCCGGTCATTTTATCCAGAAGCGGCGGAGCCACGGCAATCAACTCGTCATAACGACCCTGGTGAAAATAGATCTGGGCAATATAAAGCGGAACTATTTCCTGATATTCGGGATGATCTTTCAGGAGCAGGAAATCTTCCAGCGCCGCCTGGTATCTTCCTTCCTGATAGGCCAGATGCGCAAGATAATAGATAGCCCTGTACTGGTACGGTCCGCCGCTTTGCCTGGCCTTGTCCAGATACGCTTTGGCTTCTTCGGGCTTTTTGGTTTCAAAATAAGAATATCCTCTCTTAAAATAATATTCAGCCAGTTCTTCGGGACGAATATGTCTTTCATCTATGATTTCATAATATTCCAACGCTTTCTTGTACTGCTTTTTATAGAAATAAAATTTCCCGATCAGGTAATTGGCGTCAGGAACAAGCGTATGTACCGGATAATTACGGATAAAATCCCTCAGCAGGAAAATCGCATCGTTGTGGTATAGGTAAGCCGCACACGCTCCCATGTAAAAATAGGAGTTTGATTTAATATCATGTTGTTTATCCGTAGTATTCTCGTATACATACTTGAAATATTGCTGCGCAGAACCATATTTCTCTTTCTGGAACAGTTCCATGGCTACCTTATACTCATACTGCGGGGAATCGTAATATACAGGCTGTTGGGCGGAAACGGAAGAGAAGATGAACAGTAAAAATACGACGAAAAGACTCCTGGGATATATTGGCTTCATATAGTGTTCATTTATTAGCATATAAAAATATTAAACGAACAAAGATATAAAATTCATATAGGGATTTTTTCGTAATGACGCTATTTTTTCAACACTGCTTTCTTAATATGTAGGGAAGAATTAATCGTATATTCCGTTGATTTTCAATCTATCTTACCATTGCATTTTACTCTTTTCCCAAACCGGACACGATGGGATTCCTATTCCGCAACTAAACCGGAAATAAGGGTATTCGCCATTGAACTAAATCCAATTTACCGGGTTATCATATCAGAAGGTGGAGATTATGAAAAAAATAGTACCGGTACTGGAGATGAGTTGCGCGGTGTGTGCCGCCAATGTGGAAAATAAAATAAGATCATTACCGGGCGTTACCTCGGCATCCGTAAATTTCGCTTCCAATTCGGTAACCATTGATTTCGATCCTGACCGGATCTCTTTGCAGGATATTAAGGCGGAAGTACAATCAATCGGCTATGATCTTCTTATACAGGAAGACCATGGCGGAGAAAAACAGTTGCAGGCGGAACGTTCTCATTATGAGCGACTGAAACGAAAAACGATTGTCGCCTGGATACTGGCCGTACCACTTATGGTAATCGCCATGGTTTTTATGCATGCACCTTATGCCAACTGGATAATGCTTGCGTTAACGATTCCGATCATTTTTTATTCGGGACGCGATTTCTATATCCATGCGTGGAAACAGGCCAAAATAAGAAGTGCCAATATGGACACCCTGATCGCGCTAAGTACTTCCATCGCTTTCCTCTTCAGCCTGTTCAATACTTTATTTCCGCAATTTTGGATCAGCCGCGGCATCGAGCCCCATGTTTATTATGAAGCGGCCGGAATGATTATTGCTTTCGTGCTGGTAGGAAAACTTATGGAAGAAAGGGCGAAAAACAGTACCCGGTCGGCCATTAAAGGTTTAATGGGACTTCAACCGCAAACAGCTTATAAAATTACGCCGGACGGGGATACGGAAGTCCCTATTATGCTATTGACAAAAGGTGACCTTATAAGGGTTCATCCCGGTGAGAAAATACCGGTAGACGGATTCTTATCGGAAGGCCATTCTTTTGTGGACGAGAGTATGATCAGCGGGGAAGCAGTCGCTATCGAGAAGGGTCCGGGCGACAAAGTTCTGGCCGGAACCCTCAACCAAAGAGGTTCATTTGTGTTGCAAGCCGAGAAAGTAGGCAACGATACCGTATTATCCAATATTATCCGTATGGTACAGGAAGCACAGGGAAGTAAAGCTCCCGTGCAAAAACTCGCTGACCGTATCAGCAGGATTTTTGTTCCCGTGGTCATCGGTATTGCCCTGTTGACTTTTATCCTGTGGCTGGCCATTGGAGGATCATCTTATTTTTCCTATGCCCTGCTCTCTGCCATATCGGTACTGGTTATCGCCTGTCCGTGCGCTTTGGGACTCGCCACTCCTACCGCACTGATGGTCGGAATCGGGAAAGGAGCCGAAAACCAGATCCTCATCAAAGATGCCTATGCTTTGGAAAAAATGCACGAGGTAAACCATATTGTGATGGATAAAACCGGCACGCTTACGGAAGGACATCCCGTAGTCTCCGACATTTTATGGAACGGAAAAATTACCCAGGAAGAAAAATCAGTTTTGTTATCCGCTGAAATGAGATCGGAACATCCGCTCGCTTTCGCTATCGTGGAATATCTTCAGCAAAACGGAATCACGCCGATAGGGCTGGAGCACTTCAACAGTCTTACGGGTAAAGGAATAGAGGCTCAATATCAAGGGCAGGAATATTGGGCGGGAAGCCGGCAATACGCTTTATCCAAAGGATATACGACAGATGAAAATAATAAGGTCAAAATCCAAACATGGCTTGATAATGGCGCAGGAGTCATTTATTATGGCAGCGGTAAACAATTACTGGCCGCATTTGCTTTCGCCGATCCGGTAAAAAAGACATCGGCAAGGGCGATTGAGGAATTAAAACATCAGAACGTGGAAGTCCACATGCTGACCGGCGACGGGGAAAAGACTGCCCGGTCGATAGCCAAAAAACTGGACATTCAACACATTGCTTCCGAAGTATTACCGCAAGACAAAGAAGATTATATCCGTCAATTACAAACACAGGGTAAAATCGTAGCGATGGTCGGGGACGGCATTAATGATTCCCAGGCGCTGGCAAGGGCAGATGTAAGCATCGCGATGGGTAAAGGTACCGATATCGCCATGGATGTAGCGATGGTCACGCTTATGAATTCCGATCTTCTGCTCATTCCCAAGGCTATCCAACTATCAAGAAAGACTGTCAAAGTCATACGCCAGAATCTCTTCTGGGCTTTTATCTACAATGTTATAGGAATCCCTGTAGCGGCAGGGATTTTATATCCGATAAACGGACTGCTGCTCAATCCCATGTGGGCAAGTGCCGCCATGGCTCTGAGTTCGGTTTGCGTAGTGCTGAACAGTCTCAGGTTAAAATGGAGTAAAATTTAATCTATTATAAAAATGAAAACAAGCAGATTTAAAACCAATGCCAAATGTTCCGGTTGTGTTGATAAGATCGCGGCCGCCCTCAATAGTGTTATAAAAAGAGATCAGTGGAACTTGGACTTAAGTACTCCGGAGAAGATTTTAGAGATCACATCCGACATGTCTGATGCCGACATTATTAAAATTATCCAAAATGCCGGTTTTAAGGCAGAAATAATAAATTAATACCATAACTTTTCTGAGATCGTACATTTTTGCAAAAAAAGATGTACTTATTCACTATTCGGCCACCAAAAAGAATCCGAAAAGTCATTCTTTTATTCTATTTTTGAATTTAAACTATTCATAATAATAATGTTATCCTTTAAACAATAATCTTCGAAAAAAATGCAGTAAATTGCAAATCTTTCGAAAAAAAAACTATTTTTGCTCGACCGTAAAACCAATACCCATTATTATGAAAAAAATTATCCTTTTAATCATTGGTTCTGTTTTGTCATGTATTGTATTATGAATCAAACATAAAGCTAATCTTTGTAGATATTTTAATGAATTTTTAAAAAAATAATTACCTTTCTCGAAAGAGACTAGTGATATAATTTGGAAGAATCCTGGATAATGGATAAACTGGTAAAATTATCAAAGAATAATTATTGATTTAGATTCGGCTATTTTAAAATTTGCTCCAAAATATTAACCAAAACACATGTATTTATGAAAAAAATGGCGCTTTTATTTCTCTGCTCAATTTTCTGCACCTATTATGCTATAGGGCAAAGCGAAATCTCTTCCACTAATTTCCCAAAGAAACTCTTTACCGCGAAGGGTTCCTCACAAATGGAAAAACAATTTCTGGATAAAGTAAATATGATTGTAACGGAAGAAATCCAGTCTCAAAAAAATCGCGTAAGGAATGATGATTTTGTGGAAAAATTAGACAGCCTTATTCTGGAAGAAGAGGAAAAATATGTATACACTTATGACGAAAACGGGCTTACCCGGACGAAGACTATTTCTTATTGGAGATATCAAACGAATGAATGGGGCGACGGAGAAAAATATGAATACGAATATAACGCCGACGGAGACCTTATCCTGGAAAAAATATACATGGCCAATCATCCGGATCCCGGCTTTATCCACACCCATAAGGCGGAATATACCTATAACGCATCGGGAGAATTACTTGAAGAGATCATTTCCCATTATGATGATAACGTTTATTCCCTTTCCGAAAAGAAAACGAGTTATTATGAAAATTCACTTAAAATAGCGGATACTAGCTTCATTTATTATGATATAGATGCGACATGGTATCCGGAAGGCGCCATCAGTTATACCTATAATGAAGATGATAATTTAATAGCCATCAATACATCTCTTCTGGATGATATATGGATGGAAATAGGAAAAATTGAAATTGAGTATGAAAATGAGCTGATAAGTGTGTTCACTATTTTCGATTGTGATGAAGAAGGATGCTATGAATATATGAAGATGGAATTAACTTATGACGGCAACGATATTCTCACCGGTATCACCATTTATGAAATGGATTATTACCAAAACGATGAAGGCGATGAACAATCGGAATGGTTGCCCGATACAAAATATGATTTCAATTATGATTCCCAAATACCTTCTTCATCCATTATGGTTCCTGAATGGTATACTTTCGATTACAAAATCGAGAATGTTGAAATTTCGTATTTTTATGAAAACGGATGGGAAGTTGAGGAGGAATACAGCTTTTATTATTCCGGCTTTACCACTGTCGGTATCCATGAAAATACCATCCGGGATCTTAAAATTTACCCGAATCCGGTTTCAAACAATATGACCATAAGTATGGAGGAAAATTATAAGACAATTACCTTTGAACTTTATTCCATGGACGGAAAAAAACTCCTTGAAAAACAGATCAATTCTAGTGAATCTGTTTCTATGGAAGGATTATCTAAAGGATTATATATCTATAATATTATAGCAGACGGAAAAAAACAAAGCGGTAAAATCGTAAAACAATAATTCTCTAACAGCATCGCCATATTCTTTCGAAATGCTCTTTCCACAAGCTCAGGATATGGTAAAACCACATGGGGATTGTCCGAATCGGGACAATCCCTTTTATTTTTTATTTCCTTATATATTTATAACCTCTTTATAGATCCTTCGCTACGCTCAGGATGACGACATAAGGAAAGCTCATCACCCGTTGACTTCGACGAAGCTCAGCCAACATATAACAATAGCCGTTTTAATTTTTAATGCGTAAAAAATCAGGGTTCTTTGGCGTTAAGAACTGTAACTGTTTGACGAGCGAAGGCGAGGAGTTGTTACAGTTTAGCCAAAGGTTCTTAGATTTTTAGCATGAAAATTGAGAGGTGGTTGCACTTTCTTTGTGTAAGCAAACAAAGTAAATAATGATATAATATCTTTTTACTTTTTTCCTTGATGAAAAAAGTAACCAAAAAAATCAAGGCAAAAGGAACTCTCCCCGCTCTGCGAAATCTCTAAACAGTCCGGAAAGGCAAACGCAAAAAGAGACCTGCACACAATCACGGTCATTTCTCTTTTTGCTATATGCTTCACTATGTTCGCATCCTTTCCGTCCTGTAAGAATTTCGCATTCACCCGCTTCCGCATCGCCTTTTGCCTTCCCTACACACAGCCTCTATAAAAACAACGAACCCGGATTGGTATGGTTAAACGTTTATTCCTTATGTTAGAGATCCTTCGCTTACGCTCAGGATGACGATATAAGGAGGCTCATCATCCGTTGACTTCGACAGGATCAGCCAACGATAATCCGATGGTTGGGTTCATCGAGGTAAGAAATAGCCGCTTTAAATTTTAATGCGTAAAAAATCAAGGTTCTTTGGCGTCAAGAACTGTAACTGTTTGACGACCGAAGGGAGGAGTTGTTACAGTTCAGCCAAAGGTTCTTAGATTTTTAGCAGGAAAATTGAGCGGCAGTTGCACTTTCTTTGTTACTTTCTTTGTGTAAGCAAACAAAGTAAATAATGATATAATATCTTTTTTACTTTTTTCCTTGATAAAAAAAGTAACCAAAAAAATCAAGACAAAAGGAACTCTCCCCTCTCTGCGAAATCTCTAAACAGCCCGGAAAGGCAAACGCAAAAGAGTCCTGCACACGATCACGGTCATTTCTCTTTTTGCTATATGCTTCACTAAGTTCGCATCCTTTCCGACCTGTAAGAATTTCGCATTCACCCGCTTCCGCATCGCCTTTTGCCTTCCCTCCGCACAGCCTCCACAAAACAACGAACCCGGATTGCTACGGTTAAACGTTTATTCCTATGTTAGAGATCCTTCGCTTACGCTCAGGATGACGATATAAGGAGGCTCATCACCCATTGACTTCGACGAAGCTCAGCCAACGATAATCCGATGGTTGGGTTCATCGAGGTAAGAAATAGCCGCTTTAAATTTTAAGGCGTAAAAAATCAAGGTTCTTTGGCGTCAAGAACTGTAACTGTTTGACGAGCGCAAGCGAGGAGTTGTTACAGTTTAGCCAAAGGTTCTTAGATTTTTAGCAGGAAAATTGAGCGGCGGTTGCACTTTCTTTGTTACTTTCTTTATGCAAGTAAAGAAAGTAAGGAATAAGCCTTTTAATAAAAAATCAGCAGTATACTCACTTATTACTTAGAGATCCTTCGCTTACGCTCAGGATGACGATATAAGGAGGCTCATCATCCGTTGACTTCGACGGAGCTCAGCCAACGATAATCCGATGGTTGATTCATGGAGATCAGAAATCGCCGCCTTAAATTTTAATGCGTAAAAAATCAGGGTTCTTTGGCGTCAAGAACTGTAACTGTTTGACGACCGAAGGGAGGAGTTGTTACAGTTCAGCCAAAGGTTCTTAGATTTTTAGCAGGAAAATTGAGCGGCAGTTGCACTTTCTTTGTTACTTTCTTTGTGCAAGCAAAGAAAGTAAATAATAAAAGATTTGTTAATAATACCGCTTCCATACTTTAATTTGGTCATGGTCAATACTTTTTGTATTTTTGCCCTTTAATCAATCCGGAAATCAGGCATGGACTCAAATATTAACAGATTATACAGCGACAGTCGTCCGATGGTCGGCAATCCTACTACCGGAGGAGATCCCCGGACAGAATTCCAACGTGATTTCGACCGGATCATTTTCTCTTCCGCTTTCCGGAGACTACAAAACAAAACCCAGGTTTTCCCCTTACCGGGAAGCGTATTTGTCCATAACAGGCTTACCCATTCCCTTGAAGTAGCCTCCGTAGGCCGCTCTCTCGGCACGCTGATCGGACATTCGATTTATAAACATTACAAAGATGATCTTACGGAAGAAAGCCGTTCGTTTTACCGCTACAACCTGTACAATGTTATAGCGTCGGCCTGCTTATGTCACGACATCGGAAATCCGGCTTTCGGTCATTCCGGTGAAGATGCCATCGCCAGTTTTTTTTCCAAAAATGAGACGGAATTAAAAAAAGAATTTTCCGAAGCCGAATGGCAGGATCTGGTGAACTTCGAAGGCAATGCCAACGCGATAAGAGTATTAACCCAACGCCAGCGGGGTAAATTAATGAACGGATTAGGACTCACCTACTCTACTCTGGCTTCTATTGCCAAATATCCCTGCGAATCCATTGCAAAAGACACCAACTATACCCATCGTAAAAAATTCGGTTTCTTCCAGTCGGAAAAAGAAATATTCAGGGATATCGCCCAAAATACCCACATGATCCAATTAACGGACAAACCGTTGATTTACGCCAGGCATCCTTTTGTCTGGCTGGTGGAAGCGGCTGACGATATATGCTATACGATCGTGGATCTGGAAGACGCCCACCGGCTTGGATTAGTAGAGCATTCCCAGTGCAGGGAATTACTCGAATCGCTTCTTTCGGAACTCGGAATCGATGATAAAACCAAAATATCTTCCCAACTGGACCGTTTAACGGATAAAAATGAACAAATTACTTATTTAAGGGCCAAAGCGATAAACGCATTGACCATCGGGATCACGGAAATTTGCGAAAAACAAATGGATGTTTTCTTAAATGCAGAGTTTCAAAGACCGCTTTTCAAGCAGATCGGGGATCACTGTCTGGCATTAAAAAAGATTGAAGTTTTCTCCATTCAGAATATATATAATAACCGGATTGTTATTGAAATCGAAAATGCCGGATACAATGTCATGTATGAACTCCTATCCCACTTTATATATCCTATATTAAAAGACCCGGATCACAGAAGTAAATCGGATAAACTGGCTTTAAAACTTTTACCGCCCGCTTTCAATTACGACGGCGAGGGGTCATACCGTAAAGTGCTCGGAATTCTGGATTATGTATCCGGAATGACTGATAATTACGCGACCGACCTCTATAAGCGGATTAAAGGGATCGAAATCGGAATGAAAATATAGTCCTAAAAATGTATTTTTATTCAGTAAATATACACAATTCCAGTGAACATTTTTTCTATCTTTGCAACAACTAATTAAAAAACAATTTTAAAAAAATATTACTATATGAAAGAAACCGCATTTAAAAGCATCCATGAACAAGCAGGAGGTAAAATGGTGGAATTCGCAGGTTTTTATATGCCTGTGCAATACGAAGGATTAACTGTTGAACATAATCATGTACGTACAAAAGTCGGAGTTTTCGATGTATCACATATGGGAGAATTTACCGTTAAGGGACCGAAAGCGCTGGAATTTATTCAATATATTACATCTAACGATGCTTCCGTCCTTTATCCGGGAAAAGTACAATATTCCTGTTTCCCTAACGGAAAAGGCGGTGTAGTGGATGATCTTTTGGTATATCAGATCGCTGACGATGATTATCTGTTGGTAGTCAATGCAGCCAACATCGATAAAGATTGGGAATGGGTATCCCGGCAGAATGAAAAATTCGGAGCGGAAATCGCCAATATTTCGGATGAGGTTTCGCAATTGGCTATCCAGGGACCTTTGGCATTAAAAGCCATGCAAAAACTTACCGATGCCAATGTTATCGATATGGAATATTACACCTGCAAGGTAATCACTTTTGCCGGAATTCCGGATGTACTGTTCTCCACAACCGGTTATACCGGATCGGGCGGATGTGAGATCTATTTTAAAAATGAGGACGCAGAAAAAATATGGAATGCCGTTTTCGAAGCGGGAAAAGAATTCGACATCAAACCCATCGGATTGGGAGCAAGGGATACTTTAAGGCTCGAAATGGGTTTCTGCCTTTACGGCCATGAAATTGACGATACTATTTCTCCGCTGGAAGCAGGTTTAGGCTGGATCACCAAATTTGTGGACCATAAAGATTTTATCGATAAAGAACAGATGCTGGCGATGAAAGCGGATGGACTCAAACGTAAACTGGTAGGTTTTGAGATGATAGACCGCGGTATTCCCCGTATAGATTATAAAGTTTGCGACGCCGACGGAAACGAGATCGGCACAGTACGCTCCGGCACATTCGGTCCTGCCGTTAATAAATCCATCGGTACGGCTTTGATCAAAACCGAATTCGCCAAAGTCGGGACTGAAATTTTTATTGAAATCAGAGGTAAGCTTTTGAAAGCAACAGTTGTTAAAATGCCTTTCTATAAAGAATAGAAGTTATGTATGATCCGAAATTTATGAAAGAAGCCGTTATGCTGGCTTCAAAATGGAAAGAGACCGGTGAAGGTGGTCCTTTCGGCGCTGTGGTAGTAAGAAATGGAAGAATTATCGGCCGGGGTGTAAATCAGGTCACCGTTTTAAATGACCCGACAGCCCATGCCGAAATTATGGCTATCCGGGAAGCTTGTCAGCATCTGAACACCTTCCAGATTTACGAATGCGAATTATACTCAAGCTGTGAACCATGTCCGATGTGTCTGGGTGCGATTTACTGGGCCAGACCCAAGATCGTCTATTTTTCCGCTTCACGGGAAGACGCGGCTTTTGCCGGCTTCGACGACTCGTTCATCTACGAAGAGATCGGACTGCATCCGTTAAAACGGAAAATCGTGTCAGAACAACATATCACACCGGAAGCGTTCGCCATTTTCAGGGAATGGAGGAACTGGGGTGATAAGAAATCCTATTAAGACCATAGTTAGGAATTCTAAAATAATAATAACCAAAATGATCCTGAAATATGAAAAAAATTAACCTTGTGCTTATTTGCTTATTTTGCTGCCTGTTAACGGGAAACCTTAAGGCGCAAAAGAATTATCGTTATGAAACCGTACCCAACGATCCGTTAAATGCTAGGATTTATACCCTGGATAACGGACTGAAAGTATACATGAGTGTGTATCGGGAGGAACCCCGTATCCAGACTTATATCCCCGTAAAGGTAGGAAGTAAAAACGACCCCGCTGAAACCACCGGACTTGCTCATTATTTTGAACACATGATGTTCAAAGGCTCTCCTAACTTCGGTACTACCGACTGGGAAAAGGAGAAACCGATGATCGACGAGATCGAACGGTTGTTTGAATTGTATCGCGTGGAAAAAGACAATACCAAACGTGCCCGGCTTTACCATCAGATCGACAGTATCTCTTATGAAGCCAGTAAACTGGCTATTCCAAACGAATACGTAAAAATGATGAAAAGTATCGGTTCGCAGGGCACCAATGCATGGACATCCAATGATTTAACCAACTACGTGGAAAATATCCCTTCCAATCAACTGGAAAATTGGGCAAAAATACAGGCCGACCGTTTCACCCATCCCGTATTACGCCTTTTCCACACGGAACTGGAGACGATCTACGAAGAAAAAAATATGTCGTTAACCAACGACAGCCGTAAAGCAAGTGAAGCCATGCTGGAAGCATTGTATCCCAATCATCCTTACGGACAACAAACTACATTGGGTACCCAGGAACATTTGAGAAATCCTTCCATGACCAATATCAACAGGTTTTTTGAACAATATTACGTGGCTAATAACATGGCGATATGTATGTCGGGGGATTTTGAATTTGATCAGGCCATTCAGATCATCGATAAATATTTCGGTAAATTACCTTCCCGTCCGGTAAAAAAATTAAACGTAAAGCAGGAACAACCTATAACCAAACCTGTCATCAGGGAAGTAACCGGACTGGAAGCTGAAAATGTTATGATCGCTTTCCGTATCGACGAGCCCGCCAATTCAAAGGAAATATACATCCTTAGGATGTTGGACAATATCATGTCCAATGGAAAAGCAGGCCTTATCGACCTTAATCTTAACCAAAAACAACTTGTGTACAGCGCTTACGGTTTCCCGTATGTTCTCACCGATAATTCCGCCTATGTATTGGATGGTAAACCTAAAACGGGGCAAACCCTGGATGATGTGAAAGATCTTTTGTTGCAACAACTGGAACTGGTTAAACAGGGAAAATTTGAAGATTGGCTGCTGGAAGCGGCGATCAATAACCTCAGGTTATCCGAAATGCGTCAATTGGAAAGCAATGATGCAAGAGCCAGAATGATGCTTAACGCCTTCCAGAATGATATTCCCTGGAATGAAGCTGCACAGGCAATCAATGAATATTCTAAAATTACCAAACAGGATATCGTCAACTTCGCGAACAAACATTTTAAAAATAATAACTATGTCCTGATATACAAACGTCAGGGGACCCCGGACGATGTGGCGAAAGTTGAAAAACCGCCCATCACGCCCATTCATCTTAACCGGGATGGGGAATCCGAATTCTTTAAATCCATCCAGTTAAATCAACCGGCTCCGTTAAAACCCGTTTTTATAGATTACCAGTCGGCAATCACTTTCGCTGATTATAAAGGATCTCCCGTTTATTATATTCAGAATAAAGAGAACAACACTTTCAACCTGATATTGAGATTTAAAGTGGGAGAACTGAATGACCTGCGTTTACCTATTGCTACCGAATATTTCGATTACCTCGGCACAACCCGTTACTCTCCGGAAGAGATAAAAGAGCTTTTTTACCGGTACGCCTGCAATCTGAGCGCCTATAGCGGCGACGATTATACGAATATATCCATTTCTGGCTTGAATGACAATTTTGAACCTGCCCTCGCCCTCTCTATGGACTTATTGAAAAACGCACAGCCCAATGAAGAAGCTTTACAAAACCTTATTGAGGATCACCTTAAATCCAGGACGGATGCTAAAAGTAACCAGAATGCGATCCTGAGCGCGTTGATGATGTATGGGGAGTATGGACCCGAACTGGCTAAATATTCTCTGACCGAAGCACAAATGAAATCTCTCACAGGCAATGAATTAATCGGTTTGATCAGGGAGTTGTTAAGCTTGCAGCCGGAAATTCTGTATTACGGTCCCGAAAGTGTGGACAATTTGATGAAAACCCTGGCGAAAGATTATCAACCGGTAACACCGTTTAAACAACCTAAACCGGAACGAAAATTTGAAATGGTTCCTGTTACCCAAAATAATGTATTATTTACTCATTACGACGCCAAACAATCGAGATTGGTAACCTATAACCGCAGTATCGTATTCGATAAAAACATGATTCCATTGATCCAGATGTACAATCAATATTTCGGAGGCGGGATGAATGCCATAGTATTCCAGGAAATGCGTGAAAAACGTTCGCTCGCTTATTCCGCAGCTTCCAGATATGTTACCCCATCGGAAAAAGACGAATATATGTACAACTACTCTTTCATCGCAACCCAAAACGACAAGATCATCGACGCTTTTGATGCTTTCAACGACCTTTTCGATAATATCCCGGTTTCCGAATATGCCTATAACCTGGCGAAAGAAGGTGTAAAAACCAATATCGAAACCAACCGTATTACCAAAATGAGAATTATCACCAACTATCTTGCTAATAAAAAACTGGGAATTGATTATGATATCAGAAGGGATATTTATAACGCGGCTGACCGTATTAAACTTGACGATATCGTGAAATTTAACGATACCTATATCAGAAACCAGCCGAAAACCTACATGATCTTATCCAATGAGAATGATGTGGATTTCCAGAAGATAGAAAGTAATTACGGTAAAGTAACCCGTTTAAGTCTGGAAGAGATTTTCGGATATTAATTATTTTCCCTGGGAATTTTGGAAATCAGGATCTTATCGATTCTGTTATGGTCAACATCCACGATTTCAATCTTATAACCCATATACTCGAAAGAATCCCCGACCTCGGGGATTTTTTCTATATTTTCCAATACGAAACCGGCCACCGTGGAATAATCAATATCTTCAAAATCAATTTCAATACCCTGGATAACATCCAGTAGTACTTCGATAGAGGCATCTCCGTTCACCAACACCGAACTATCTTCCCGGATCCACATATCAGGTTCTACAACTTCTTCTTCCTCGGGAATTTCGCCCACAATACTTTCTACGATATCGTGAAGCGTAACAATACCTTCCACTGATCCGAATTCATCCAGTACCACACAGAAATAAAATTGCTTCTTACGGAACTCATTCAGTATATCCTGGGCTTCCACAGATTCCGGAAAAACGACGGGTGCATCCAGAAGCATCTCCAGCGGGATCTCTTCCTGCAGATAATTTTTTGTCAGGAATTCTTTAACACTCAATACACCCAGATAATCATCCAGGGTTTTATTGCAAACCAATATCTTGCTGCTTTTAAAATGCAGTAATTGGTTGGTAAATTCATTACGTTCCAGGTTAATATCGATCCATTCTATTTCCGAACGATGGGTCATAATATGTTTGGCCTTTTTATCGGAGAAATAGAACAATTTCTCATGGATCTCATTCTGTTCTTCTTCGATCACACCGCTTTTCGAGGCATCTTTAATAATATGGCGCAACTCCGATTCGGTGATCTGGTTTTCCGTTGTGGTTATTCCCAGTATCCTATTGATAAAGGAAGTGGTCACGGACAGTAACTTCACTACAGGATAGAAGATCTTGCTGAAAACAAAAATAACGGGAGAAACTTTTGATGCCAGTTTTTCCGGCCTTGACAATGCGATAGTCTTGGGAACAAGCTCTCCTATCACGATGGCAAAAAAAGTGATGAGTAACATCGAGATCACCACGGCCAACTGATAATCATAGGGTGAAGGTACATTCATCCAGGTAAACAACGGGGTGACATATTTGGCCACACTGTTACCTCCGTAAAAACCCGTGATAAAGCTGATCAAAGTAATCCCGACCTGGATAGCCGACAGGAATTGTTCGGAATTGCGTTGCAATTTCAGGGCGGTAGCCGCTCCTTTTTTCCCGGCGTCACGCATAATCTCCAAACGCATGGGTTTAGCGGAAACCAACGCCATTTCGCTCAATGAAAAAAAACCATTTAAGAGAAAAAGAAGAAAAATAATTAAAAATTCCAATGGATATTTATTTAAGTTTATGAATGGATAGATTGCCCTCTTTTATTTCGAGTTCTTTACGATTCCTACCTATGTAATAAAAATAAAGGAAAAGATCTACCGACACGATAAAGAAATTAAACCCATATAAATAAGTGACAATATCGTAATTATGCAACACCTTATGAATAATTCCGCAGATATATCCGAGCATGATAATCATCATAAAGACCGGACTCTTACCCAGTACGATTTTGGTACGCAAAGTTTTAATGATGGAAATGGGCCAGCTGCAGGCAAAACAGAGAAGCATCAATATCTCCCAAATACTAAAATCATCCATATTGAGTTAGTAATATAATCTATCAGAATAATACAGTTCAGAAACCATTAAGTTCAAATTTAAATTGAAACGATATTCTTAATTTTGGGGGACAAAAATACAAAATATATTGATAACCCGGAAAACATTAAGAAGTTGTTTAAAATTGACATTTAATGAGTTAACAAAAAGAAAAAGAAAAAAGAAAAAAAATCTCCTTTTTATATGGTTTTTTTTATATATTTTTGCATTAGAAAATTTGTGTTATGACAAAGAAAAAGATTCTGTACATTACTCCTGAAATATTTCCCTATCTACCAGAAAGTTACATCTCAAATATCTGTCGTTTTTTACCTCAGGGAATTCAAGAAAAAGAGAATGAAATCCGCACTTTTATGCCAAAATATGGCTGTATCAATGAAAGAAAAAATCTTCTTCATGAAGTAATTCGTCTTTCCGGCCAGAATATTATCATTGAAGACAGCGACCATCCCCTGATCATCAAGGTGGCCTCACTTCAGGCAGTGAGAATGCAGATTTATTTTATTGACAGTGAAGATTTTTTCAAAAGAAAAAATATTTTCTTTGATGATGAAGGAAATTTCTATGACGATAATGATTCCCGGGCCATATTTTTTGCCAAAGGTGTGATTGAAACCGTTCGCAAACTTACCTGGAATCCGGATATAATCCATTGTCATGGGTGGATAAGCGCCCTGGTTCCTTTATTTATCAAAACCATTTACAAAGATAATCCTCTTTTTCAGGATACCAGGATTATCTACTCCGTATATGACGACCATTTCAAAGAAAAGTTTTCTCCCAATTTCGCTAAGAAATTAAAACTTACAGGTATTCCCAAGGATTATCTGGCGCATTTTAAAACTCCCGGTTATGATGCCATCATTAAAACCGGAATCGATTATTCCGATGGCGTGGTTATCGGTCATCAGGATGTAAAACCTACGATCAGGACATACCTCAAAAATTACAAAAGACCGGTTTTCGAACATCCGGAGCAGGAGGATTATGTGCATGACTACGACAAATTTTACGAAACGTTGATGATACAGGAACCTGTTTGGTTTTAACACATTACATCCATGAAAATAATTGAAAAACTACTATTCATATCTGCAATATGTATAGTTTTGGCGGGATGTGGGAAAGAATATGATGCTATCGGGCTGAATTTGAAAGAAGGCGAATTATTAGGAAACGCATTTTCGGATTCCACATCCATTACAGCATATACCGTTAAAGGGGATAGTATTTCCACCAAGCAGTTATCCAACAGCATTTTAGGATACATACAGGATCCTGGTTTCGGTACTACCCGGGCCAGTATCTACACCCAGTTTTCCTTAACCGGAAGCAGTGTGAATTTCGGTGTGAATCCCGAACTGGACTCTATTGTGCTGATATTACAATATACCGGATTCTACGGGGATACCAACGCCCGGCTCACCGCCCGGGTACACGAATTGACGGAAGGACTGAGCAACAGTACCTCACAGCGTTATTTCAGTAACAGTACTACAAATTACGACGCAACCAACCTCACCTATAACCCTTCTTTCTCCTTTACTCCTAAGCCCCATACACCTGTTTTGATTGAAAACACCAAAAGACCGGCCCAGCTCAGGATACGCTTATCGGATGAATTGGGACAACATTTTATCGATAACCAGAACCGATTGGGAACCAATGACGATTTCCTCAATTTTTTCAAAGGACTACACCTTACCGTATCCGGTTTTTCCAATTCCGGCACGGGATGTCTCGTCTATTTAAATTTGAGAAACGACATATCCGCCATTACCATGTATTACCGTAACCAGGAAGGCAATAAAACTTATAGCCTTAGGGTTACCGGAACATCTGCTTATTATAATAATTTCTCCCATGATTATACGACATCCAATAACCAGGACCTTAAAGATCAGGTTCTTTCCGGAAATAAGGAAAAAGGGAAACAAACATTATTCGTACAACCCATGGGAGGAGTAAAAACATTTATTCAATTCCCGAACCTTTACGACACTTTTAAAGATCAGAAGATCGTGATCAATAAAGCCGAACTCGTTATCAGCAATATTACCATTGACGATAATGCTTTCCCGTCACCCGCCCAATTGAATCTCCAGCTTATAAAGCAAACCGGAGGATTAGGCTTTGTCCCTGATGATTCCGACGGAAGAGGAAGCACTTATTTCGGCGGTACCTATGATAAAAATAAAAAAGAATACCGTATACGGGTAACCCGGTATGTGCAACAGCTGCTGACTCAAAAGGTCAGTCCGGCCGGACTGTATATCGTGACCAGGGGAGAAGGTATCGCAGCGAACCGGCTCATCTTTGCCGGACCCGAATCCACGCAAAATCCCGAACAGCAATTCCGGCTGGAATTGGACTATACTACTTATTAACATATTTACCCTTAACTATTTGATGTTATGTGCGGAATTGTAGGTTATACAGGCAAAAGGGAAGCCTACCCTATTCTCATTGAAGGTTTACACAGACTTGAATACCGCGGTTACGACAGCGCCGGTGTGGCCCTTTCTCAGGAAGGGAAACTCTCATTATATAAATGCAGGGGAAAAGTATCGGAGCTGGAAAAGTATTGTGAAAGTAAAAATATTATCTCTTCGACAGGGATAGCGCATACCCGCTGGGCAACCCACGGAGAACCCAATGACCAGAATGCCCATCCCCATATTTCGGAAGACGGCTCCATAGCCCTGATCCATAACGGTATCGTGGAGAATTACCTGGTATTAAAACAGGAACTCATGAACCGGGGTTACCAGTTTAAAAGCGACACTGATACGGAAGTACTGGTACATCTTATCCAGGATATCTATCTCAATGAAAAAGTAAGTATGGCTGAAGCGGTGAGACAGGCCCTGAACGGCGTGATCGGAACGTACGCGCTTGCCATCCTTTCTTCCGACAATCCGTCGGAACTGATCGTGGCCAAGAAAGGAAGCCCTCTTTTGATCGGCGTGGGCAATAATGAATATTTTGTCGCTTCCGACGGCGCTCCTATCGTCAAGTATACCAAAAAAGTGGTATATCTGGAGGATGGTGATGTTGCCGTAATTAATCCTGATAAAAAACTGGAGATCCGGAATATCAATAACGAGAAGAAGCGTCCGTATACCCAAAAACTGGAAATCACTTTAGACCAACTTGAAAAAAAGGGATTCCCGCATTATATGCTTAAAGAGATATTCGAACAACCCAAAGCCATACGTGACAGCATGCGCGGAAGAATCAGTACCTCGCTGGATGTCGTATCGCTGGGTGGGATCATCGAGTATGAAAATAAAATGATGAATGCCAAACGTTTCATCATCGCAGCGTGCGGTACTTCATGGCACGCGGGACTTGTTGGAGAATACCTTTTCGAAAGCCTGGTAAGGATTCCGGTGGAAGTTGAATATGCATCCGAGTTTCGTTACCGGGATCCCATCATTAATGAAGATGACGTACTTATCGTGATCTCACAATCCGGTGAAACGGCAGATACTTTGGCCGCATTGGAACTGGCGAAGGAAAAAGGAGCTACGGTGATCGGTATTTGTAATGTGGTAGGCTCAACACTTGCCAGAAATACCCATGCAGGCTCTTATACCCATGCCGGACCGGAAATCGGAGTCGCTTCTACTAAAGCGTTTACTACCCAGGTAACCGTATTAGCGCTCATGGCTTTAAGTCTGGCACATAAAAAGGGAAACATCTCTTTATCTTATTATCATCAGCTTATCAACGATCTGGAATCCATACCGGGAAAAATAGAAATGATCCTGAAACAAAATGAGGATATCAAGGAAATTGCCCGTTTCTTCCTGAATAAACAAAATGCCATTTACCTCGGAAGGGGTGTGAATTATCCTGTGGCGCTGGAAGGAGCCTTAAAGCTAAAAGAGATCTCCTATATCCACGCGGAAGGTTATCCGGCAGCGGAAATGAAACATGGTCCGATCGCACTTATCGATGAAGAGATGCCCGTCGTAGTGATTGCTACCCAGCAGGAAACTTATGAAAAAGTAGCCAGCAATATCCAGGAAGTGATCGCCCGCAAAGGAAAAATCATCTCTATCCTGACCGAAGGAGATAACCAGGTCAAAAATATGTCGGATTACAGCATCGAGATACCTCCTACGGAAGAATTATTAACTCCTTTGGTATCTTCCATACCGCTACAATTGCTGGCATATCACGTGGCAGTACTGAGAGGATGTGATGTAGACAAACCTCGAAACCTGGCTAAATCCGTATCTGTCGAATAACAGCTGGCCTTGAAAGCGGAAATAATTAATCGACTTAAAAATGAATTAGAGGGAGAAACAGACCTTGACCTTTCCTCCCTGATACAGTATGCCACCGATGCTTCTATCTATAAAGAAATGCCGGAGGCGGTGGTTTTCCCGAAAAATGAAAAAGACATTACTACCCTGATCCGGTTCGCACGGGAATATAAGCTTAATCTGATCCCCCGGGCGGCAGGCACTTCTTTGGCGGGACAGGTTGTAGGAAATGGACTTATCGTAGATATCAGCAAATATTTTACCCGTATTACCGAGATCAATACCGACGAAGGTTATGCGGTGGTACAACCGGGCGTGGTCAGGGATGAACTCAACATGCAGTTAGCAAGATCCGGCCTCTTTTTTGCACCGGAAACTTCCACATCCAGCCGTTGTTGTATCGGCGGAATGTTCGGGAACAATTCCTGTGGCGCCAATTCGCTGATCTACGGCAGTACCCGTGATCATATCCTCTCGGTAAAAGCTATCCTCGGAAATGGTGACCCTGTGGAATTTTCTGCTTTAACAGGAGAGGAATTCGAAGAAAAATGCCGGCTCGACAATTTCGAAGGTTCCCTATACCGCGATATTTACAGGCTGCTTTCACCGGAACCGGTACGGGAAGAAATTAAAAAGCAATTTCCGCACCCTGATATCCGGCGACGATCCATGGGTTATGCGATCGACGAACTTATCGGGACCGCTCCTTTCACCGGTATGGGAGAAAAATTCAATTTTTCCAAACTACTGACAGGTTCCGAAGGCACGTTAGCTTTTATTACCGAATTAAAAATCAAACTTTCTGCCTTACCACCGCCTCATAAAATTTTATTATCTGTGCAGACCGATACGATGGAAGAGGCTTTGGAAGGTAACATCCTGGCACTCCGGCATCATCCTTACGCCATTGAATTAATAGACCGTACTATACTGGACCTGGCTAAAAAAAATATCAGTCAGAACAGGAATCGTTTTTTCATACAGGGCGATCCCGCTGCCGTTCTGATCATCGAGATTGTGGAAAATTCCGAAGAAGAAGTACATTTAAAAGCGGAAGCTATCCGGCAAACCCTGTATGATGCCGGTATCGACAGTTTTTCCTGCCTGATAGAAGGAAAAGATATGGACAGGGTTTGGGCGCTACGCAAGGCCGGACTCGGGATTATGTCCAATGTCAAAGGCGATGCGAAACCGGTAACGGTTATAGAAGATGTGGCATTGCATGTCGAAAAATATCCGGAATACTATAAAGAATTAACTTGCCTGCTGGATAAATTCGGTTTATCCTGTTCTTTTTACGGACATATTTCTACCGGCGAATTGCATAACAAACCCATCTTCAATCTTAAAGATAAAAATGAAACTGATAAATTACGGGATTTTGCTTACCGGAATGCCTTACTGGTTAAAAAACTTGGCGGATGTCTAAGCGGAGAACACGGAGACGGAAGATTAAGGGGAGAATTCCTTCCGTTGATGTTAGGGGACCAGAATTATCGAATTCTACAGGATATTAAAAAAATATTTGACCCGTATTCTATATTTAATAACGGGAAGATCGTGGGAGCCCCTCCCATGAACGAGCATATCAGATATGAAACCAATGAGCATATCAAAATCCGGGAAAAATCAACGAATAAAACAATCGAATCCCGGGAAGAATTGGATTCTTTTTTCGATTTTTCCGATACGGAAGGCGTGCTCAGGGCCATTGAGAAATGCAATGGATCCGCTGATTGTAAAAAATCCCGGCTCTTCGCAGGAACGATGTGTCCTTCTTACCGGGCCACGGGAGAAGAAAAATACAGTACACGGGCCCGGGCTAATATTCTGAGGGAATTTCTCCGTAATTCCGACAGGAAAAACCCTTTCGATCACCGGGAGATATTTGAAATTCTGGATACCTGCCTGGCGTGCAAAGCATGTAAGTCGGAATGTCCTTCCAATGTGGATATGACCAAACTGAAATCCGAATTCCTATACCAGTATTACAAACAGCATCCTGTTCCTTTTCGTTCCCGGCTGATCAGTTATTATCCCTCCCTGAACCGTCTGGGACTTTTCTTCTATCCGGTATTTAACTATTTTTGTTCCCAGTCCCGGCTTTCCGGTATTATCAAAAAAATTATGGGATTTTCCCCACAAAGATCCCTGCCCCTCGTCCATTCGTTCTCATTGAAGAAATGGACCCGGCATCATCTTGATGAGAAGAAGAATCCCCTTAAAACGGTTTATTTCTTCAATGATGAATTCACCAATACACAGGATGTGAGCATCGGTATTAAAGCCGTAGAACTTTTACAGGCTTTGGGCTATCAGGTCAAATTTACAGGCCACTCATTTTCCGGAAGAACCTTTATTTCCAAAGGTGATTTAAAAAAAGCGCGGAAACTAGCTGAAAAAAATATAAGTCTTTTATCTCCTCTTATCGATGAAAATTGTCCGCTGTTAGGGATAGAGCCTTCGGCTATACTGTCATTCCGGGATGAATATCCGGATCTGGTAAGGCCGGACCTGAAAAAAGAAGCGGTACGACTTTCGCAACATGTCTATCTGATTGACGAATTCATTGCCAGCGAATTTAAATCAGGACATATAAGACGGGAACAATTCAGCAGCGAATCCAAACATATCCTGTTCCATTCACATTGCTACCAGAAAGCACTTTCCAATCCTGCGGACAGTATCACCATGATGGAAATCCCTCCACATTATACCGTCACTGAAATAAAATCGGGATGTTGCGGAATGGCCGGCGCATTCGGTTACGAGAAAGAACATTACGAACTGTCGATAAAAGTAGGGGAAATGGCTTTATTTCCGGCTATACGGGATAAAGAAAAAGAAACGGTCGTTACGGCTACCGGTACCAGTTGCCGTCATCAGATCAAAGACGTTACGGGAGAAAAAAGTTTTCACCCTATAGAAATTCTCCATGACGCTTTTTTATGGCCGGAAAATTACCGGTAATGTTATAGATTCCGGAGTTTAATGGGCATCGTACCAATTTTTACCGTACCCTATTTCCACTGCTATGGGTACCCTAAATTCCATCGCATGAGTCATCATCTGTTCCACAAGTTCCCTGACCTGGTCCAATTCCTCTTTGCAGACTTCAAAAACCAATTCATCATGTACCTGCAACACCATCTTGCTACGCAGGTTACGCTCTTTAAAAGCCTTGTGGATATGTACCATAGCTAATTTGATCAGATCAGCGGCAGTTCCCTGGATCGGAGCATTGATCGCATTGCGTTCGGCGGCCCTTCTAAGCATGGCATTGTGGGAATTAATATCGCGGATATAACGGCGTCTGCCCATTAAAGTCTCAACATAGCCGTTCTGTTGCGCGAATTCGATCGTACTATCCAGAAAATGATCGATCTTGGGAAAAGTCTCAAAATATTTATCGATCAATTCACGCGCTTCTTTCTGCGGAATATGAAGCCTATCGGCCAACCCGAATGCCGACATGCCATACAATATACCGAAATTAACGGTTTTGGCATTCCGGCGCATCATGGGAGTAACTTCTTTCAAAGGCACTTTATAGATTTGTGCTGCCATAGCAGTATGGATATCCTCTTTATTGCGGAACGAAGCGATCATTTTTTCGTCGCCGCAAACCGCTGCCACAATCCTTAATTCAACCTGCGAATAATCTGCGGAAAGGATCAGAGATTCATCGTCCGATGCCACAAAAGCCTTGCGGATATCCCTTCCCCGCTCCGTACGTATAGGAATATTTTGGAGATTAGGATTGACGGAACTTAACCGGCCCGTGGAGGTTACCGTCTGGTTAAAAGTGGTATGGATCCTTCCGGTCCTGGGATTTATAAGTTGCGGTAAAGCATCGATATAGGTAGTTTTGAGTTTGGATAAAGTCCGCCATTCAAGGATCAACGGTACGATCGGATGCTTATTGGTCAGTTTAACGAGAATTTCTTCCCCCGTCTGGTATTGTTTTGTCTTGGTTAATTTGGCGTTCTCGATGATCCGTAGTTTCTCAAAAAGCACTTCCCCGAGTTGTTTGGGTGAAGCGAGGTTAAACGAAACCCCGGCCAGCCTGAATATTTCTTCTTCCAATTCCAGGATATCACGATTCAAAGATTCGGCACTTTCCTGCAGAACATGACCATCCACTTTTATGCCTGAATATTCCATATCCGCCAATACCTCCGCCAGGGGCATTTCCAGATTCCGGAACAGTTCCAGTAAATTATCCTTTTCCAGTTCTCCCTTGAAAACCGGATACAATTTCCTGTAAACTTCAATTTTCTCACAATACATATTGAGTAACAAAGCCTGGTTGTCTTCTTTTTTATCAGGCAGGATGAGGGCATAGTGCAAATAACCTTCCGATAATCTTTCCAACTGGTGCGAGTGTTCCGGTTGTATCAGATAATGAGCGATCTGAAGATCAAAAAAAGTAGCTTTCGGCTCTATGTTTAACGATTCCAAACATTTATAAGTCTGTTTGCACTGGTAAGTGACAATATGACGTTCTTTTCCGAACAGGAATTCCAGCAAATGGATATACTGCCTTTGCTCCTTTTCCATAAAATGATAATAAATATGGGAATCCCCGGTTGAAAAAACAAATCCCGCAATCTTTTCCCGGACCAGGATCCAGTCGAAATAGAGCATATCCGTTGAAATGGACGGGGTTTTGTCCGTAAGATCTTCCACCGAATGGATTTCCGTAAAATGATGATCCGTATGGTCGAAACAATCAAATTTTTCCTCTTCATTTTCCTCTGTATCCATTTCTACCGGCTCCGAGAAAAGATCGGGTTGAACTACTTTTCCCTTATGATTATTCCCTTCCGTCACAGAAAGATCCGTAAGAATACGACGTGTTAAAGCTTTGAATTCCAGTTCATCGAAAACGGCTTTCATTTTCTTAATATCCGGTCCTTTATAGGCCATTTTATTGAAATCCAGATCCACCGGAACATCGAGTATGATCGTGGCCAGCATTTTCGAAAGCAACGCTTCTTCTTTATGGTCAAGAAGGGTCTGCCTCAATTTTTCGTTATCCACCTCATTAATGTGCTGGTAAATATTTTCAATGGTTCCGAACTGCCCGATCAGCTTTTTCGCCCTTACTTCCCCGATATTGGGAACGCCGGGAATATTATCGGAAGCGTCACCCCATAATCCCAGAATGTCGATCAGCTGTTCCGGTCTTTCAATTGCGTATTTCTCACAAATCTCTTTCACTCCCAGCACTTCCGATTTCTGACCGAATTTACCCGGTTTATACATAAAAATATTTTCGGAAACGAGTTGTCCGTAATCCTTATCGGAAGTCATCATATAGACCTGGAATCCCTGAATCTCCGCTTGTTTGGCCGCAGTCCCGATAATATCATCGGCTTCATATCCGTCCATGATGATCACCGGAATATTGAAAGCATCCAGGATCTTTTTAATATAGGGAACGGCATTTACGATATCATCAGGCGTTGCTTCCCGGTGCGCTTTATATTCTTCGAAATCGGCGTGTCTTACCGTGGGAGCTCCGGTATCAAACGAAACGGCGATATGCGTGGGTTTCTCTTTTTTTAACACTTCGTAAAGGGTATTGGTAAAGCCCAGGATCGCGGACGTATTTAAACCGTGCGAGGTAATACGGGGTGAACGGATCATGGCATAATAGGCTCTGAAAATCAGCGCCATCGCATCCAGGAGAAACAGTTTTTTTTCTTTCATAATCAAAATTTCAATATCCATGCAAAGATACGATAATTAGTGAGAAAGCCGGGAGATAAAGCAAAGAGGAAAAATGGAAAATCGTAAATACGTCGCCGGATTATTATAGGGTAATTCTTAATTATTTTCGTACTTTTGCATATCAAAATATATGAAATAAAACCAATTTAATATTATTGTATGAGAACCCATACTATTTCCACCGAATTCCTGAGTATCCAAATGGTTGAAAAAATCATCAAGAAGAAAGCCAAGCTGGTACTGTCCAAAGAGGCTGAGGAAGCCGTTATCAAATGCCGTCGTTACCTGGATGAAAAAATGGAAAAGAGCACCGCTCCTGTATATGGCATTACCACAGGATTCGGTTCCCTTTGTTCTCAAAACATTTCCAAAGAGGATCTTTCGACCTTACAACGTAACCTGGTGGTTTCCCATGCCTGTGGTTTCGGCGAGGAAGTACCGCAGGAGATCGTGAAACTGATACTTCTTTTGAAGATCCAGTCTCTTTCCTACGGAAATTCGGGCGTTCAGCTTGTTACCATCCAAAGGCTGATCGATTTCTATAACAACGGGGTTTATCCTGTGGTGTACCAGCAAGGTTCGCTCGGTGCCTCGGGAGACCTGGCTCCGCTGGCTCATGTGGCTTTGCCGTTGATAGGTCTTGGAGAAGTTTACTACAGGAATAAAAAATATAAAGCCGAAGAGATCAATAAAAAATTCGGCTGGGAACCTATTACCCTGCAATCCAAAGAAGGATTGGCATTGTTGAATGGGACCCAGTTCATGAGTGCTTATGCCGTATGGCTGGTTATCAGATCCAAAAAATTATCTTGGATCGCCGATATCATCGGCGCCATTTCGTTAGACGCTTTCGACGGAAGGATAGAGCCTTTCAATATATCGGTACATCTGGTACGTCCCCATATCGGACAGATCATGACCGCCACCCATGTTGTGAATATCCTATCGGGATCGGAAATTATTAACCGGTACAAGGAACATGTGCAGGACCCCTATTCGTTCCGTTGTATACCACAGGTACACGGGGCTACCAAAGATACCCTGACCCATGTCAGCAATGTAGTGGAAACGGAGATCAATTCCGTTACTGATAATCCGACCGTATTCCCGGATGAAGATATGATCATTTCGGCAGGTAATTTCCACGGGCAACCTCTGGCATTAGTACTGGATTTCCTGACCATGGCCATGGCCGAACTGGGCAACATTTCCGAACGCCGTGTTTATCAATTGATCTCGGGAAAACGGGGACTCCCCTCCTTTTTAGTAAAAAACCCAGGACTTAATTCCGGATTTATGATACCCCAATACACCGCCGCATCCATCGTTAACCAAAATAAAAGTTTCACGATGCCCTGCTCCACCGATTCCATTGAATCTTCGCAAGGTCAGGAAGACCATGTAAGTATGGGCGCCAACGCCGCTACCAAAGCATTTATGGTCGTCAATAACGTGGAAAAAATATTATCGATCGAGCTGTTCAATGCCGCACAGGCTCTGGAATTCAGAAAACCGCTGAAATCGTCGCCTTTTATTGAAGAGTTCGTGGCAAATTACCGTAAACAGGTTCCCTTTGTGGAAAATGATACGGTCATGTATGAATTAATGCATAAATCCAAAGATTTCCTGCAGGATGTAGATATTTTACTTTCCGAAATAAACAAATAATAACTCAATTACTTATATCACTCACTAATGAAATACAATTTCGACGAAATCGTTGATAGGAAAAATACGAACTGTATAAAATACGATAAGGCGTCCGAAGTTTTCGGAAGCGATGAAGTGATTCCCATGTGGATCGCCGATATGGATTTCCGGACACCGGATTTTATTCTGGAAGCCATTAAAAAAAGAACGAATGACCCTATACTGGGATATTTCTACCATAGCGACAGTTTTTATAACTCTATTATCGGATGGATGAAACGCCGTCACGGATGGAATATTGAAAAAGAATGGATCCATTTTTCGCCCGGCATTGTAACGGGACTTGCTGCATTAGTGCAGGCATTTACGCAAAAAAAAGACAAGATCATTATTCAAACCCCTGTTTACCATCCTTTTTATGCCGTAATTGAAAACCAGGACCGGACATTGGTAAAGAATCCCCTTAAACTGGAAAATGATGTTTACACGATGGATTTTGAGGATCTGGAAAAAAAGCTGAAAGACGGTGCTGCAATGCTCATCCTCTGCAATCCCCATAATCCCGTAAGTCGTTGCTGGACACCGGAAGAACTGCAAAAATTGGGAGAATTATGCCTTCGTTATCATTGCCTGGTCGTTTCTGACGAGATTCATGCCGACCTGATCATGCCGGGATATAAGCACACACCTATGGCTGCTGTTTCTGATGCTATCGCTGCCAACACCATCACCTGTATGGCTCCCAGCAAAACCTTTAATATAGCGGGACTTTCTACTTCCGAGGTCATCATTCCCAATAAAGAACTGGGAAATATCTATGACCGTTTTATGGATGAAAAGCTGCATTTGCTCATGGGAAACACCTTCGGTGATGTGGCCCTGGAGGCTGCTTACAGCCACGGAGATGCCTGGCTGGACCAGTTAGTTCCGTATTTAGCGGAAAATGTACATTACTGCCATGATTTTATTACGAAAAATATACCGGGCCTTAAAACCTATCCACACGAAGCGACCTATATTTTGTGGATCGATTTCAGGAATCTGGGCATCCCGCATGAAGAATTGAAGAAGATACTGGTGGAGAAAGCTAAACTGGGATTAAATGACGGACTGCTTTTCGGAACGGAAGGGGAAGGATTTATGCGTATGAATTTAGCCTGTCCGAAAAGTGTGGTTGAGAAAGCCATGACAAACTTAAAAAATGTTTTCGCCTAATATACACCATATGAAAAGATTAATCGTACCGGTCATCCTATTGGCAGTATTTTTTTGCTCTTGCAAACAATCCGCCAGATTCTCCATCATACCTAAAATCGAGTTTGTGGATCTGGAAAAGATAGCCAATAATTACAATTACGACGATAAAGCCAATCTTACTTTTTATTTCCAGGACGGTGACGGCGATATAGGCCTCGAAGGCAATATCTCCCCTTCCGATACTTTACCGGAACAGAAATATAATCTTTTCATCAATTATTATGAAAAACAAAACGGGCAATTCGTCAAAATAGATTCCGTCAACAATAATGCCCGGATTCCTTATTTAAGTAATAACGTACCGGAATCTATCGAAGGCGAGATCACCTATGAGATCTATATCAATAATTATTTATCTCCTTACGATACCGTATATTTCGATTTCTATATTGTAGACAGGGCTCATCATCGCAGCAATACCGTCCGCACACCGGAGATCATCATCAAAAAAAGATAATTATGACTATTGAAGAAACCATCAGGCAGGCTTTAAGAGAAGATATCGGCGACGGCGACCATTCATCGATGGCTTGTGTAGATCCCGCCATTACAGGCAGAATGCGCCTGATGTCTAAAGATATGGGCATTATCGCGGGGATCGAGATCGCGAAACTGGTCTTCAAAGAAGTCGACCCGGCTATTACGATGGAACAGTTTAAAGAAGATGGCGACGAGATCAAATGCGGGGATATTATTTTCATTGTCACCGGTCCCGCCAGGAGCATGCTTACGGCCGAGCGCACGGTACTCAATTTCGTACAACGCATGAGCGGTATCGCGACTACCACCCACAAATATGTAAAGCAGATCGAGGGAACGCGTGCCCGGTTGATCGATACCCGGAAAACCACGCCTAACATGAGGATCTTTGAAAAATACGCGGTTAAGGTCGGAGGGGGCGGGAACCACCGCTTCGGGCTCTATGATATGATCATGCTTAAAGACAACCATATTGATTTCGCAGGTGGTATTGAAAACGCCATTGACAAAACCAGGGAATATCTCGACAGGAACCATTTATCTTTAAAAATTGAGATCGAAACCCGCAATATCCAGGAAGTGATCAGGGTAATGGCCCATGGCGGCGTAGACAGGATCATGCTGGATAATTTTACGCCGGAACAAATTGAGAGCGCCCTGAAACTTATTAACGGACGCTACGAAACGGAGGCTTCCGGCAACATCACACTTTCCAATATCAGGGAATATGCCGAAACAGGTGTCGATTACATTTCCATCGGCGCGTTGACCCATCATATAAAGAGCCTTGACCTCAGCCTAAAATTTATCCATATTATTCCCCAATCTTAATCGCCATTAATAACCGGAATTATTAACCAGATAATGAATGTAAAGCAGAAATGGGGAGAAGCGAAGGAAAATATTAAGAAA